>DATJHY010000252.1:0-33719 GCA_035493635.1 Gemmatimonadaceae bacterium | reverse complement strand
CGACATGGACCGGCTGCTTCGCCTGCTCCATCGGTTGCGCGACAGCGGCAACACGGTGCTCGTCGTGGAGCACGATCCGGAGGCGATTCGCGCCGCGGACTTCATGGTCGAGCTGGGGCCGGCGAGCGGCGAGCGCGGAGGGCAGCTGGTGTTCACGGGGCCGATGTCGCGCGTCTCCGAGAGCCCGCTCACCGGAGCGTATCTCACCGGCGCGCGCACGATCGCCGTGCCGGAAGCGCGGCGGAGGCTCGGTCCGCGGTGGATCACACTCACCGGCGCGCGCGAACACAACCTCAAGGGCGTCGACATCAGGATCCCGCTCGGGGCGGTCACGGCGGTGACGGGTGTTTCAGGATCTGGCAAGAGCACGCTCATACACGACGTCTTCCTGCGCGCGCTCGAGACCAGGCTTCGCGGCGAGCATAGCGCCAAACAGCATCTGGGCGAGCGCGTCGGGGCGTACGACGCGATCACAGGAGTCGAGGCGATCGACGACGTGTGCGGAATCGACCAGAGCCCGATCGGGAAGTCGCCGCGTTCCAACCCCGTCACGTACGTCAAGGCGTTCGACGAGATCCGGCGCATCTTCGCCGACGCGCCGCTCGCGCGCGAGCGGCGATACACCGCCGGCACGTTCAGCTTCAATGTCGCCGGTGGCCGGTGCGAGACGTGCGAGGGCGCCGGCTCCATCGAGGTCGAGATGGTGTTCATGGCCGACGTGTTCGTGCCGTGCGACGACTGCGGCGGTAAGCGGTTCAAGCCCGCCGTGCTCGACGTGCGCGTGAACGGCAAGAACATCTACGACGTCCTCGAGCTCACCATCGACGAAGCCATCCGGTTCTTTCCACGAGAAGAAAAGCTCGGGCAGGCGCTCTGGCACCTGCAGCAGGTAGGGTTGGGCTATCTGCGGCTCGGCCAGCCCGCCACGACGCTGTCGGGAGGCGAAGCCCAGCGTCTCAAGATCGCTCGCGAGCTCGCGTTCACCGGGAAGAAAAGCGGCAAGAAGCTGTACGTGATGGACGAGCCCACGACCGGCCTCCACCTCGAGGACATTCGCCGTCTCGCGCAGGTGTTCGACCGCCTCGTGGACGCCGGCCATACGCTCGTGTTGATCGAGCACAATCTCGACGTCATCAAGCTCGCCGACTGGGTGATCGACTTGGGCCCTGAGGCCGGGGAGCGCGGCGGCGAGGTCGTGGCCACTGGCCGGCCCGAGGAGATCGCTCGAGTCGCCGCGTCCCACACCGGACGCTGGCTTCGCACGGTACTGCCCGCCTTCACCGAACCGGACGGTGCCAAGCGCGGGGCCGAGCGAGCCCGATCTCGCGTGTCTCGCGCGGTTTAAGTTGCTGGCACATTTGAGGTTGGCTGCACCGCACCAGCCGTTGACTTCGACACCCGGTCCGCTACTTTTCGTTGTCTGTCACCGATTTCGGGCGGCAGATGGCGGTGCAAGCCGCGACCCATTCCCGGGTAGCTCAGCTGGTCAGAGCGGGTGACTGTTAATCACTAGGTCGGGGGTTCGAGTCCCTCCCCGGGAGCTCCAACAACAAGATGGCGTCACATTCCGTGAAACACGGGCCAGAGTCGATTTAGAGTAATCTGAATCGACTCTCGTCTTTTTTGCCCGGGAGATTGGCCCCATGCATACTCGCCTGTTCACCTACACCGTACGCACGGCATGCGGCGACGATCTCGAAGCGGTGGAGGCGATGCTCAATGACGAGAGCCTCCCGCTCGACGGCGTCCGAGAGCGGTTCCATGAGTTTCTGGTAGCGGAGGGCACGTACTCCCAGCGCGTCCCCGCGTCTCCGATCGGCGCCATCGGCTTGGAACTCTACGGCGACGCGGCCCTCCTTCGCTCCGCGGTGGTCGATCCGGCATGGCGCGGCCGCGGCGTCGGTCGGGCGCTGGTCGACGCTGCTGTCGAAAGCGCGCGCGCCCAAGGCGTCCACGATCTCTATCTGCTCACGACCACGGCCGAGGCTTTCTTTTCGGCAAATGGCTTCCGCATCGTATCACGCTCGGCGGTCCCGGCAGCCGTACGCCGCTCAGTCGAGTTCGTGAGCGCGTGTCCGGACTCGGCCACGGCGATGACGCGATCGATCGCGGCCGCGCCGCTGGCGAATTGATCGGCGTCCGCGCTCAGTAACTTTCGAGAAGGTTCGCGCGTCCTGAGGCGCGCGTCCGAGCCAGGCTCCGCTGCACCGTGGCACACACGGTGCCCGATGTACGGACCGCAGACTTTCATCCGGCGTTACAACCACACGATGATCACGCAGTTTCGTATTGCCTTCGCCCCGCTCACCGCCGCGGCCGTGCTCGCCGCGTGCGGCTCCCGGCCAAACGCCAAGGCCGCGACGCAGGACTCCACCAAAACGTCGGGTGGCGACGTGTCCGGCAGGGCGGCCGCGCAGAAACCAGCGAAGACCACCGCCGACAAACCGGCACCGCGGCCGGGCACGGACTCCGCGCGTCCACGGCTCAACTCCGGTCGTAACGCACACGACAGTGCATCGTACGCCGCGGCCATTCGCGCCGGGCAGAAGCGCCTGGCGAGCTGGCCGGCTGGGCCGGAGAGAATCGCTGGTTCGCTGCTTCCCGAAAACCGCATCGTCGCCTACTACGGCAATCCGCACTCGAAGAAGATGGGTGTGCTGGGCGAGTATCCCGAGCAGGAGATGCTCTCGATGCTCGATAAGACGGTGGCGCAATGGCGCGCGGCCGATCCTTCAACGCCGGTCATCCCCGCGATCCATCTCGTGACCGTCGTCGCCCAGGGTGCCGCCGGTCCCGACGGCGGCTGGCGCCGCCGCGAGAGCGCGCAGACGATCGAGCAGGCCTACAACTGGGCCAAGAGCCGCAAGGGTTTGCTCTTCGTCGACATTCAGGCGGGCCACAGCACGCTGCAACAGGAGTTGCCGCTGCTGCTCAAGTATCTCCAGCGCCCTGACGTGCATCTCGGCGTCGACCCCGAGTTTTACATGCACTACAAACGCGAGGGCGTGCGGCCGAGCGCGAAAGTCGGCCAGATGATGGCGAGCGACGTGAACTACGCGATTCAAACGCTCGACAAGCTGGTCCGCGACAACCATCTGCCGCCCAAGATCCTCGTCGTGCACCGATTCCGCGCCGATATGGTTCCCGATGCCGAGAGCATCCGTCCGACACCGCGTGTGCAAGTCGTGATGGACATGGACGGATGGGGTCCACCCTGGCTCAAGTTCGATTCCTATCACGACTACATCGTGAATCATCCCGTGGAGTTCACCGGCTTCAAGTTGTTCTATCACAACGACACGAAGTCCGGCCAAACCATTCTGACGCCGCTCGAAGTCTTGCGTCTGCTTCCTCGCCCATTGTACATCCAGTATCAGTGAACCGTCGCGTATCGATCGCGTTGCTAATTGTCACGGCCGTCCCGTTCTCGATCGGGACGGCCGTTGCGCAATCCCCTGCCCCCGCCCCGGTCGCTGCAGGTAGGCCCGTCGCCGCGCCCGGTCGCGCGCCCAAGACGTTTTCGCTCCGCACCGACAACGACGCGTTCGACTTCTGGATGCTGCCGTGGAACCGTCCCGACGAGGACTATACCAGCGGCGTCCATCTCGACTACGACGGCGGCGACGCGCCATGGTGGAGTCGCGCGCTGATCAAGGGTCGTGGAGAGTGTGTCGTGCACGCCCAAACGTGTCGCACCGCGCGACTCGAGCTGGGTCAGGACATCTACACGCCGTCGGTGGACGTCAACGATCCGCACGCCTCGGCGACTGCGAGACCGAACGCGGGCTGGCTCTACCTCGCGCAGTCCGCGCGCGCCCTCTCCGTCGATCGCCTCGACGAGTTCACGTTGACGCTTGGCGTCACCGGCCCGCCTTCGCTCGCCCGCTTCACGCAACGACTCGCGCACGAGGCCGCGCCGGAGTTCAACCGTCCCACCGACTGGAGCCATCAAATCGCATTCGAGCCCGGCGCGATCCTCCGGTACGAACAACAGCGTCGCGCCTGGACGGCGGGCGGCCCCTCGGTGGGCGTCGATGTAATTCCGACCGGAGGGCTGTCGCTTGGCAACGTGCTCACAGCGGCAGACGCCGGCTTTCGGATTCGATCGGGTTGGCACCTGGCCCATCCGTGGCTACCCGAGGCATCGTCGGCCGGCTTCACCATCGAGGCCGGCGTTTCCGGTCAGGCGGTCGCGCGCAACCTCTTTCTCGATGGGAACACCTTCGAGCGTGGTCCGCGAGTCGGGCACGAGCCCTTCGTCGGAACGGGCGATCTCGGAGTGGAGGTCAGATATCGTGCGATCTCGCTCGAGTATCGCGCCGTGAATCAGACTCGCGCGTACGCAGCGGGGCCCAAGTGGCATCCGTGGGCGTCGATGGTCGGTCGCGTCACGGTTGGACGATGACGACGCGAATCGCGCACGCGCACGCGAGGTCCGCTGGACGCGCTGACCGCGGATCGCGAGCTTAGTCGCATGCGAGCAACCAGTAAGATCGTCGCGGCGTTCTTCCTCGCCGCGGGCTCCTCGGCAGTGGCGCAGTCCACGGTGCTGCGCTTTCACGCGGTCGTGGACGGAAGCGGTCGCGTAATCTCCAATGGTGTGATCGTGGTGGACGGCGATCGGATCACGCGTGTCTCCGGAAGCGCCGACGCGCCGCCGATCGGCGCCAACGTCATCGACCTCACCCGCTACACGGCGATCCCCGGTCTCATCGACGTACACACCCACATGACCTACTACTGGGATCCGACCTCGGGCACCAACCCGTGGCGGCAACCCCAGCGCACGCCGGAGCAGACCGTACAACTCGCGCGCGCCAACGCGCTCGCCACGCTGCAGACCGGTGTCACGACGGTTCGCGATCTCGGCGCGTCCAACTACACGGACATCGCCCTGCGCGACTCGATCAACTCAGCCGGCTGGGTGGGTCCGCGCATGTTCGTCGCCGGATATGGTCTGCAGCGCGCGCGTCCCCCTTACCGTCCCAACACCGACACCACGCGGACGCAACGGGGACGGATATTCGACATCTCGCAAATCCCCGCCGCGGTCAAGCAGCAGGTCGACGCGGGCGCCGACTACATCAAGATATACGGCTCCACGGGCACCGGCGCCGACGTGAGCGGCACCGAAACGTTCACCTTCGACGAGATGCGCGCCGCCGTCGACGCGGCCAGATCGCTCGGCAAACGGATCGCGATTCACTCGTACGGCCCGGCTGGCGGCCGCGACGCCGTTCGCGCTGGCGCGACGACGCTCGAGCACGCGGTCGATCTCGACGACTCGACGCTCACCGAAATGGCGCGCCGCGGCACGTTCTACGTCCCGACGATCGATCATAACCGCTACTACGCCGAGTATCGTCGCGACTTTCAGTACACCGACGCGCAGGCCGCCGGTCTCGACTCGTTCCGGCTGCTCAACATGGAGACGGCTCGGCGCGCCTTTCGCGCCGGTGTCAAGCTCGGCATGGGTTCCGACGCAGTGTTTCACATGTTCGGGCAGAACACGCGCGAGCTTGGATGGTTCGCGAAGATCGGGATGACGCCGGCGCAGGCGCTCGAAACGGCGACCGTGAACGGCGCCGCGATTCTCGGCATGGAGCAAAGCCTGGGGCGAATCGCGCCCGGGTATTACGCCGACATCGTCGCCGTCGAAGGCGATCCGCTCGCGAACATCGATGCCGTCATCAATGGGGTGAGGTGGGTGATGAAGGGCGGACGCGTCGTGGTCGATAAGACCAAACCCTGACGCCGCCGTCCCCGCTCGAGGCAACGGCAAGCCGATTTCGATTGACGTCTATATTTCCGGCAGCATCCTCCACACCAGCGCCATGCCGAACCAGCCGCCTTCACCGAACGACGAGCATCCGTGGGTTGGCGTGATCATGGGCAGCACGTCCGATCTCAAGTACATGCAGCAGGCGATCGACCTGCTCGTCGACCTGGGCGTGCAGCACGAGACGAGGATCGTGTCGGCGCATCGCACCCCCGACTGGATGTTCGAATACGCGTCGACGGCGGAGTCGCGGGGCGTCGAAGTCATCATCGCCGCGGCGGGCGGCGCGGCGCATCTCCCCGGTATGGTCGCGGCAAAGACCGCGCTGCCGGTGTTGGGCGTGCCGATTCCCGCGACGATGCTCAACGGCCTCGACTCGCTGCTCTCGATCGTGCAGATGCCAAAGGGCGTCCCTGTCGGGACGCTCGCCATCGGCGAGGCCGGCGCCGTGAACGCCGCGCTGCTCGCAACGTCGATCGTCTCGATCAATCGCCCGGACCTGCGGGCACGGCTTCGCGCCTGGCGCGAGCAGCGCACGCGCGAGGTGTTGGAGAACACGATCCCGGCGCGAAGCTGATGGAGATCGTAGCACCAGGTTCCACCATCGGCATATTGGGCGGTGGCCAGTTGGGCCGCATGACGGCGATGGCCGCGCGCACGCTCGGGTATCACGTGCACGTGCTCGACCCCGACGCCGGCTGCGCGGCTGGGGCCGTCGCCGATCGCGTTGTTGCCGCGCGTTTCGACGACGCGCTGGCCGCCGCCGAGCTGGCGCGCCACTGCGACGTCGTCACCCTCGAGATCGAGCACATCGGCGCCGCCGCGCTCGCCGCCGCCGCGAGCCATGCGCCGCTCCGCCCCGGCGCGGCGATCCTCGAGGTGGTACAGGATCGCGCCGTGCAAAAGCGTTGGCTCGTCGAGCACGGGTTTCCCGTCGGCGCGTATCGCGAAGTCTCGAACGCCGAGGACCTCGCGGCCGCCGCTCGCGCCATGGGCGCGCTGTTCGTGAAGACGTGCCGCGGCGGCTACGATGGCCGGAGCCAGGCGCGCGTGGCGACGGCGGCCGAGGCGCCCGGCGCGTGGACGGCGCTGGGTGAGCGACGGTCGGTCGCCGAGCAGGCGCTCGATCTGGCGGCGGAGTTGTCGGTGATGGTGGCGCGGCGGCCGAGCGGCGAGGTGCGCGTGTATCCGCCGGCCCTCAACTTCCACGAGCGACAAATCCTCGCCTGGTCGGTCCTTCCGGCTCCGCTGTCGAATACCGTGGCGAGCCGCGCCGAGGAGATTGCGCGCGGCATCGCGACGGCATTCGAGCTGGAAGGCATCCTCGCCGTCGAGTTGTTTCTACTCGGCGACGACAGCCTGCTCGTCAACGAGCTGGCGCCCCGCCCTCACAACTCGTTTCACGAGACGGAGGTCGCCTGCTCGACCAGCCAGTTCGAGCAGCTCGTGCGCGCGGTGTGTGATCTGCCGCTGGGCGAGACGCGCGCGCTGCGCCCGGGCGCGATCTACAATCTGTTCGGCGATCTGTGGCTGCGTGGCGACGGCGCACCTCGCTTCGAGGCGGCGCTCTCACGGCCGGGCGTACGACTGCATCTTTACGGCAAGCCTGGGGCGCGTGCCGGGCGCAAGATGGGCCATCTGTCGGCAATCGGCGACACCGCGGACGACGCGCTGGCGCGCGTCCGCGACGCCGCCGCGACACTCACCGAATCGTTCACCTGAGAGAGGCTCGCGTGCTGAATCCGTTGAAGACTACCGTCGTCGCGTGCGCAACCGCGGTGCTGGCGTGTTCGTCGCCGCCTCCGCTGCAGCTGCCTCCGAGCCCGTCGCCCTCGGCGCCGGCGACGAGGCCGGCGACTCCGACGTCGTTCGCAATGGCGAGCGCGACGCTGCATGACGCGAGCGGCCGGCGCGTCGGCACCGTCACCTTTGCCGACTCGTACTCCGGCGTGATGATCCGTGGGACGGTGTCGGATCTCGGGCTCGGAACGCACGCCATTCACATTCACGCAATAGGAAAGTGTGAAGCGCCGTTCACCACCGCCGGCGGCCATTTCAACCCGCTAACGCGACAGCACGGCTACCTCAATCCCCGGGGACCGCACCTCGGCGACCTGCCGAACCTGACGACGCCGGCGGCGGGCTCGCTTACCTTCGAGTTCCTCCTGCCCGGCGTCACGCTCAAGGGAACGAACGCCCTGCTCGATGGCGATGGCGCCGCGGTCGTGATCCACGCCAGCAAGGACGACTACTTGACGGATCCCGCCGGCAATGCCGGCGCTCGCGCCGCATGCGGCGTGATCACGGCGCGCTGACGTGCAGATCGCGGACTTCGCGCTCGAGCGCTACTTCGCGCGGTGGGAGTTCTCCGTTCGACACGTCCTCTGCGCGTCAGATGTGGAACCGTACCGGTTGAGTGACTTCCTGCAACTGGCGGACGACGATTCGCGCCGGCGGTGGGAGCAGTTGAGCCTGGGCTACACCGAGTCGCTCGGGTTGCCGGCGCTGCGTGACGAGATCGCCGCCCTCTATACCACACTGTCCGGCGACGACGTCGTCACGTTTGCCGGCGCAGAAGAGGGCGTGTTTCTGACGATGCACGCCACGCTGTCGCCGGGCGATCACGTCGTCGTCGAGTGGCCGGCGTATCAATCGCTTCACGAAGTCGCGCGGTCGATCGGGGCATCGGTCACGCTGGTGCCGCTCGATCCCGCCGACTGGTCGCTGGACGTTGACGCGGTGGCTGCTGCCATGCGGCCAAACACGCGCATGATCATCGTGAACTCGCCGCACAGCCCGACCGGCTCGCAGCTCGGCGCCGATCAGCTGGAGCGACTGGCGGCGATCGCCGAGCTGCACGGCGCGCTGCTCTTTTCCGACGAGGTGTATCGCTTCCTCGAGCACTCCGCCCCGCCGCTGCCTGCCGCCGCCGATCGCTCGGCCAACGGCGTGAGCCTCGGTGTGATGTCGAAGGCGTTCGGGCTGGCCGGGATTCGCATCGGCTGGATCGCGACGCGCAACGCGCCGCTTCGTCGGCGCCTCGCCTCGCTCAAGGATTACACGACGATCTGCAGCGCTGCGCCGAGCGAGATCCTGGCGCTGATCGGCTTGCGGAAGCGCGAGCCCGTCGTGGCGCGGGCCATGGACATCATTCGCTCCAACCTGGCGCGGCTCGATGAGTTCATGGAAGTCCACCCCGATACGTTCGAGTGGGTCAGGCCTCGCGCCGGCAGCGTGTGCTTCCCGCGCCTGGTGGACGGCGATGTCGATCGGTTCGCCGCCGATCTGGTGGAGCGCGAAGGCGTGTTGCTCTTGCCCGCGTCGCAGTTCGGGTACGAGGGCAACTGGTTTCGGCTCGGATATGGCCGCGCCGACATGTCCGCCGCGCTGGCGCGACTCGAGGCGTTCGTGGCCCGCGTCGGCTGAGCGGCACTGCGTTTGCGACCGTCCCCTGGCATGTCGACGGACGCGTCACCCGAGGAGAGACTGCCGACTACAATCGCCCGGCTCGGGGCAATTGCCGCAAGCGCCGCCCTGCTCGCCTGGCGCGGCCGCGATCGTCGGGCGACGGCCTTGGTGCGGCTCGCCGGCGCGGCGTGCCTGGGCGGCGCCTCGTGGCCCCTCGTCGAGGGCTCGCTTCGCCTCAACGGCGAGCGCAAGCGACGGTTGGCGGTCCGCTCATCCGTCGAGATCGCACGCCCGATCGCCGACGTATTCGAGTTCTTTAAAGACTTCGAGAATCTGCCGCAGGTGATTCGCGCCGTGAGCGCGGTATACGATTCGCGGGACGGACGCTCGCACTGGGTCATTCGGTCAGGCTCGGGCGTCGCCATCGAATGGGATGCGGTCGTCACGAAGTGGATGCCGCGGTCCGTCATCGCGTTCGCGAGCGTTCCGGACAGTCCGGTCGAAGTGTCGATCACGTTGCGATTCGTCGCGCTGGGCCCGAGCCTCACGCGACTCGATGCCGACGTGAATTATCACGTGCTGCACACCGAGCTGAGCGACGCAATTCGAGCACTGCTCACGCGGCGGCCGATCCGCAGAATGCAACTGAACCTCGAGACCACTCGCGCCTATCTCGAGTCGCTCCCGGCGCAGCCGGCAAGCGGCGCACTGCCGCAGCTAGAGGGCTAGAGGGCTAGAGCGCTGGAGGGCTGGAGGGCTGGAGGGCTGGAGGGCTCGTTGATGGAGGGACTCGTCAGTCAACCCTCCAACCCTCCAACCCTCCAGCTCACGTCGGATTCGACGGTCCGGCGCTCTGGCGGTCGGAGGGCGGTCGATCCGTAGCGCGGCGGCCCCACGATCGCCGATCGGCGATCGGCGTCACACCCGGCTCCGTCGTCGACGCCGTCTTCACCTCGAACAACCGGAACGGTGGACGGTCAGGATAGTTCGCCTTGAGCACCGCGTGTGCGACGTTGTACACCGGAATCCCAGACTGCGTCTTCCCTTCCGGCGCGCCTTTGTGGGCATGCCCGTGAAATACCGCGGTGACGTCGAACCGGCCGATGGGATCCTCCAGTCGGCTCGAGCCGAGGAACGGGAAGATCTCCGGCGGCTCGCCTTCTACCGTCGCCCGGATCGGTGCGTAGTGCATGACGACGATTCGATGGTCGGTCGACAACCGGGCGAGTGCCGACTCGAGCTTGAGCGCTTCCTGCACCGCCTCGTGGACGAACGCCTTGATGACCTTTTCGCCCCACGGCCCCAGCGCGCCGCGCCCAAAGCCGCCGCAAAAACCTCGCACTCCGGCAAAGCCCACACCGCGGAACTCCCAGCTGTCGCCGTCGAGCACGTGCACGCCCACGTCGCTCAGCGCCTGCGCGATCTCCTTCTCCTGCCCCGTCTCGAAATCGTGGTTCCCGAGCACGGCGACAACCGGGATCTTGATCGGTGCGAGGTCGCGCGCCAGCACGCGCGCCTCCTCCACCAAACCGTAGTCGGTGAGGTCGCCGCAGAGAACGAGCACATCAGCAGCCTCGGCGATCTGGCCGAAAAGCGGCGCGTAGCTCCCCTGCGAGCCTTTCCCGTAATGGATGTCGCCGAGTGCTGCCAAACGGACGACGCTGTCGTTCAGGGGCATGGGCATTTGCACATCGTGGCGATAGGTCCACCGGCTCATACCGAACAATTCGGGCCAGCGCACTCGTGCGCGGAGCGTGCCCGTCCGTCTAGCCTCGGACTTGCATTCAGCGGCGGCCTAGAAGCCTCAACCGTGAGCCAATGGCGTATCAGTCGACGTTCGACCACCCGGGCCGCGACACCAATGCGTTCTATCGGCGCACGTTACACGTGCTGAGCGATGCGCGCGTGCCCTTTCTCGTCGGCGGGTCGCACGCGTTGCTCAACTACACGGGTATCGTGCGCGAGACGAAGGATTTCGATCTGTTCGTCCGGCACGCCGACGTGGACCCCGCGCTCGAAGCATTACGGCAGGCCGGCTACCACGCGGAGATCACGTTCCCGCATTGGCTCGCCAAGGCACAGCACGGGGCCGACGTCGTTGATCTTGTGTACAGCTCGGGCAACGGCGTCTGCCGCGTGGATGACGAATGGTTTCAGTACGCGCTCGAAGCCGACGTTCTCGGCATGCCTGTCAAGATCGCGCCAGTCGAAGAGCTCCTCTGGCAGAAGGCCTACGTCATGGAACGCGAGCGCTACGACGGCGCCGACGTCGCGCACATTCTCAGGACGTGCGCCGAGCAGCTCGATTGGGACCGTGTCGTGCGACGGTTCGACTCACACTGGCAGCTGCTGGCGTCGCACCTCGTCCTGTTCGGCTTCATCTACCCGTCCGAGCGGCATCGCATTCCGCCGCGCGTGATGTCCGACCTCATGGGCCGATTGCACCAGGAGCTCGATGGACCGCCGAGCGAAGACCGCGTGTGTCGCGGCACTCTGATGTCTCGAGCGCAGTATCTGCTCGACATCGGCCGCTACGGGTACGAGGACGCGCGGCTCACGCCGCGCGGGAACATGAGCGCCGAGGACGCCGTGTACTGGACGTGGGCGATCGAAAACGTCACCTGAGTGCAGCAAGCGCTCGCGTCACGCAGTCGTTTCGAGTAGCCCCGCTTCGCGCGCCCGATCGGCCAGCTCACCGCGGGACTCGACACCGAGCTTCGTGAAGATGTTCGACAGATGCGTGCTGGCCGTGCGCGCCGAAATCCCCAGCGTCGCGCCGATCTCCTTGTTGGAGCGACGCGCGGCAACGAGTCGCACGATCTCGAGCTCGCGTCCGGTCAAGCCCGCGACACCCTGCGTCAACGTGCGACTCGGTGGCCGCGCGCCGAGCTCGCGGAGTTGCTCGCGCGTACCGTCGAGCTCCCGCTGCGCGCCCAGGTGCGCGAACACCTCGTGCGCACGACGGAGCTCGCGCATCGCGCCATCGCGATCGCCGGTCTGGGCGAGGGCGCGCGCCAGTTGACGGCGCACGCGCGCGGCGTCGGCCACGAATGGAATCGCCTCGAGTCCTTCCGCAGCGGAGCGGAGGAGCGCCACCGCGCGCGCCGGGTCGCCCTTGAGCAACTCGACGACGGCGTCGCAGGCATCCGCCCAGGCCAGCCCCAATCGTTGTCCGAGCGCCGTCGACTCGCGGCGCAGCCGCGTGCCGAGCTCACGCCCGCGCTCGATGTCGCTCGCCCACAATGATGCCTCGGCGATGATCGGCATGAGCCGGTGGATCGCCCAGACCACGTACCCCGATCGGTCGGCGATGCGAAGGCCGCGCTCGCCGACACGAATTGCCTCGGCGTAATCGCCGATCGCGAGATGGTACGCCGCGCGGCCGATGTGCGCCGGAACGATCGTGTGCACGTCGCGAACGGGGTTGGCGACGTCGCCCGCGTCCGACAGCGTCCAAGCTTCGTCCACGCACGTCTTGCCATGGTCGATATCGCCGCGGCCCAGGTGGAGGAGCCCCAGCCAGACGAGGAGCCGCGGCAACAAGGTGCGCTGGCCCAGCGATCGGGCCAGCTCGATCGTGCGTTCGGCAAGCGACACGGCATGATCCCAGTCGCCGGTGCCCGCGGCGTATTCGATCTCCACCTCCGCCGTCCACACACGCAGGAGCGGTGAGCGAAGCTCTTCGGCCAGCCGTTTCGCGTCGGACAGATGTCGGCGCACTTCCTCCGAGTTTCCGGTGAGGCCGGCAAGCATCGCCAGCGCCCAGTGCGCCGACCAGGCCACACCCTTTTCGCCGACAGCGTCGGCGAGCGCGATGGCGCGACGGCCATGATCTCGCGCCGCCTCGGCCGGCCCGGTCCACAGATAGACGAGCAGCAACGCGCGATGCACGCGCGCCAGCAGCCCGTCGCGTCCAATCTCGTTCGCGATCGACAGCGCCGCTTCGACTTCGTCGCGCGCTTCGTCCGGACGGCCGATCGCCTGGAGACAACTCGCCTTGGCGATGAGCACGCGAGCCTCGAGCACGCGGTCCCCAGCGCGGCGTCCGGCTTCGATCGCCGCGTCGTAGTTGGCGAGCGCCTGCTCGAAGGCGCCGCTCCAGTAGCGTGCGAGGCCAATGCTCCGATGGAGCGTCGCGATGCGAGCGACGTCACCCGACGCATGCGCGGCCTCGAGCAACCGCTCCAGCAGCGGCAGCGCACCGGCGTAGTCCCCGAGCCGCTGGCGAACACGCGCCAAGTCCATCGCGATGTCGTTGGCCGACGGCGCATGCTCCTGATCGGCGATCGCCAGCGCCGTGGCGAGATAGTCCTCCGCTTCCCGGTTGGCGTACTTGGTCGAAGCGTCCTTCCCGGCAGCTCGCAGATACCGGACGGCTTTCGCCGCGAGGCGCTTCGTGTCACCGCGCGCGTAATGCGCCGCGAGCTCTCCGGCGTGGTCCATCGCCGTCGCGCCATAGAGGCGCTCGAGCGTTTCGGCGATCGTGCCATGCATCGTCCGTGTGCGAGCCAGACCGAGCTCGCCGTAGAGAATCTCCTGAATCAGCGGATGCGCGAAGTCGTAGACGATGTCACCCCGGTCCTCGCGCTCGGCGATGACGTCGGCCGCGCGCAGCTCGTCGATCGCGGCGATCAGCTCTTCCGGCGCGACGTTGACCACCGCGGCGAGTTGCTCGTGGGTGGCGTGAGTGCCGAGTACCGCGGCGACGTCGGCGAGCTCGCGCGCGGGCGCTGAAAGCTCGGCGATGCGGCCGAGCACCGCCTCGCGGATCGACGCCGGCACTTGCAGGTCTTCAACCTCCCATCCAGCCCAGCCGCCTGGGCCGCGGCGAAGCTGTCCCGATTCCACCAGCGACTTGATGGTCTCGGCGATGAAAAACGGATTCCCGCCCGTCCATCGCTGCAGTCGCTCGGCAAAGCTCGCCGTGCGTTCCGCGTCCGCGCCAAACGCTCGCTCGAGCAATTCGGTGATGGCGTCGATGCCAAGCGGCGGGAGTCTCAGGCGAGTGGCGTTTCCAAGATTGCGAAGCGATTGCTCCGTCGCGCGCAGCGACGGACTCCCGCGGTGGTCGGGATCGTTGTGCGTTCCGATCACGAGCACACGATCCGCGGCGATCTGGCGCGCGACGAAGTGCAGCATCTCGAGCGACGCGCTGTCGGCCCACTGCAGATTCTCGAGCACCAGGAGAAGCGGGCGCTTGGCGCTGAGTCGGGAGAGGAACTGCGTGAAATTCCAGAGCAGCCGCGCCTTGATCTCCGCCGGATCTCCGCGCGGCACCGTCGCCGCGCGATTGCCGCCCTCGAACGCCGGAAAGAGCTGCGCCAGCTCGGCGGTGCCGCCGCGTGTGAGGAGCGTGAGCAGCGACGGTTCAACCGAGCGGAGAACGGGCAGGAGCGCGTCGGAGAACACGGCGTACGGCACACCGGTTTCAACCGGATATGCTCGCCCCGCCGCCACGGTGAATCCGCGGCGACCCGCTTGCTCGGCGACGGCCGAGACGAGTCTCGTCTTCCCGATGCCGCTCTCGCCGACCACGAACACGGTCTGGCCGTGTCCGGCGTCGGCATCAGTCAGGGCGGTCGAGAAGGTCTGGAGCTCGGCGGTCCGCCCGACGAGAATCTCGCTCGGGTTGCGCGGAGCCGAAACCACGCGGGCCGGCTCGGCCGCACGAGAGCGTCGTGTCATGCGGTGAATCTCTTGCCGCGGCCGCCATCCTGCCAGCCGTCAGTTGCGGCTAGCTCGCCGCCTGCGCGGCCAGGCCGCCGAACCGGCGCTCGCGCACCTGGAACTCACTCAACGCACTGAGGAATTCGTTTTCGCTGAAGTCGGGCCACATGCAGCGGGTGAAATGCAGCTCGGCGTAGGCGCATTCCCAGAGAAGGAAATCGCTCAGGCGCTGTTCTCCGCCCGTGCGTACGAGCAGGTCTACGTCAGCGATGGGAAACGGATCGTGGTTGGCCTGCGCGAGCAGTCGCCCGAAACGATCTCGCGTCACCGGCTCACCGCCGGCGAGAGCGGCAGCGCGCATGATCGATTCTCGCGCCGAGTAGTCGATCGCCACCCGGAGGTGGAGGTTGCGCCCGTGGGCGGTGAGCTGCTCCGCCTCTTCGATCGCGACGACCAGCGCCGCCGGCAAGCGATCGCGGCGACCGACGATCGTCAGTCGAACCCCATTTTCGAGGCAGCGCTTGGACTCGATGATGAGCGACCGGCGGAGCAGCCGCATGAGGGCGCTCACTTCCGGCGAAGGCCGCGACCAGTTGTCCGACGAAAAGGCGTACAACGTCAACGTCCCCACGCCGGCACGCGTCGCAGATTCGACGATTTTGCGCGCCGTTCGAAGGCCGGCGCGGTGCCCGGACGTGCGCGGCAATCCGCGGGCGGCTGCCCATCGACCGTTACCGTCCATGATGATGCCGACGTGAATGCCGCTGTAGGCCGGCGCCGCGGGGGTCGATCGCTTCATGGCAGAGTAGACGAGAGAGAGTCGCCGGACGTCACCGTTCGCGTGTCGTCCGGATGAGGGCTTCCATGTGGTCCAGGTACCGCTCCAGCGCGCGGCGTCCCACCGGCGTAATCGCGTACTCGGTCTTGGGGACGCGGCCCTCGAACGACTTGTGGCAGGTGATGTATGCGGCTTCCTCGAGCTTGCGAGCATGCACGCTCAGGTTGCCGTCGGTCGTTCCCATGAGCTTCTTCAAATCATGGAAGGTCAACGACTCGTTGACGGCGAGCGCGCTGAGGATTCCGAGGCGCAAACGCTCGTGGATGAGTCGGTCGAGGGCGAGCGGCCCTTCCGCCGGCCCACGTCCGCGGACGGTACGCAGCGGCGCGCTCGCGTCCTTTTCGGCGGGATCGGGTCGGCGGCCTCGCTGCGGCTTAGCCACCGTGCCTCCGCGCGATCCACAGCCCAAACACGATGTGCAGACCGCCAAAGCCGGCAATCATGAGCGGGGTCGCCCAGGACACCGGCGCGACCAGGGCTACCGCTCCGAGCGCCATGAAGCCGGCGCCCATCACGGGCACGCTGCGCACCGAGTACGTCCCGGCACTCACGACGGCGGCGCCGTAGAGCAGCATCCAGACGCCGGGCAGGAGCGCGTAATTCCCCAGGTGGACGAGCACCGCGGTGAGTATGCCGCCAACGATGATCGGCGGTGAAAAAGTCAGCAGGAGCTTTCGAATTGGGCCCGACAGCAGCGGCATGTTCGCCACGTGCGCCTTGAGCGACATGGACGCCACGGAAATGCCCGCGGCGATACCCGCTTCGGCGACCCAGGTCGCCACGCGGGCCCAAGGAAGGCTCTGACGCGCGGCCACGAACGCGGCGAAGATGGCGGTGAGGCCGATGATGACTTCGCCCCATCCGGAGACGGCGGTGAAGGTGGCCGCCTGCTCCATGACGCCACGGATGTACCGCAGATTGTCCATCGCCCGGGCCTGCATCTCGGGCGGATCGCCTTTTCGGGGTCGGAGGGGAATGACGGGGGCCATGGCGGTGAAGGTACGTCAGCGAATCAATTCTGGCAAGTACTTTATTGTGCAAAGCTTAACCGTCTCTCCCCCGCGAAACTCGTGCGGTGAGCCGCCCGGCCGAGGGGGGCGCCGGTGCCAGCGCCCACCTCGCCGCCGGCTACGGCTGAGCCGGCGGGTCGCTCGCCGGGAAGCTCTCGCGCGACGCCTCGTCGACCCGGTCGTCGTCGCTCATCGAGCCGTCGTCCGGCCGCTTCCCCGATTGTTTGCGTTCTCGCAATCCACGCAGCGCCGGGTTCACCCGCTCTTCCGGCACCAGCGGTTGGTCGTGCGGGTTGGACGCGAGCTGCTGCTTTTCCTCGTCGGGAATCTGCTCACCCCCACTGCGCCCCTCGCGCCGCCATTTATAGTCGCTCGACCCCGCTTCGCCTGGATCGATGTTGTGCTGATCGGGTCGTTTGCCGCCCATGGTCCCTCCTCGAAAGGCGTTCGCAACCCATGGGTCATGAAGCATGCCCGAGAGATTTCGACAGCTTCAGCGCCACTACGCCGCACCTGAACGACTCCGCACAGAGCCGCCGAGCCGCCGAGCCGCCGAGCCGCCGAGTAGACGAGTAGACGAGTAGACGAGTAGCCGAGCTGCCTAACGGTTCGCCACGTTGTACTTCCCGAGTACCGCGCGGACTTTGTCGAGCGGAATGGCCTCTACCGTATGGCCGTTCGCCGTCGTCGTAGTCGCCATGAAGAGCGAATTGTAAATCGCCTCCTCTGTCGCCTCGACCGCGGCCTCGAACAGCGCCGACATCTGCTCGTTGGCCAATTCCTCCGTCGCGAGCCTGGTGGCGTTGTACGACCTTCGGACCTTGTCGTTCGTCGAAAACGCGAGCACGTAATCGCCCGACCCGTTCGACGCCGAAGAGCCAGTCCGCGCGAGGCCCATGACGGCGCGCGCGGCAAGCCGCTCGAGGTTGCGATCGGAGAGCGGCGCGTCAGTCGCAATCACCATCACGCACGAGCCGTCTCCGCGCTCACCGGGAGATTCGGCCTCGCGCTTGAATGCGTATTGCCCGAGTTCCTTTCCCACCGGCGCGCCGAGCACCTGCAGGATTCCGCCAAAATTCGTCTGAACGAGCACGCCGACGGTCCAGCCACCGAGCGATTTCGAGACGACGCGTGAAGAAGTCCCGATGCCGCCCTTCCAGCCAAAGGCAACGGTCCCGGTTCCGGCGCCGACGCTCCCCTCGGCGACCGCACCCGTGGACGCCGACGTCAGCGCCGCGCGAACGTGTTCGGGACGAATTGGTCTGGCCCGGATGTCGTTGAGCGCTCCGTCGTTCGTCTCCGCGACGACCGGATTGATCGAGCGGACGTTGTCCATGCCTGGCTGCGCGAGCATCCAATCCACCATCGCGTCCGCGGCCTTCCAAACGCACAGAGTGCAGGTCAGCAGAATCGGCGTCTCGAGCTCTCCGAGCTCGCGGAGCTGGGTCACTCCGGTGATCTTTCCGAATCCGTTGCCAACGTGGAGGGCGGCGGGCACGCGATCGGTGAACAGGTTTCCACCGTGTGGCAGGATCGCTGTGACGCCGGTTCGGACGTTGTCACCTTCGATGACGGTCGCCTGCCCCACGCGCACGCCGACAACGTCGGTGATCGCGTTGAGAGCGCCAGTTGGAAAGACGCCGGGCTTGACGCCCAGATCGCGCGCGCGCACGCGCTGCGCCGCAGTCGTGTTGCTCGCGAGGGTCAAGATGATTGCCGCACCGAGAAGGTTGCCGGGTTTCATGATGTGCGGAAACTGCATGTGGGTCATGAGATGCCGGAGTCCTGCGGGACCTTGACCGTACTCGGGCCCTGGCGCCGCCGCAACTCTCATCGACCGCCGCGTGGGCGAGCCGAAGACAACCGGAGTATCTTCACCGCGTGCCTCTCGTCCCACTGCACGGCCATACCGCGCTTCGCGCCCGACTCGCGCACGCCGTCGGGCGCGGCACACTGCCCTCGAGTCTTCTCCTGCTCGGGCCTCGCGGCGTCGGAAAACAGCAGCTCGCCCTTTGGCTCGCGCGGTTCCTTGTCTGCGACCGACCGACCGCGACCGGCCCCTGCGGCGAATGCAAGTCGTGCCGGATGTCGGCCGAGCTCAAGCACCCTGATCTGCAGTGGTTCTTTCCACGCCCGCGCCTCAAGGACGCCGACGCGTCTCCGGATGACGTCCGCGAGGACATGGCCGACGCCATCGCTGCACGTCTGAAAGCCGGCGGATTGTACGAGGCGCCTGGGGGCGATGAAGCCATCTTCATGTCGACGGTGAAGACGATCGTCCGCACCGCGGCGCTGTCGCCGGCGATGGGGCGACGCAAGCTGTTCGTCATTGGCGACGCCGAGCGCATGGTGCCGCAAGAGGGCTCCGATCAGGCGGCCAACGCCTTCCTCAAGCTCCTCGAGGAACCGCTGGCCGATACGACCATCATCCTCACGTCGAGCGAGCCGGGGGCGCTGCTGCCGACGATTCGCTCGCGCACGGTCGCCGTCAGGGTGCCTCCGCTCACGGACACCGAAGTGGACGCGTTCTTTGCCGACCCGCAGATCGCCGACCGCCTCGATCTCCCGAAAGGGCCCGAACTGCGGGAACTGCTTCGTCTGGCGGGCGGTGCACCAGGACGGCTCATCGAGCGCGATTCGTGGACGGCGGCAATGCGTCAGGCCAATCGTATCCTCGAAGCGGCTACGTCGCGCGATCACGGTCGGCAGATGCGCGTGGCGCTCGGCGCCGGCGCCGCCGGGGCGCGCGGCAAGTTCAGCGATGCTCTGGACGCGCTCACGGTCGCGCTCCACGACCGGGCCCGTGCCGCCGCGGATCGTGGCGACGAGCCAGGAGCATCGGGTGCCGCCCGTGCCGTGGACGCCGTAGAGGAAGCCAAGGAGATGGCCTCCCGGAACGTGAGTCCGCAATTGCTCACCGCCTCGCTGCTCAGGCAATTGTCCAAGTCGATTCCATGAACGACGAGTTGACGCACGTCGGCGAGTCCGGCGAGGCCAGGATGGTGGACGTATCTGGCAAACCGGAGACGCTCCGTCGCGCCCGGGCGACGGGCGCCATCCGGATGCACCCGGAGACGCTTTCCGCGATCGTGAAGGCGGAGGTCAAGAAAGGCGACGTACTCGGCGTCGCTCGCATTGCGGGCGTCATGGCGGCCAAGCGCACGTCGGATCTGATCCCGCTTTGCCATCCGTTGGCGCTGACGCACGTGGAGGTATCGCTTTCCCCCGACGAGACTCTGCCGGGCGTGGTGGCCGAAGCCTCCGTCAGCACTACCGGGCCAACCGGGGTAGAGATGGAGGCCCTTACAGCGGTCTCTGTGGCCCTGCTCACGGTGTACGATATGGCCAAGGCGCTCGACCGAGCGATGGAGATCTCCGATATATCGTTGGCCGAAAAATCGGGTGGAGTCGGCGGCGATTACGCAAGGGTTGATGGCACGAGCTCTGCCACTTATCGTGGGTCCAGCGGTAAGAAGGCGTAAGGGCTGTAGGGTTGTTAACCTGTTGCCAACAATACTCTTATGCGCAACCTGCGTGGGACGTACGTCCACCGGGGGGACGCGGTTCGGCGACGGAGACGCATGCAGCGAGTGCTCTTCGTAGCTGGTTCGGCGGCCGTGATCGCACTGATCATTGCCGTCCGAAGAACCACCCCGGCGAACGCCGAGCCTGCGGTGACTGGGAACCGAGCGGGGTTGTTTTCGCTCGGGGACGCCCGGAAGCTGCGCTCCGAGCTGGAGACAACGAAAGGTGAGCTGACGCTGGCCCGCGCTCAGTACGAGCGTCTCGATCGGATCATGCGGTACTCGAACCAGTATGGGATCACGGCCGGAATGGCCGGAAAGGTGTTCGACGCCTCGATCCGTGAAGGGGTCGACCCGGAACTGGGGTTCCGGCTCGTCCGGTTGGAGAGCGAGTTCAACCCGCATGCAATCAGCAAGGTGGGGGCGCTTGGGCTCACCCAGCTCATGCCGTCCACGGCTCGCCTGTTCGACAAGAGCGTAACGCGCGAGAAGCTGTTCACCCCCGACGTCAATCTTCGTGTCGGCTTCCGCTACCTGCGGACACTGCTCGACATGTACAAGGGCGACGTCTCGCTCGCGCTGCTGGCCTACAATCGAGGTGAAGACGCGGTGTGGCGCGACGTACGCGCCGGAGTCAATCCGGGCAACGGCTACGATCGCAGCGTCTTGCAGGGCTACAAGGGCAAAGGCACGATCGACTGATCGGAAGCCTGACCGAGCAGCACCCGGCGGGGCGCGACTATTTGTCCAGTCGCGTCCCGCCGTTCTTTTTCGGGGTCTTCGCCGAAGCGTCAACCGTCTTGCTCGTGCTCCCAGCGGCGGCCGGAACGAGCCTTTTCGAGGCGGGTTTGCTCGCGATTGCCTTCTTGGATGCCGCGTGATTGGAGCCGCGGCTGGCGCTCGACGCCTTTGACCGAGACGGCGCCGGTGCCGACCGGACGACGAGGGACTGTCCCGGGAGGATCAGCGCGCGACGCAGGCCGTTGGCTCTCATGAGGGCGGCCGTGGTGGTGTGATACCGCTTCGCGATGCCGCTCAGCGTCTCGCCCGATTTCACAACATGCGTAAACCTGGCGCGAGAGCTCGAGTAGCGCTCGATGGAGGGATCGGGTGCTGGCGTTGCCGCCGCGGCCACGGCGGCGCTCGGAACGAGCACGGTCTGACCAGGCGCGAGGTTGCCGCTCTTGAGCCGCTTGAGTTTTGGGTTGAACAGTGCGAGCTGTTTGGCGGACAACTCGTGCTTCCGGGCGATCGATCCAACGCTCTCGCCCTTCTTGGACGTCACGGTAATGAGGGCAACCCGCTCGCTCTTGGGGAGACTGTCGAGGGCACTGCGGAACCCGTCGGCCGAGCCGGGCGGGATCCGTACGCGGACTGAATCCTTGGGCGGAGTCATCCCGCGCAGGATCTGCGGATTGAGCGCCTGGATGTCGCTCAGCGTCGCGCCGGATGCGATCGCAATCGCGGCGAGCGGAGTGGCTGGGCCAACGCGCACCGAGTCGTAGGCGAACGGCGGCACGGGAGTCAGCTTCAGCCCGTATCGATCGGGCTCCTTGGCGATCAACGCGGCGGCGATGAGCTGCGGCACGTACTCGCGCGTCTCATGGCGGAGGTAGTCCTTGTCGGCGAGCGCGAAGAACAGGTCCTCGCCGGTCGTGCCCTCGAGGTCGTCCGCGTATCGCGTGAGTCCGCGGGCAATGCGTCCTGGTCCGCCGTCGTACGCCGCGGCAGCGAGATAGAGCGAGCCGAATTGCTCGTTGAGATCCTTGATGAAGCGCACGGCCGCGATCGTCGACTTCACCGGGTCGCGCCGCTCGTCGACCCACCAATCCACGCGCAGGCCCATGTCCCGGGCCGTCGACGCCATGAACTGCCACATTCCGACGGCGGCAGCGCGGGAATATGCGTTCGGGTCGAATCCGCTCTCGACGAGCGCGAGGTAGTAGAGGTCTTCCGGTAAACCGCCCTCGCGCATTTTGGCCCGAATCATCGGCTCGTAGCGTGTCCCCTCGTTGAGCCGGGCCTCGATGCGATCCTTCGCGGGTCCGGTGAACATCCGCACGTAGCGATCAACCCGAGCGGTGGATGCGTACGGAAGAACCTCGATATCCCAAACCGGGCCTGCAGCCGAGTCGGCTGCGGGAGCGGGCATCATTGCGCTGGAGTCTCCGAACAGCTCTGTCGCGCGACGGCTGACGTCACGCTGCGAGATTTTCGTCGAGTCGGGCCGCGGCGCGGCAGCGGCTGGGGCGGGTGCCACCTGAGGGGCAGCTTGCTGCGCGATGGCCGGCTTGGAGGGCGCTCCCGATGCTGACGGGCGCGTCGCGGCGACTGGTGTCGGGGCGGGCCCGGTCCTGGCGGGATGCGCGCATGCCGTGACGGTCGTTGCCAGCACGACGGCGACTCTCAGCTTCATCAGCAGGCCTCCTGCTCCACAGCTTGAAACGACAATCGCCGCCTGCGGCGGCGATTCACGGAATTGCCAAGATAGCGGATTCGATTGACCGGCGCGCGGCGCGCTTCACATTCGCGGCGGCGGCCAAGCATCACTGCGCCGCGATGTAGTTGCCGAGCACGCGGTTGGTGGCGCTGAGCACGGCCATTGCCGCGCCCCGCCGCGTATCACTCTCGGCGAGGTAGCAGCCCACGAGGCGCGTGAGCTTGACGCCTTCACGCATCGATACGGAAACGATGATGAGATTCTCGTCGAACGCGCGCAGGTGTTTCACGCCGAGCAGCTCGAATTGGAGCGCGCCTTTGCCGAAGTCCGCCAGAGCGTGCAGGGCAGCTTCGGCCGCGACACGAAAATCGCCAAGCGGACTGGATTGACCAATCGCTCGGCCGACGTACATGACGCCTTCCCACTCGAGGGAGACTTCGGCCGTGCATTGCCCGGCGGGAGTTCGGGCAAAGCTGAAATTCGCGAACTTGAGCCGTTCGCGACGTTGGCCAATCGGGAATAGCGCGCTGGTTTCTATCGGGCGCGGTTGAGTCATAAAAGGCGGCAGTGGGAGCGTCGACCCTTCACCGTCATGTGTGGGCGTCGTCGCCCGGTTGTTAAACGAGTGAATCATGGCGAACGCAACAGCCGAATGCTTGTAACCGCTGTCACGGAAACCCATATTCGCCGCCATGAGGATGTTTATTTCGTCGCTCGCGCTGGCTGGGGAAATCCTTGCGGCGGCGTCAGGACGCCAATCTCACGGCCCGCGCGGCGCCAGTCGCTCGGATTCGCTATCTGTGCAAATCACCCGGCGCGCGAGCCAGGTTCCGGGGGCCGTGATTGGCGTCGCATACCACGATTTGCAGACGGGCGACTCCCTCTACCTCAACGCGGGTGAGAGCTTTCACGCGGCCAGCACGATGAAGGTGCCGGTGATGGTCGAGCTGTATCGCCGCATCGATGCCGGCGCGCTGGGGCTCGATCAGGGCATTCTGCTCGTCAACCAGTTCGGCTCGATCGTCGATGGATCGCCGTACTCGCTCGACGCGGGCGACGACTCGGATAGCTCGGCATATCGCCTCGTCGGGTCGCGCGTACCGGTACGGGAGCTGATCGATCGCATGATCAGCCGATCGAGCAACCTCGCAACCAATGCGTTGATCGAGCTGGTTGGAGCCGCCAACGCGAATGCGACGGCACACACACTGGGCGCGCGAGACATTCGCGTCCTGCGCGGCGTCGAAGACGACAAGGCGTACCGCGCGGGTCTCAACAACACGACGACGGCGCGCGACCTGGCGGTGCTGCTGGAGGCGATCGAGACGGGACACGCGGCGAGCCGCTCGAGCTGCGATCGCATGCGCGACATCATGCTCGCGCAGGAGTTCAATACCGAGATTCCTGCCGGCCTTCCCGCCGGGACCAAGGTCGCACACAAGACGGGGTGGATCACCGGCGTGCTGCACGACGCGGCCATCATCTATCCGCCAGGGCGCCGGCCGTACATCCTCGTGGTGCTCACGCGCGGCATCACCGATCGCGCGCAGGCGCAACGGCTCATCGCCGACATTTCGCGGCTCGTGTACACGCAAGTCATGGCGAGCACCATCGCCTCCCGCTCATGAGAGTCGCGGTAGGGACGGACCACGCTGGCTATGTGCTCAAGACCACCGTGGTCGACGCCATTCGCGCGCTTGGGCACGACGTCGTGGACTGTGGCGCCTACGAGCTCGAACCGGGCGACGACTATCCCGACTTCACAGCCGCCGTCGCGCGGGCGCTGCTCGACAAACGAGCCGACCGCGGCGTCCTCGTATGCGGCAGCGGCGTTGGCGCATCGGTCGCCGCGAACAAGTTCCCCGGAATTCGAAGCGCATTGTGTCACGACACCTTCTCGGCGCACCAGGGCGTCGAGGATGACGACATGAATGTGCTCTCGCTCGGCGCGCGCGTGATCGGGCCCGCGCTCGCCATGGAGCTGGTCGCTGCCTTTCTCCGCGCGGAGTTCAGCGGCGCGGAGCGGCACCGCCGTCGTCTCGACAAGGTGCGCGCGCTCGAGCGCAGCGGAGAGCGGTAGTTAGGGACGCTGGATCCGGCGCGGATCGTTGCACGAGTCGAGCGCGATCGCCGGACTGCCCATCGACGCGTTCGCCGGATCGGCCGCAATCGATTCAACGGAACCGAAACGAACTCGACTATTGCGCGTTCCGGAATTTGGTGCGACTATCGTTTTTGCCGAGGGTAGTTCGCCTGGAAATTTCTTTTCCTCCCTCTAGCACCGCGCCAGGCGGCACTCGGCGGTCCTTCCGCGCCTGAAGTTCCCTCCGCAAGACAACTCGAGGAGTCCTCGAACGTGCCCCACCGGTCACGCGTCGCGACGTCGCGCGCGCGCCGAGGCGTAGGCCGTCTCGCGTTTGCGCTCTTGCTCTGCACCACCGCTCGCGTCGCGCATGCGCAACAGGCTCGGCCACGAGACTGCAATCTCGCGCGTCAGGCGTATGACGATCCATTCGCAGACTCTCGCGGCTGGCACATGCGCCGTTATCAATGGCACACCTTCTACGCGGGGCTGTCGGTGGCCACCGCCGAGGTGATCCACCGGACGACGCACATGCCACGCTGGGCGAGTGCGGCAACGGCCACGGTCGCGATCGGACTGGTGCCGCACGTGCGCGGGGTCATCAGGCATCGGTATCCATTCGACGCGCGCGACTGGGCCTTCGACCTCGTCAACCGATCGGCGCCGCTGTTCGTTTGGCGAGCGACACGCCCGCAACCGTGGACGTCGCGGGCCGCGACAACCGCGGGTTACGCCGCCTCGTATCTATCGCTCGCCTGCTACGCTAGTCCGTGAGGTCGGGCAGGACGGGCTCGAAGAACATCGTTGCCGCGACGTGCCCGATCCCGGCGGCGGCGATCCATTCGTCCATTCCGTCGGCGATCGCGCGCTGACGCTCGACTGGAAGCTGGCGGAATGCAGCGATCAAACGCTCCTGAACCGTCTCGGGTGCGCTCGCGAGCGCACCGCGGCCGTCTTCGGAGAGCGTGATCGCGGCGCGCCGACGGTCTTCCGTCGACGTGCCACGCACGATCAATCCGCGCGAGGCAAGCCGCGCCACGACAGCCGATACCGAACTCTGGGCAGTAGCAGTCCGCTCGGCGAGCTCGCCGATCGTGATGACACCGGCCTTGTCGATCTCGCGAAGGACGAAGAGCTGCGCCATGCTCGCCCCGCGGATCGCGCGACTCTCCACATGCGCGGTCCGCAGCGCGCGCACGATGCGGCGTACCGCGTCCATGGCGACCGCCGCGGCGTCCGCGCCCAATTCTGTGGTCGACACGTGGGTCGTCATGCCGCTGCCGCCGGCGCACCGACTGCGTCCGAGCGCGTATCGCTCGCCGCATCCACGATGATGTTCTTGCGTTCCCTCAACGCGAGCACGATCGACGTGGCCACGAGGGCGGCCGCGATCCCGATGGCGATGCCGCCCGACGCGGGCCAGGCCGATGCCGTGAAGTTCGCGATCTGCTTGCTGCCAAGCAGCGGCGGCTGATAGGCGAGCCCGGGAATCTGAATCGCCGCGTGCGTGAGATCGAGCGTGTGCCCGTACGTGTACGTCCGCCACCAGAAGTCGACAATGCCGGCGATTCCGGCGGCGCCGAACAGTGCGGCCCAGCTGAACAGAGCGCCGCGCCGTCCGATCGCGGCCACGCCCAATCCTGCCGCCGCGATGGCGAGCACGATCCACCGCATGTATTGCAGCTCCGGCATGTCGGCGGGCTCGATCGCTCGCATCCCGATGTAGTGATTCAGGTGGTTGATGTTCTCGAGATCGTTTTCCTTGGCGCCTTCGATGGTGTTCATGCGGATCTGCATGCCAAGGCCTTCAGGGTATTGCGGCGCGATCAGTGAGATCCGCCAGACCGGGAGGCTCGGCGTGATCGCGAGCAGGATTGCCGCGATCACGACGAGCGAACGAGTGAGCTTCGACATGTGTGAATTCTCGCTCAGTGATTCATCGTGGCGAACACTTTCGGCGTGCCCACCTGGATGATTCCGACGGCGCCCTTTTCGGCGTCGGCGAAGCTGTGCGTAACGAACGCGTAGAGGCCTTCACCGCTGGCATCAGCGTCGAAGAGGGTCTCGAACACAGCGCCGCCACCGGCGGGAATCCCGTAGGTCTGCACGCCCTCGAGGACGTGCTTTGGATTGCCGTCAGGGTACACGCGATCGAATACCGCGCCGACGACGTGGAAGTCGCTGTCGAAGTTCGGTCCCGCGTTGACGACGAAGAAGCGCACGCGGTCGCCGACGTTCACCTTGAGTGGATGGTCCTTGTACTGCGCCGCGCGGCCGTTGAATGCCACATAGGTCGCCTGCTTCGCCTGTTCGGCTTGCCAATCGGGCTGCATCGGGACGACACTGCCGACCTTGGTCGTGTCGCCGGGCTTGGCGTAGAACTCGGACTGCACGAGCACGAATTCCTTGTCCGCCTTGGTGCCCCACCCGTCGCGCGGATCGACAATCATCGTGAGATACATGCCCTGCATCAGGTGCATCGTGACCGGCGGCGTGCCACAGTGCACCATGAACGCACCGGCGTCACGGGCCGTGAACTCGAACTGCACCGAATCCTTCGGCAGGATCATCCGGTAGGCGACGTTGGCCGGAATGCGCGCGGCGTGAAAGTCGATCGAGTGCGGCATGGGCGACTCGTTGACGACAGTGATACGAACCTGGTCGCCCACGCGAGCGCGGATCACCGGGCCCGGCACGGTGCCGCCGAACGTCCAACCCTGGTACGTGACTCCTTTGGCGATCTCGATCGTGGCGTCCTTGATCGGGATGCGGAATTCCTTCACGTCGGCGTCGGATGCGGGCGCGACGCGAGCGTCGAAGGCCGGCGTGGCGGTGCGAACGACTTTATCGAAATCGACGCGCTCGACGGCTGGGCCGCGCCGCGCTGCAGTGAGCGCGATGGCGCTGCCGCCCACGGCGGCGAGTGCAATGCTGGAGAGGATTCTGCTGCGGGAGCGCATTGTATTTCTCTCTGAAGAATTTCCGAAACGCGATTGCTTCGTACGCGATGGAAATTGCTTCGTAGACGATACGTCTTCCGTCAGTGTTCGCTTGAATTCCTGTGCGGCGTATCCTGCACGGCGATGCGGGGAATCCCCTACAGGCTCGTCGGGAGTGGCTGAATGAGCGGCTCGGCGGCTCGGCGGCGACTAGTTCGGACCAGGCTCCTCGCGTACAAAGCCGCCGAGTTCAGGCGCGCGATCCCGGGCGCGGGGCGATGATCGCTGCGATGACGAGTTGTTCTCCGTCGGCGCGCATGCCGTGCGGCTCCCGCGGATCGTAGGCGATGATGTCGCCCGGCCCAACTCGGCGCTCGGAGTCGCCGCCGGCGACGGTGCCCGTTCCCGAGACGACGACGAGTAGCACCGTGGACGTGCTCGTGTGAACGGGCACCTGCTGCCCGGACTCGATGCGGAACATCACGACGCGCGCGTCGGCCGAGTCGTGCAGAAGCACCGTGGCCGGCCGACTGGGATTGTTCGTGACTGCCTGAGCCGCCGCGGCGCGCGGGTCGTAGAGCTTCATCCCTGCTCCGTCGCCTCTCGCAGCGCCGACAGGATCTGCGCGACGTCGAGTCCGTCGCGGCGCGCGGCCTCTTCGACCGAAACGCCGCCGCCGCAGCACGTGTCCATGCCAAAGCGATTGAATATCGCGATCGTTTCAGGGTGGCGTGCCACAATCTCGTTGATCGTCTGTGCGGGGTCGAGCTGGATCACATCCGACATGGTTCACCTCATTACAGCATTGTGATGGATCGGAGCCGCACGACGCTCGCGCGGTCCATCCAATCGGAATGTACGCTCACCGAGGAAGGCGTACGGCGGCAACGACAACGATCACACCCAGGAGCGCGTTCACCCTGGCGAGCAGCGCCGCACGACGACGAAACGCGATTGCCTGGGGTGACCCCGGTTCCACTCGACCGGCGAGCGGGCCGAGCGCGAAGTCGTGAATCGCGCTCACGATGATCATGATCGTCACCGACGTCAGCTTGACCGCGAGGGCGGTGCCGACGCCGGTCCGCCAGAATGCCGCGGAGCCGAGCACGCCGTCCCAGTGCAGCCAGCCGCGATAATGCAAATTCACGAGTCCGGTGAGAACGAGGGCGACGATGGCGATCCAGCCGACCGTTCGAAAACGAACCCCGAGCTCCTGAAAGAGCCGCTGGCGCAGCGCAGGCTGCTCGATCGCGCGGAGCGCTGGTGCGCCAACGACGCCAAGAAAGAACATGCCGCCGAGCCAGAGCATCGCGGACAGAACGTGTAGCGTGACGTTGACGTAATACAACAGTGGCATCATTATCGAAATCGACCTTCACGCGCCGCCGGCGCGTCTTTCGAGGTAGGCATCATGGTCAGGTCGCACGGTACGATCCGGGACGGGCTGGTCGTGGGGCTCATCGGCTACGCCGCCGTCGCTCTCTTCTACAGCGCCTTCGACGCTCTCGCGGCGCGAGACCCGCTGTACACTGTCGACCTCCTCGGCAAAGCCGTGTTCAGAGGACTGCGCGACCCCGGCGTACTCTCGTTTCCGGTAGCGCTCGACGGGATGGCGATATTCCTCTACAACGCGCTGCATCTCGCCATCGCGCTGGTCATCGGCATCATCGTCACCGCGCTCGCAGGCGAGGCGGAACGGCATCCCGGACGCGCGCGGCTCGTGCTGTTCACGCTGATTGCCGGCTTCGTCGTCACGGTGGCAATCGTGGGACTGCTCACGACGCCAATGCGACCCGTGCTGCCGTGGTGGTCCATCGTCGTTGCCAATGCGCTTGCGGTGATCGTGGCCGGCTCCTATCTGGTTCGACAGCGCCCGCATCTCTGGCACCGCCTCACGCTCGTTGCCGGGTGACGCTCGCGGTGTCGCGCATCAGATCGGCGATCGTCGTTCCACGAAAAAAGGTCTGAAGCGAATCTGAGATCTCGCCCCATCGGCCGTGCGCGGCGCAGGGTGAGCGATCGCTGCACTGCGCCCGTCCGAGAAGGCAGTGACGCTCGCCCAACTCGTCGAACGGCTCGGTGACGCGCGCGAGCGTGAGCCGCGACGCGGGCATTGCGAGCTGAAACCCCCCGCGCGGTCCGCGCACCGAACGCAATACGCCGTCCCGCGCCAGCAGATGCAGCGTTTTGGACAGGTAGTTCCGAGGCACGTCGAGCGCTTCGGCGATCGGATCGACGCGGACCGGCGCGTCGGCGCCGTGCGTCGCGACGTATACCACGGCGCGGATTGCGTATTGGGAAGTTCCGGAGATCCACATGAGAAAAGATAGAATGTCGCGCCAGGTCAGCGCGCGGAGGCCTGGCCGATGAGCCGAAGCACGCGCAGCTCCTGATCGAGCGTGATCACCACGACCTCGCCGGCGCCGAGCGTCAATGCCGTGTCCAGCGTCAGGTGCGGCGGGATCGCGGCGCGCGCACGGCGCGCCCGCTCCTCCGCTTCGCGTTGCGCCCGACCGGCAAAGAGCCCTGTGTCCGCTCCCGAACTCGACGCAGCGGCGAACGCCGCGGCGTCATTGTCGGTGCGCTCGCGACGGTTGAACTCGACATGAATGCGATGCTGGCCGGGCGTGAGGTCGACCTCGCGAAGGACGTACAGCGGCCGATCGTGCCGCAACCCCGCGCCCCTTTCCAGCGACTCGGCAAGCCGGCGACCATCCGCATCGATGCGCAGCGAGTACGAGGCGAACTTTCCCTCGCAGTCGACGCGCTGCCGCATGTGCTCCTCGCGTTCGGCCAGTTCCGCCGCACTCAGCGTCCTGCAGACTTCGATGCGCTCCGGCCGCGCACTCCATGACAGGCGCAGCCGCGCCACGCCCGCGTCGTGCACCGGCAGCGGTGCCGTGGAGGCGCGCGCGATACCGAAGAGCGCCGCGCCGCTCACGACCGCGGCACTGACCCACCGTGCGACCGATGAGGCGCCGCTCACGACGCCACCTCGTCGGCCGGCTCGGGCTCACACTCGAGATCGAGCTCCGGATTGGACTCGGCGTTGGGCCCTTGCATTGCGCTCAGGTCGCGCGCGAATGCATCGAACGCCCGGGTCGTGTCTCGCAGCGTTCCCGGCGCGACCGTCATGACGCGGATGCGACGGCGGTCGACGCGCGGTTTGAGTTCCGCCTCGCGGTCCTCGTACGTGCGCGCGTGCAGCCACTTGGGCCCTTCTCGTCCCTCGCAGTCGCGCGCCGGACACTGGCACACGAGTACGCCCGGAACGCCAGAACGAATCAGCAGCTCGACGACGGATGAATGCAGGTTCCCCACGCACGAGACGGAGTGTACGTGCGCGCCCCGCGCACGGAGTGCCGCGACGTGCGACGCTGGCGCCTGCTCGCAGCACACCGCGACGAGCGGCATCGCATCAGTACCCGGCAGACCGGGAAGCACGTCGTCCCGCAGTGCTGTCAGTTGATCGCGTCCGGTACGGCCTGAGGGGCCGACGCCCATGGGCGCGCAGGAACCGGCGCAGATTCCGCAGCTCACACATCGGTCGGGATTGACCAGCGCGACCAGCGTCGGCCGATCGTCGTCGCGTTTCACCATCGTGATCGCGTCCCACGGACAGTCCTGCACGCATTGCGTACAGCCGGTGCACAACCGCGAGTCGACGACGCTCGGCGCCAGGCGCCCCTCCCGCGGACGGCGGGCCAATCTCGGGACGAAGAGCGCCGCTACGCCGAGCGCGCCGAGGACCGCCCAGGCGGCCCCTGGAGAGAGTCGCTCGGAGATCGGCAGCCACCACGCGACCATCAGATCGGTCGGCGTGTCGAGCGGCAGGCGGAATGGATTTGCCGCCGGGCCGAGCGCCGCCGGAAGCGCGATCGACGCGACGACGAGAGCGCCGACGATGGTCCAGCCGATCCGCTTGGGAGGCAGCAGGACCGGCCGAGCGAGCCGCGCGACGTGGAGCCAGAGGATCGCGCCCATCGCCAACGGCACCACGATGTGCATGAACAGGTTCACGAAGAAGAACGCGCTCGGCACCGGCCCATCGCCCGCGAAGATCCGGCTCACCGGCTCGGACACGACGGGCAGGAGGTCGAGCAACCGCGCGCCGTCGCGCGCCAGGCGCTCGCCGAAGGTGTCCCACGCCATGACGAACCCGGTCCACGCGCAGACCAATCCGGCGCCGAACAGCACGAGCCCGGAGACCCAGGCCATGGTCCGCGGACCCCAACTGCGCGCCTGCGCGAACATCCGGAGCATGTGCAGCGCGCCAGCGAGGATGAAGATGTCGGACGCGTAGCGATGCAGCGTGCGAATCCAGCCGCCGATCCACGGATCGGCCGCGATGCGCGCGACCGACGCGGCCGCTGATCCGACGCGATAGACGAAGACGAGGTAGAGCCCGGTCGCGATGAGCGTGAGGAGCATCGCAACGGCCACGGTTCCCGTCTGATGGATGGGGTTGGCGGCCCAGCCATAGAGCCGGTTGGCGGCGGCATCGAGGGCCGCGACGGTGCGGCGTGCGCCGCGCTCGAGGAATCGCATCACGAAGTTCGGGCTTGCGCGGAGTTTATCATGTCGACATGATGAATGCTAGTCGGACTGCTCCACGATTTGTTCCGTCCCACCTCCCCGTTGCTGCCTCCCACTCCTTTCGCTCAACCGGAGGACGTCGCATGGATCCGTCGTCTCATGGTGCCGATGACGCCATCGAGCGTGTGCCGTTTGGACAGCGATTCTTCGACAACATGTACCTGCTGCTCGCCTTGGGTGTGCTCGTGATGCTCCTCGTGTTCACCGCGTGGGGCATGTGGGAAATTCTCTCGATGCCGAAAGGCACGCTGCCCTAGGAGGCCCGATGCTGACCAAAGTCCATACGGGCCTCCAATCCGTGCCCGGCGTGTGGTGGAAGCCCGCGCACAAAGCGGAGAAGATCTGGGTCTCGATCGCGTTCGCCTGGTGCATCGTGCTGTTCGCCATGATGCCGCTCTGGCACTGGAAGGGCGGGCAGAATCCGTCCGGCGTGCGCACCCGCGTCGATCCCAAGGCGTACTACGCGCGCACCGTTGCCTTCGCGTCTCGCTACAAAGTCGGTGAAGACCGCGGCCTGCCGATCGTCCAGCCGCCCGCGGGCGCCGACGTGTATCTCGTCGGACTCACCTTTCAGTGGTATCCGATCCTCAAGCTCGAGCAGGGCAAGGAGTACATGCTGCACCTTTCCTCGCTCGACGTGAATCACGGATTCTCGCTGTATCCGCTGAACGTGAACTTCGCCGTCGTGCCGAGCTTCGACTACGCGCTGCGCGTGACGCCGACCGCCGCCGGTGATTTTCGGATCATCTGCAACGAGTTCTGCGGCATCGGGCACCACACCATGGTCGGCCGCGTGATCGTGGTCGACGATGCCGGTCGCAAAGTCTCCGACAATCCGTCTGCGCAGATCCGCGCGGGAGGCCACCCGTGAGTGCCGCTGCCCTTCGTTTAGAGGGATCGGGCGCGCCGTCCGCGTTCCGAACCTGCCCAGCCACGGGACGGTTCATCCACCGCGATGCCGAACCGCTCGTCAGGGTCAATGCCGTCGTCGCCATCGTCGCGCTGCTGATCGGCGCCACCGCCGCGCTGCTCCTCGTGCTCACGCGCTGGCAAGCGGTTCACCTCCTGCCCGCCACCTGGTACTACCGAATCCTCGGCGTGCATGGGATGAACATGTTGATCTTCTTCATCATCTACTTCGAGATGGCGGTGCTGTGGTTCACGTCGACCGTGTTGCTCAACAGTCGACCCGCAGCGCCCCGGTTAGGCTGGGTGTCGTTCTTCCTCATGCTGGTGGGCTCACTGATCGTGGAGTTCATGCAGTGGAGCGGACGGGCCGACGTGTTGTTCACGTCGTATCAACCACTGCGGGCCCACCCGCTGTTCTACCTGGGCATCATCCTCGTGGCCGTGGGCGCCCTCATCGGCGTCATCAACTACTTCGCCACGCTCTACATCGCCCGGCGCGACCGGACGTACGAGGGCTCGGTGCCGC
>DATJHY010000251.1:0-26837 GCA_035493635.1 Gemmatimonadaceae bacterium | reverse complement strand
GAGCCGCGGCATGCGAACCCGTCGAATGTCCTGCAACGGATCGCCGCGCACGACGACGAGGTCCGCCCACTTGCCCGGCTCGATCGTCCCGAGTCGATCGCCCAGCCCCATGGCTCGCGCGCTGTTGATCGTCGCGATGCGCAGCACGGCGGCGTTTGGAATACCAGACAGGGAGAGCGACAAGAGCTCTCGGTGAACCGAGAAGGGCGTAAGATATTCGCCCCAGCTCGGATGATCCGTGCCGAGCGTGATCAGATCGCCGCCGCCGGCGTCGTAGAATGCCTTCACTTCCTTGCGCTTCGTCCAGTAGATGTTCTCGAACTGTTCGTTGACCGGCCGCGGCGCTCGAGCGTCGAAGACGGCGCGGAAGTACGGCGTCAGGAATCGCTTCTCGTCGGCGAAGTACGTGAAGACGACGGAGTCCTTTTTGCCGTAGTAGCCGTAGGCGCTCAGCGTCGCGTCGAAGTAGGCGTGATGGGCCTCGTACAGCGCCGCGATGCGTTGAAACTCCGGCGTGTCGAACGTCATGTGCTCATACGAGGCATATGCGGAGCGATCCGGCGTGAACGCGTCGCCGCCCATGAAGTGCTCGATGCGATCGATGCCCATCAGGATCGCGTCGCGCGGATTCACGCTGTTGCGGTTGCCGGAATCCAGATGCCCGGTGACGGTGAGGCCGTGTAGATGGGCGCGGTCGATGAGCGCGCGCAACTCGTCGGGTGTGATGCCTTTCGCCTTGAATCCCTTCGCTCCGCGCTCGGCCCAGTAGTCGACCTCCGAGTCGATCTGCTGCGCGGTGATCTGCCTGTTCCATCGCGGGCGCGCCGTGCCGAAGTAGGGGCCCGAGTTGAGGAGCCGCGGGCCCGGCTGCTCGCCGTTTTCGATGCGGATGCGCAGTGCACGCATCGCGTCGGGGTCCATTTCACCCGCCGGAAAAGTCGACGTGACGCCATTGGCGAGAAAGAGCGCCGGATAGGCGACCGTCTCGTCCTTGCGACCGGCGCCGTAGAGCTCCATCGCGTAATGCGCGTGAAGGTCGAAGAGGCCGGGAATGACCGTCTCGCTGTCGGCGAGCTGGATGCGCTCGGCGTCAGCCCCGGCGAGTGAGGCGTCGCCGCCGACGCTCAGGATCTTGCCGGCGCGAATCAACAACCCCGGATTGCGTACACGATCGTTGCCCGCCGATGTGAACAGCCAGCCGCCGGTGACGACGATGTCCTTCGCCGCTACTGATATCTGCGCGCCCTGGGCTCCCGCCGCTCCGTGCAGAGCGGCGAGAAGCATCAGCACAATGCGTTTCACGAGCTGCGGCCTCTGGTTCCATTTCCGAACAACCTACGCTCAATCCGCGCGGAGCGCTCGCAGAGGATCTATCCGGGTGGCCTGACGGGCCGGTATGTAGCTCGCCACGGCGGCGACGGCGAGCAACAGACCCAAATTGGCCACGAACGTCACACCATCGGTGGCGCCGATGCCGTACAGCATCCCGGCGATGAGTCGCGTCAGCAGCAGCGCGCCGACTATCCCGACGGCCGCGCCAGCGAGCGCGACCTGCATGCCCTCTCGAACGACGAGGCGCACGACTCGCCCGGATTCCGCACCGAGCGCCACCCGGATGCCGATCTCGCGTGTGCGCTGAGCGACGAGGTAGTGAATCACGCCGAAGATCCCGAGCCCGGCGAGCGTGAGTGCGACGGCGGCGAAGACACCGAGAAGGATCACGTAGAAGCGGGTGTCGGCCGTCGCCGACTCGAGCGCATCGGCCATCGTCGTCGGATCGCCGACGGCGATGCTGCGATCGATCGAATGCACGATCGCGGCAATCGGTTTCAGAAGTGCCTCGGCATCGCACGCGGCGCCAGCGCGGCACTGGGCGCGCGCGACCAGTGAGAAGTACGTGTGATGCTTCTTCATGTCCTGGCGGTAGCCAGCGTCCTGCAGGTACGGGAGGTAGAGCTCCATCTCGGCCGGTGCAGCGACTGAGGAAGTCACCACGTTCTTTGCAACTCCGACGACGGTTACCCAACTCGAATCGTCGAAGCTGATGCGCCGGCCGATCGGATCAACGCCCGGCCACAACGAGGTTGCCATCCGCTCATTGATGATCACGACCGCTGGTGCGCTCGTGTTGTCTGCATCAGCGAAATCGCGGCCGCGCCGCAGCGGAACCCGCATGGCATTGAAGTAGCCCGGAAGCGTTACGCGGTAGATCGCCGATGGCGACTCACCCGGGCGCGGCTTGGCGCGTCCCTCCACCGAGAACGGCAATCCCCAGTTGTCGCCGGCGATCGGGACATGGTTGATCATTCCTGCCGCGCTCACGTTCGGCAGCGCGCGCACGCGCGACAGCACGTCCTGATAGAAGCCCGTGCGTATGCCTGGCTCTGCTTCCCGGGTGCCTGTGATCGAGAGCGTCATCGTCATGACGCCACGGGGTTCGAATCCCGGATCGACCCGTCGCAGGGCGACGAAGCTCCGCGCCAGCAACCCGGCACCCACGAGCAGGAGCAGCGCCAGGGAGATTTCAGATCCGACAAGCACGCTTCGCAATCGCCCGCGGCTGCCGGACGAACCGCGCCCTCCTTCCTTGAATGCCCGCGCGAGATCGACGGCCGAGGCTCGCAGCGCGGGCATCAGGCCGAAGCCCGCTGCCGTCAGGCCGGTGAGAATGACCGTCGCCAGCAGCACCGGTCCGTCAAGGCTGATCGTGGAGGCTCGCGGCAGAAACCGGGGAGCCGCGGCGGCCAACGCGTGCACGCCCCAGAATGCGAGTAGGAGACCTACAGCGGCGCCAAGCACCGCGAGCATGAGAGACTCGATCAACAACTGCCGCATCACCCTGCCCCGGGAGGCGCCGAGCGCGCAACGCACTGCCAGCTCGCGGTGTCGTGCTGCCGCACGCGCCAGAAGCATGTGAGCAACGTTCGCGCACGAAATCAGCAGGACGAACCCAACCGCCACCACCAACATCACGAGCGGCGTCCGTACGTCGCCGACGACGAGATCCATCAAGGGCGTCACCGTGACATTCCGGTTCGACCCGGGATACTGTCGCTCGAGCCGCTCGGCGACAGCGCGCAGATCGCCACGAGCTTGGGCGAGGGACACGCCGTCACGCAGCCGCGCGAAGATGCGCAGACTCGAACCATTGCGGTCGACGAGGCGTGGCCCGAGGGCGAGCGGCGCCCAGAGCTCGGCATGCGTGGCCCAGAAGGGCGCGAACTGAAACTGGCGCGGCATCACGCCGACGATGGTGTACTCGATTCCATCGAGGATCGCGCGGCGGCCAACGACGTTCGGTTCGCCGCCGAAGCGGCGCTGCCACAGCCCGTATCCGATGACGACGACCGCACCGCGGCCGGCCTGGTCCTCGTCATCGGTGAAGAAGCGTCCCAGCAGCGGTTGAACGCCGAGCATCGGGAACATGCGCGATGTCACGTGAAGCGCATTGATTCCCTCGGGCTCGTTGGATCCACCGAGCGTGGGTGTCCAATACTCCGCTGCCGCGACGTCGGCGAATGCGTGCGACTGCCTGCGCCAGTCGTCGAAATTCGCCGGTGCCACCGATCCACCGCCGCCGTGAGACAGGACGACCAGCCGATCGGCCTCGGCGTACGAGAGCGGGCGAAGCAGCACAGAGTTCATGACGCTCATCATGGCGGTCGCCGCGCCGATGCCGAGCGCGAGCGCGAGCACTGCTGCGACCGTGAAACCAGGATTTCGGTGCAGCGAACGCCAACCGTACTTCACGTCCCGCGCGACAAGATCGAGCGACGCACCCGCGAGAACGTCTCGCACTTCTTCCTTCACCTGCTCTCGCCCGCCTAGTTCGAGCTCCGCGGCGCGGCGTGCCGCGTCCGGCATCATGCCGGCGCGCACCTTCTCGTCCGCGAGCAAATCGGCGTAGGCGCGCACCTCGGCGTCGAGCTCTCGCTCGAGGCTGTCCCGGTGCAAGAGGTTGCGCAGGAGCCACACGACTCTGGACGGCCGGGTCATGCGCCCGGGGACCTCAGGTCGTGCGAAGCGCGAGGCCGATCGCGCCGGCGATACGATTCCATTCCTTCACCTCTTCGTCGAGTTGTCGGCGTCCGGTTTTCGTGAGCCTGTAGTACTTGGCGCGACGGTTTGACTCCGACTCGCCCCACTCCGACGTGAGCCAGCCTTTCTCCTGGAGCCGGTGGAGGGCGGGGAAGAGCGAGCCCGGCAGCGGTTTGAACGCGCCCCTGGTGATCTGCTCGATTCGGCGCGAGATGCCGAGGCCGTGCATGTCGCCGAGGGCCAGCGCCTTGAGGACGAGTAGATCCAGGGTGCCTTGAAGAAGCGTTTGGGTCATGTCGACATATAGACAATCGATACGAGCAAATGGTTCACTCTGGAGTGTCCGGTGGTCGAACGCGAGCCCCGGTGCCGGAAACCGGCCGATGAGCCCGGGCGCGAGGCGCGCCCGGGCTCATCGGCGTCGTGAATCTTGTGGATCGGTGACCTGATATGAAACGAGGGAAGCAGAGTGGTCTGCTTCCCTCGTCCGGCTTCGTGTCAGCGCAGCCGGGCTGTCGGTGCACCCGGCGCGATCAGAAGGTCACGGTGACCGTGTTCGAGCAAGTCTGTGTGTTCGTGAGGCAGACTTGATATGCGATCGTTCCGCCGCCCTTGAACTTGTAGTTGAACGACCCGCTGCCGCTCGTCGTAGTAGCCGATCCGATCGCGGCGCCGTTGGCGAACACAGTTGTGGCGCCATCGGTCGAGAATCCGCTCCAGCTGAGTACGGGCGACCACACACCCTTCGTCTTGGTTCCTGGAGTCACGGTCAGCGTCGCGCTCGCGGGCGGGGGCGCTGTCGGCGAGGTAACGGTGACCTGCTGTGTCGCGGTATCCTTCGCGCCGGCGTTGTCCGTCACGATCAGGCTCACCTGGTATGTCCCCGCCGCGGCGTACGTGTGCGACGGCGACTGAGTGGTCGATCCGACGCCGTCGCCAAATGTCCAGCTCCAGCCATTCACCGTACCATCGGAGTCGGTGCTGTGATCGGTGAAGCCGCAGGCGAGATCGGTGCAGGCGAACGTGAAGCTGGCGGTTGGCGGTGCATTCTGGGGCGCAGCGCCGAAGCCCGCCGGAGGACTGTAGAGCAGGTGATTGTTCGCCGTGCTGCTGTTGATCACGATGCCCTTCGTCGCGGCGTTGAACAGCGCGTCGCGCACCTGCAGCGGCGTCGCCGACGGATTCGCCTGCAGATAGAGCGCGGCCACGCCTGTTGTGTGCGGCGTTGCCATCGACGTGCCGCTGATGGTGTTCGTCGCGGTGGTGCTGGTGTTCCATGCCGACTTGATGCCCACGCCAGGCGCGAACCAGTCGACGCAGCTTCCGTAGTTCGACCACGAGGCCTTCGTGTCGGTCCGGTCCGTGGCGCCGATCGTCATCGCCTCGGTGACGCGCGCCGGCGAGTAGTTGCACGCGTCCTGCGCGATGCCGGCCAAATTGCCGTTTCCGGCCGCGATGGCATAGCTGACGCCCGACGTAATCGAATTGCGCACGGCGTCGTCGAGCGAGCTCGATGCGCCGCCACCCAGGCTCATGTTGGCAACCGCGGGTGTCGCGTGGTGGGCCGTCACCCAATCGATGCCGGCGATGACACCGGATACCGTCCCGCTGCCACTGCAATCCAGCACGCGTACGGCGACGAGGCTCACCGATTTGGCAACACCGTACGTGGAGCCCCCAACGGTTCCCGACACGTGAGTACCGTGACCATTGCAGTCGTTCGTGCCGTTCCCGTCACTAATCGCCGTGTAGCCGCCCGAGGCCCGACCTGCGAACTCCGTGTGCGACGTCAGGATGCCGGTATCGATGATGTACGCGGTGACCCCGGCGCCGGTGAGCGAATAGTTGTACGCGCTGTCCAGGCCGGTATGCGCGTCAATGCGGTCGATGCCCCAGGGACTGCCGCCTGACAGCGTCTCGGTGGTGACGGCGTTCACCACCTGATCCTGTTCGACATAGGACACCAGCGGATTGCGCGCGAGGGCGTCAGCGCCGGCGCTCGACATCTGGGCGGCGAAACCCTTTAGCGCATTCTGATAGATGAACCGAATCGACGCGCCCTGGGCCGCCGCCAGCTGCTGTGCGAGATCGGCGACGTCGGACACGTCGGGCCGGAAGACGACGATGAACTCGTCGGGGATGGCGGCTTCAGCTGCAGCGCCGGCGGTGCGGGCTGCGGTCGGAGCCGCGACCCGGGTGAGCGTCGAGCTTTCGCTGCACGCGGCGACGGCGAGTGACAGGACAACGAGCGCGTACTTCGTCATGCGGGGCTCCAGGCGCCGGCGCGCCGACGACGTTCGTGCGGCTCGGCCGGCGGGTTTTGGGGAGATCGAATGGTCCGCGCGTCGCGTTTCATGCGGAGGCGCGGGACGGCAGGCAGTCCACGATCGAGACCATACCTAGATCTCGGCCCGCATTCCGTCAAGCATCGAATTTTCGCCCGCGCGCCGCACTGTGCCCGTAATGACCGACCTGCAAAAATACGTTACTGAACGATCGCGGTCATTTGACGGCCGATGTCCGCTGCGGATTCCAGGAATGAGTTTCGTCGGCAGCCTCGCGACACCACGCGTATAGCGCGTCGTAGACCACGAATCCATGCTTCAGCATTTCGTGATCGTCGGGGAACATGCGAGACAGTCCGAACGAGATCGCGAGAAGTCCGGCGGCTTGCGGCGCAAGATCGAGGCGCGCCGTGTCGGCGCCGCGCACGATCGTCGCGATCGTTCGCAGCGCGTCGTCGTCGAGTTGATACTTCGCCAGGAACGCGTCGAAGCTGCAGCGCGGTCCGTCATGCGTCAGCTCGACGCCTTCGACGTCGAACGGGACGGCGTCGAGTACAGCGGCCTCTGCTTCGACGGTGGCAGCAGGCACGAAGACAAACTCCGGGTTCTTATCGATGAACCGAGCGATCAGCCACGGGCAAGCGACCCGATCGATCTTCGGGTGTTCACGCGTGATCCAGCGCATGCGTCCTCCCTGAACGAAGTGGAACAACCCCGAACGCTCCGACGGGTGCCGCCTCACGCATCGAGTCGCAACTCCATGCCAGCGCCCACAGCGAGTGCTCGTTCGTAAACCATCGACGCGGCGGCCACATCCTCCAGGCCGGTACCGGTGCTGTCGAAAACGATGATTTCGCGCTCACCCGTACGTCCGGGACGCCGTCCGGCGACGATCTCGGCGAGCGTTGCGTGAACATCGTCGCGAGTCATGAGTCCAGCGGCGAGCGCATGGTGCAGCTCGCCGATCGTCGCACATTGAGCCGTGTCATCCACGACGAGCGTGCTCGTGCTGAGAAGCGCGGGATCCAGTTCCTGCTTGTCGTTGCTATCGGCGCCGACCGCCGCCACGAACGCGCCGGGCCGCACGTCTCCGACCGACAGGAAGGCCTCGCGCGTTGGAGTACACGTGACGACGATGTCGCTCATACGCGCCTTGGCGGCAAAGGCCTGGACCGGCTCGATCTCGCACGCGAGCGTGGCGCGCATCTCGTCGGCGAATCGCGCGGCTGCCCCTGCGTCTACATCGTGCGCGTAGACGCGTGTGAGCGATCGCACGTGGGCAAGCGCGCGAAGCTGGCTGCGAGCCTGCACGCCGCAGCCAGCGATCGCTACCACGCGCGCATCGTCGGGCGCGAGATGCCTCGCCGCGACGGCGGTTGCCGCGCCGGTGCGAAGCGCCGTGATCGATGGCGAATCGAGCAGAGCGAGCACGACCCCCGTTCGAGCATCGTGCAGACTCATCACGCCCTGAATGGTCGGCAGGCCGTGATGTGCGGAGTTTGACGGGAAATTCGCATTCACCTTGGCGGCGAAATACTGCCCCTCTCCAAGGACGCCGGCGGTTTTGACGTGGAAGCCGCCGCCGGCCGCCTGTGTGCCGAGCACACCAGCGGGCAAGGTCTGACCCAACACCTCCGCCACGAACGCGCGCTCGACCGCAGCGATGCAGCTGCCCGGGTCGAGTAGCGTTTGCACGTCGGTGCGAGTCAAAACGAGCGTAACCGTACCGGTATGCCTTGGGTGACTCGGAGGATCTCGTTCGCTGGCATTGGGTTGCGTCCGCGAACAGAAAATGATACGTTCGAATCATGAATAGTACGATCGAATCAAATATGCAAGAGTCAGCCGAACTGGCTGGGCCTTGGCTCGTCCTCATTGCGCAACTCCCGGCAAAGCCGGACTACCTCCGCGTGAAGTTGCGGCGGCGAATTCGGCGCATCGGAGCACTCTCGTTGCGGGGGGCGGTGTACGTCCTGCCGAATCGCGAGGACACGCGCGAGGATTTCACGTGGCTTCGCGGTGAGCTGATCGGCGATGGCGGCGACGCGATCGTATGTTCGGCGCGAGCTCTGGTCGGCATCACGGACGCTGAGCTCGAAGCGCGCTTTAGGGAACGTCGCGATGCCGACTATCGGGAGATCGTTGGGACGGCTGAGGCATTGGCTTCCGCCGGGGTGAGCGAAGAGATGGGTCGAGAGCTGGCACGACTTCGCCGCCGCGTCGATGAGGTCTCGAAAGTGGATTTTTTTGGCTCGCCTGCTCAGAGCGAGGCGCGGCGGGCGTTGGACCAACTGGCTGCAGTCGCTACCGACGCGGTGCCGTCGGCGGCCGACGCCAAGCACGGATCATTGAACGGGCGAACCTGGGTGACGCGCGCCGGAGTGTTCGTGGATCGAATCGCGAGCGCGTGGCTGATCCGTCGGTTCATCGATCGTAATGCAACGTTCAAGTTCACGGCGACTGTGTCGTACGCGCCCAAGGCGAACGAGCTTCGGTTCGACATGTTCCACGGCGAATACACGCACGAGGCTGACCGCTGCACGTTCGAGACGCTACTCGGCCGTTTCGAGCTTCACGATCCGGCGCTGCAGGCGATCGCAGAGATCGTTCACGACATCGACTGCAAGGATGACAAGTTCGCGCGGGCCGAAGCCGCCGGCGTCGAACTGGTGTTGCGAGGACTGGTGAGTGCTGAGCCGGATGACGCTCGGCGGATGGAGCGGGGAAGCACGATTTTCGATGCGCTGTTCGCGGAGCTTGGCGGAGGCGGCGATCGATGAACCACAATCTCTGGTTTCTTCTACGCGAGAGCGTCCAACCGTTCTGAGTCGCTCATCCGATCGCGGAGCTTGCTACTCGGTTCGCAGCGCCTGCATCAGATCTGCCCTTGTGGCGCGAACCGCCGGCGCGTAGCTGGCGAGCGCCGCGACGCACAGGAACAGGACGGGCGCCGCGACGAGCGTGAGCGGATCGGTCGCCGATACGCCGTAAAGCATTTGACGGAGCGATCGAGTCGCGAATAACGCTCCGACCACGCCGAGTCCCGTTCCGACCGCGGCCAGGCGCGCCGCCCGCCACAACACGAGACCGATCACGCGCTCTGGCGCCGCGCCGAGCGCGAGGCGAATTCCCATTTCCCGCGTGCGCTGGCCCACGAGGTACGACATCACTCCGTAGATGCCGACGGCTCCGAGCAGCAAAGCGAGCCCCGCGAATGTGCTCACGAGGAGCATGGTGAAGCGAGACTCGTTCACCGAATCCGAGACTACCGCGTCCATTGATCGCACGTCGCTCACCGGCACCGAGCGATCGATGTCCCGCACGAGTTTGCGGATGGCACCGGCGGCGGCGCGCGGATCGCCCGCCGTCCGAGCGACGAGCCACAGCTCGCTGCTGCTCATTCGCGAGCGCTGCGCCCACGGCACGTAGATGCTCGTGCCCGTCGTATCGCGAAGGCTGTCCTGCCGCGTGTCGGGCACGACTCCGACGATCGTCATCCATGGACTCTGAAAGGGATATCCGATGCGTTTGCCGATTGCACTTTCGTTGGGCCAGAACCGCCGCTCGAAGCTCCGACTCACGACGGCCACCGGCAGCTGATCGGCACGGTCGGCAGCGGTAAAAGCGCGGCCGCGTGTCATGGGAATGCTCATCGCCGCGAAGTACTCGGGGGTGATCGTTTGCAGGTGATCGATGTCGGGGAGCGAGTGGGTTGCATCCTCGAACTGGCTTTCGATGCGCATCGCGGTGCCCCACACCGTTTCGGCAAGCGGCAGCTTATCGACTTCCGCGACGCCGCGAACGCCGGGGAGCGCAGCGGCGCGATCGAGCAGCGTCTGATAGAACGCGGCGACGGCTTGCTGGTCGGCGGCGTAGCGTGCGGCGGGAACGGTCACCCGGGCCGCGACAACATGTGCTGGATCGAACCCGGGCTCGATCGATCGCAGCGCCACGAAGCTGCGCACGAGGAGCAGGGACGCGATGGCGAGCATGACCGCGAGGGCCACTTCGCTCACGACGAGCGCCGCCGACACGCGTGCATGCGAAACTCCCGGCGTGGCCCGTCGGCTCGATCCGGTCACTCCGGACGCCGCCGTCGACGACGCACCCGCCCGCAGCGCCGGCACGATGCCGAACAGCAGGCCGGTCACGACGGATACCACGAGCGTGAACGCGAGCACCGTTCCGTTCATCGAGATCTCTGATGCCCGCGGCATGCCGGGCGGAATGGCGGCGACCAGCCCGCGAACGGCGACGAAGCCGAGGGCGGTCCCCGTGACTGCGCCGATTCCCGCGAGCAGGAGGCTTTCCGTGACGAGCTGTCGAATAAGCCGCCCGCGTCCGCCGCCGAGCGCCGCGCGAACGGCGAGCTCCCGCTCACGCGCCGTCGACCGGGCAAGAAGCAGATTGGCGACGTTCACGCATGCGATGAGAAGCACGAGCAACGTCGATCCAAACAGTATCCAGAGAAGTGGGGCGGCAGATCCGACGGTGTCGCTCTGCAGCGGGCGCACCCTGGCGTCCCGCCGGTAGTCCGGACCGGGAGTCCACAGTGGGTTGATCGTTGATAGCGATGGCCAGACGGTGCGCAGCTCGCGTTGTGCCTGCTCGAGCGTCGCGTTCGGAGCGAGGCGTCCGATGATCTTCTTTCCACCAACTGCCCACATCAAACCGAGGTTCTTCGGTTCGACGGCGTACGGCTGCCAGTACTCGACGTCGTCGCTCGGGTAGCGGAACGTCGGAGGCATCACCCCCACGATCGTGCACGGCAGCCCCTCGATCGAAATCGTCCGTCCGACGATGTCCTGCGCGGCGGCGAACTGACGCTGCCACAAGCCGTAGCTGATGATCACGCTCCAGTTGTTGCCGACGATACCGTCGCTGGCCACGAATCCGCGTCCAATCATTGGCGCGACGCCGAGGACCGACATCAGGTTCGTCGTGACGGCAACGCCTTTCAGGCGAATCGCGTCGCGGCCATCGTCGACTGCGTGTGTTTGCGGGACCGACGCCGCGAGATCGGCAACGGTACGCATACGCTCGCGCAATGCGAAGTACTCGCCGGCCGAGGCCGACCCGAGCGTCACGAGCCGATCAGGTTGCGCGTACGGCAGCGGCCGAAGCAGGACCGCGTCGACGACGCTGAAGATCGCGGCGTTCGCGCCGATGCCAAGGGCGAGCGTGAGCGCGGCGGCCGCGGTGAAGGCGGGCGCTCGCCGCAACACGCGCGCGCCGAACGTCAGATCCTGGATCAGATCGGAGAAATACTCTGCCCGCTCGCGTTGGGCGTATTTGCGCCGGTCGTGCTCGACGAGTCGGGCGCGAACTCCATCGATCTTGCCAAAGCGATCGAGCGCATCGCGCCGCGCATCTGCCGGCGACATGCCGAGCGAGATGTTGCGCTCGACCCGCATCTCGATGTGGAATGCGAGCTCGTCGTCCACGTCCGCCGGCACGTTCGGACGGACCAGGCGCAAATACCGCCGCCAGCGCGGCACTCGCTCCGACGTCATGCGAGCGACGGCTCGGCGCGAAGCACGCGCGTGACCGCTCGCGAGTACCGCAGCCAGATCGCCGCTTCGTCGCGCAGGTGCTTGCGCCCCGCCGGAGTGATGGCGTAAAAGCGAGCGCGCCGGTTGTTCTCCGAGACGCCCCATTCCGAGGTCACCCAGCCACGATCCTCGAGGCGACGGAGGGCGGGGTAGAGCGAGCCCTCCTCGATTGTGAGCACGTCGCCGGTGGCGTCCTCGACCCAGCGTGACACGGCGTAGCCATGAGCCGGCCCGAGGAGCAGCGCCTTGAGGATGAGAATGGCGAGCGTCCCCTGAAGAAGGTCACCTTCGTCGCGCCGACCAGCCATCCGAGTCTCCCTGGGCAAGGGTATGGGAAGACGCTATGTGCTCCTCGCTTCCCTGTCAAGGCTATGGGAGCGGAGGTATCGCCCGGCGAGTACTTCCCCCGGCACGCCGGATGGTGCGAAGATTCAGCCCACCCTTCACGCTCCAGGAGTACCCGTGCGCACGCTTCGATTCTCGATCTCGATGCTCGGCGCGCTGCTCGCGCCCGCGATGTTGTTGGCGCAGAAGCAGGCGATCGTGCCTCAAGGACAGACGGCAAGCCCCAACCTCACGCCGGGGATCCGGTCGGGCGACGTGGTGTACGTGTCGGGCCAGACCGGCGTGTCGCGCGACGCACCCGACAGCACGATCCAGGGGCAAACCAAGAAGGCGCTCGAGAACGTCCAGCGCGTCGTCGAGGCGGCGGGCGGCACGATGGCGGGCGTGCTCAAATGCACGGTCTTCCTCATCGACGCCAAAGACTTCGCCGGCATGAACGCGGCGTACCGGCAGGCGTTTCCGAGCGAGCCGCCCGCGCGCTCGACGGTGGTCGTGGCGGCGCTGGTGAGTCCCACGGCACGCGTCGAGATCGAGTGCATCGCGGCGCTGCCCCACAAATGAGCAAGTGCTGACGAGCGCCACGGCGGTCGGCGCTCGTCGCTACTCCAGCGCCATTCGGCTCCGGTCGGGAAACGCGAACACGAGCGCCGCCGCCGCCAGGTAGAACGCCGACGTCACGGCGAGCGCGGATGCGATCCCCACGTGAGGGATCGTCGCGAGCACGCCGATCACGTACGGCGCCAGCGCACCGAGCAACCGACCCGAGTTGTAGCCCAGCCCCTGGCCGGTCGCCCGTGCGGCCGTGGGGAAAAGTTCGGCGAGAAAGGGCGGGAACATGCTCCAATACGCATGGCCGACGCAGCCGAGCAGTGGACTGAGGAGGAGCAGTGTGACCGGGCTGTGCACCATCCGCCCATACACAGGCACGAGGAGCGCGGCGGCAACGAGAAACGCCGCGAAGATTCGGCGGCGTCCGAATCGGTCGGCGAGCGGGCCGAACGACAGATACCCGATGAACGCGCCAACCTGCATGGGAATCAGCCAGCCCGTCGATTTCACCACGCTCATGCCGGCGCCGCCTTTGTCGATTGGCGTAGCGAGCAGGTTCGGCAGCCAAAAGAACAGGCCCCAGTAAGCGAATTGCAGCAGGGACGCGAGCAGACATGCGAGCAGCGTCCGGCGCCGGAACTCCGCGCTGAACAACACCCGGTAGGGATTTGTCGCCGTCGCCCCCGCGCGCTTCGTGGCCGCCCACAACTCGGGTTCGTCCACGCGGCGGCGGACCCACAGCGTGAGCAGTGCCGGGAGCGCGCCAAAGGCAAACAGGTATCGCCAGGCGTCAGCGCCGAGCGGCAGCACGTCCAGCACGACACCCGCGAGGGCGACGGCGAGAATGGCGCCGATCGCCCAAGTGGATTGCATGACGCTCGTGGCCTTGTTGCGGAGCTCGGGCGGTAGCGATTCCGATACGAGCACGGCTCCCGACGCCCATTCGCCGCCCATGCCGATCCCGAGCACCGTTCTCCAGACGGCAAGCTGGACCAGGCTCTGCGCGGTGGCGGCGCCAAGGGAGGCGATCGAGAAGATGGCGATCGTGATGTTGAGCGAGCGCACGCGACCAATCCGATCGGCGATGACTCCAAACGACAGGCCGCCGGCCGCCGCGCTCACGAGCGTCAGAGTGCCAAGCAGTCCGGCGGTCGAATCACCAAAGCCGAAGTAGGTCTTGAGGTGTCCGATCGCCAGCACGTAGATCAGGAAATCCATGGCGTCGAACATCCAGCCGAGCATCGCCGCCAGCAGGGCGCGACGCTGGCCTGCGGTCAACGAGCGAAACCACGGAGCGCTGTTCTCCGCCGTGGCATCGATCGGCAGATCAGGGGTAATAGCCACGCCACGAGGGTACGAGAGGAGGGAACGAAACGCAAACGCTCAGTCCGTTCCTGCGGGCTAAGCGCTTAGCTTACTGGGAGTTGGCACACGTGGACGGACCGAGTCGGCGGCGAGGTGGGAGCCCGCGCGCGAAATCGTGACCACATGCAGGGTCTTGGCAGTCAAACAACTGTGGACCGCGGAACGAAATCCGACGCCGAGCTGGTTCGGTCGCTGACTGAAGGTGACCTCGATGCGTTTGCCGCTCTGGTGGAGCGGTACCGCGACGCGTGCACGCGTTTCGCGGTCCGCATGACGGGCAGCGCGCTCGACGCCGACGACGTAATGCAGAGCGTATGGATGCGGGCGCTGCGCAACATCAGGAGTTGCCGGAATCCGGATCGGTTCGGGGCGTGGCTGTATCAGATTGTCATCAACGAGTCGCGGACGTTCACGAAGCGTCGGCAGCAGCGGGATAGCCGTTTCATCGACGATGACTTCATCGTCGATTCGATCCCCGCGGCGGAGCAGCCCGATCTCGCTTCGCGAGAAGAGACGAAGAACGAGATTCAGCGAGCGCTGGACTGCTTGCCTGTGGAACAGCGAGAGGCGTTCGTGCTGAAGCATGTGGAAGAGTTGGATTACGAAACGATGGCGGAGCTGACGGGCGTCGGTGTATCGGCGCTCAAGATGCGGGTGAGTCGAGCCTGCGAACGGCTTCGCGTGCTGCTGGAAGGAGTCAATCATGCGTGACATCGAGAACAGCTCGCGCGACGACGAATTCGCCGAGCGGATCGCACAGCCGCTCCGCGCACCCGAGGTGCTGGCGCCGGACTTCGAGGCCCGGTTGATGGCGCAGGCGCGCGCGGAAGTCGCGCGGCAGCGCACCGTGCTGGCGCGCGGAAGCTGGTGGACGAGGCGCCGAATGGTGATGGCGTCCCCGCTCGCGGGTTTGGCGCTGGCCGCGGGAATCGCCGCGCTCGCCGCCGTCTCGACGCTCACGGTGGCTCGCGGCGCGCCACAGGCTCCGTCGGTTGCGGTGCTTCACGACACCGTGCAACTGGTGCGCTTCGTCTTTGCGGATTCGTCGGCACGAAGCGTGTCGCTCGTCGGCGACTTCAACGGCTGGGCGCGCGAACGCACACCGTTGCATGCCACGGCGCGCGCAGGTGTGTGGTCGGTCTCCGTGCCGCTCACGACCGGCCGCCACGAGTATGCCTTCATCGTGAACGGCGAACGTTGGGTTGCGGATCCGCTGTCGCCGGGGAATCGCGACGAGTTCGGTACCGAAAGCTCCGTGCTGTTGCTCGCATCGAACGACGCATCATGACGGTTGGCGCGACGCGGCTCGCGCGCATCGCATGCAGACTTCTCCTCGCGCCCACAGTGATGTGGGCGCAACGTGTTTCATCGAGCATCGACGTCGGCGGCTCGAGCATGCGGTACGCGGACTCGATCTCATCAAGTGGGCCATCGATCAGCCCCAGCGTCTCGCTCGATTGGGCTCGCACGTCGCTCGACGCGACCGGGACGTACTCGCATCTGGGGGGCGGCTCGAGCACGCAGGGCACGGTGAGCGGGTCGTTCTTCACGCCCTCGGCTGGGGTACTGCTTGGTGAGTTCTTTGGCTCGGTCGGCGGCAGCGCACATCAGGATGGTGCGCGCACCGGCCAAATGCTGGCGCTGGCGCGAGCGCACGCAATGAGCGCGAACGGCGGCGCCTGGGTTGGGGGCGGGGCGGGCCAAACGTGGGACGGCTCGACGTGGCGCACGGTTCTCGCCTCGGAGGCTGGGGCCTGGTTGAGCAAAGGTGGATTGATCGTCGTGGGCTCGGTTGCGCCCACGCAGGTAGCTGACACGATCCGCTATGTCGACACGCAGTTGTCCACGCGTTGGGTATCCCCCAAGATCGAGCTGGGCGCCAGCGTCGGCGTCCGTGGCGGCGCGCACAGTGCGGCGCTCGGTGGAACCGGGAGCAATTGGGGCAGCGTGGCGGTGGTCACTTGGCTCGTGCCGCAAGTCGGGCTCGTGCTCGACGCCGGAACCTATCCCGTCGACCTGACGCAGGGATTTCCCGGTGGTCGGTTTGCCACGTTGAGTCTGCGGCTACGCACCAGCCCTACGCGCGCCGAGAGATCCGTCGGGCAAGACGACCCTGCTTCGGCGCCGGGCGTGTCATCGTTTTCGCTCGAGCCCGCATCATCGGGGCAAACGATTCGAGTGCGGGCTCCGAACGCGCGCAGCGTCGAGATCATGGGCGACTTCACGCAGTGGCGGCCTGTGGCGCTGCAGCGCGATGGGGAGGGAAGCTGGCACCTTGACGTCCGCATCGGGACCGGGGCGCACCAGATCAACGTCCGCGTTGATGGCGGGTCGTGGATGGTCCCTCCGAGCCTCCCGGCGATCACGGATGAATTCGGTGGCTCAGTTGGACTGCTCGTCGTCAGGTGATCGGCATCACGAAAATGACAAAATGGCAGAGTGACGCCGGGGCCGAACCGGGCAGTCGGACATGTGGGAAGCGAATGGCTAGCTCGAGTATCTACGCTGAGATTGACGATGAAGTTCTTTAGTATGAGGGTTTTCGCAATGCGACGAAATCACACCGTTGGCGTTCTGGCGGCCGGCGCGATGCTCGCACTTCGCGTCGCCGGCGCGCAGACGCCGGCCAACGATCCGTCGGCGCGACTCCAGGAAGTGCTGCCGAGCGATGTCGCGGCGCACGTGTTGGCAACGATTGCAGCAGCTCGCTCGCAAGACCTTCCGGCACAGGCGCTCGCGAATCGGGCGCTCAAGTTCGCGACCAAAGGCGTCAATCCAAAGGACATCGAGCAGTCGATCGACCAGCAGTTCGCGCGAATGTCGGCTGCACGTGACACGCTGGTCAGCGCGCGCGGCGGCAAGAAGCCGTCAGGTGATGAAGTGGACGCTGCCGCCGATGCGCTGCGGAAGGGCGCGGACGGCTCGCAGGTGAGCGCGCTCGCCAAGAGCGCTCCGTCCGGTCGTTCGCTGGTCGTGCCGCTTTACGTGTTGGGCAGCCTGCTCGACCGCGGGCTTCCGTCCGACGCGGCCCTCCAGAAGGTAAAGGACCGGCTCGAGGCGCGGGCTTCGGACGCGGATCTGGAGCAGCTCCCGGCGCAGGCAGCGGTCGGTCAGGACCACAAGCCGACGGAAACCGGTCGTGCACTCGCCGAAACGAAGCATCCCGGCAGCGCCGCGGGCGCGGCCAACGCCGGCGGCCGGTCTGCGGGTGGCCCGCCGGCAGGTGTTCCGGCGAATGGTGGGCGCGGTGTGAATCCAGGATCCTCGCACAAGCCGGCGACGCCGCCGGGCAAGAAGCCGTAGGGCACGGCGCAGGGCGTTGACGCTGGGGATGGGGCGCGGTGGGCGCTTCAACATCCCCCAGTCGCGGCGCGTAGTTTTGAAGGATGAACGTGGCGGCGCTTCCGTTCGGGAGCGCCGCTTTTCTTCGAAGCCACGCCCCGCGCGCTACCATTGCCAGCGCCTCAAATATTTGCGCCCATGTCATTTCGGTTGCTATTCCCCGTAGTTGCCGTGGTGGCGATCGCCGCGTGCGCGCGTAAGTCGGCGGAGGTCGTCTCCCTCCCGACCGTCGCCATCACGCGTGGGGACATCGCCGTGCGCGTCCAGGCAACGGGCACCGTCGAGCCAATCGATCCGGTCGACATCAAGTCGAAAGCCGGCGGAATGGTCATTAAGATGCCGGTCGAGGTCGGCTCAGTCGTGAAGAGGGGCGACCTGCTGGCACAAGTCGACCCACGCGACGTCCGCAACCAGTACGACCAGGCCGTCGCCGACGACGTGGTATCGGCGACGTCGCTCTCGACGGTGGTGCGCGAGCAGGCGCGCAAGGACACCTTGTTCGCGCGTCACGTCATCACGGCGTCCGAGCACGACAGCACCAAGTCAACGCTCGCGGCGGCACGAGCCGACATGATCAGCAAGCGCGCGAGCCTCGACCTGGCCAGACAGAAGCTCGAGGACGCCACCGTTCGCGCGCCCATCAGCGGGACGATCGTGAGCCGCCCGATCACGCAAGGACAGATCATCACGTCGGCAACATCGGCGAACGGCGGCACCGCGCTGATGACGGTGGCCGACCTCGGCCGCGTGCGCATGCGCGTGACGATCGACGAGGTCGAGATGGGCAACATCCGCGTGGGGCAACGCGCGAGTGTCTCCGTGGACGCGTTCCATGATCGCACGTTCGAGGGCGTGATCGAGAAGATCGAGCCGCAGGCCGTGGTGACGCAGGGCGTCACGTTCTTCCCCGTGATGGTGAGCATCGACAACAAGGAAGGCCTGTTGATGCCCGGCATGAACGGCGAAGTCACCATTCACGCCGCCGATCTCACGAACGTGGTGCAGATCCCGATCGACGCGATCCGGACGACGAGCGAACTGGCTCCCGTGGCGCGAATGTTCGTCGTCTCGGTCGATTCGCTGATCGGTCAACTGCGCAAGGATCTCGTGCCGACGGATGCCGGAACCACCGGAATTCCGGCGCGATACGTCGTAGTGGCGCTGGCCGACGGCAGCTACGAGATGCGCCTGGTGAAGACCGGTCCGACCGATCTCCGAGTCGCGGAGGTGCTGGACGGCGTCAAGGAGGGCGACCATGTCGTGCTGCTCGGCGCAATCATGACCGGCCGGCCGGCGGTGCCGCCCAAGCTGCAGATCGCGGCGAGCATACGGCGAGGCGCTTCGCCCGCGCAATCGGTGCAGGCAGGTGAGCCGGTGTCGCCGTCGCCGGGGCGAGGCGCAGCGACGAAGCCAACAACCACTCCTCGAGCGAACAAGGCGCCTCAGGCCCAGACACCGTGACAGTTCGGGCGCGAACCGCACTCGCGGCGTTCGTCGCGGGGTCAACGCTGCTTGTGGCGGCGTGCGTCCATCGTGCGCCGTCGATCGAGGGCGCCGCCCCGATTCCGCAGGGACCGAGCACCCGCTGGACACCGACAAAGTCCGTGGTGGACGCGGCCGCGGCGGACGCGAAGCGGATCACGCCGTCGACGACCCCGACGCAACGTCTCACGTTGCCCGACGTCGTGGATCTCGCGTTGCGCAACAGTCCGGCGACGCGGCTGTCGTGGACGCAGGCGCGAGCGGCGGCCGACGTCTACGGGTCCACCGAGGGAAAAGTGTTCCCCTCGTTGTCGGCAGGCGTGTCGGTGACGCGGACGCGAACCATCGCGACGCCCGGACGGCCCGCGGGCGAGCGCTCTCAGTACGGACCGTCGCTCAGTCTGGCGTACACGGTTCTGGACTTTGGTGGGCGGTCTGGGACAATCGACGTTGCCCGGCAGACGGCGATCGCCGCCGATCTGTCACACAATGCGACGGTCGAGAACACGATTCTCGCCGTCGAGACCGCGGCGTTCGCGTATCTCTCGACTCGCGCGCAACGCGACGCGGAGAAATCGGCGGTCGACCTGGCGACGGCGGCGCTCGATGCGGCGAGCGAGCGGCACCGGGTAGGTCTGGCGACGATCGCCGACGTGCTGCAGGCGCAGACGGCGAGGTCGCAGGCGGAGTTGCAGCTGGAGACGCTCGAGGGTGCGCTCCAGGTGACGCGTGGCGCGCTCGCGGTGGCGATGGGACTACCGGCCAACGCCCCATTCGAGATTCCGGACGTGCCGGCCACGGACTCGGTGCATTTCGTCACGCAGTCGGTAGACACGTTGATCGAGATGGCGGTGCGCAATCGCCCGGAACTGGCGTCGGTGCGGGCACAGGCCGCGGCCGCGCAGTCGCAAATCCGCGTGGCTCGCTCGGGTTACCTTCCGGCATTGGCGCTCAGCGCGACCGGAGCCAATAACGCTTCGACCAACTCGAATTTTGCCGGTCCAACCTACTCGCTGAATCTCGGTGTTCAGGTTCCGGTGTTCAGCGGGTTCTCGAATCAATACGACGTGGCGGCTGCCTCGGAACAGTATCGGGCGGCGGTCGCGCGGAGTGAAGTCACCAAGCAGCAGGTGATCCAGCAAGTGTTCACTGCGTACTACACGCTTCGCACGTCCACCGAACGGGTGCGCACGGCTCACGATCTCCTGACGAGTGCCACGCAGTCCGAGATCGTGGCGCGCGAGCGCTATCGCGAAGGCGTGGGCAGCATCGTCGATCTCCTGGTGGCGCAGGCGGCGCTGGCCAACGCCCGCGCGCAGGACGTAGACGCGCGATGGCAGTGGCGCACGTCGCTGGCGCAACTGGCGCACGACGTGGGAGTGTTGAACAGCCGCGGCGACACGTCGTTCGCGCCACTCACGCCGGCGCCAGACGTGAGGCCGGAGCGATGATCCGCGCGAGAGCAGCGGGTTGGTACGTGGCGGTCGGCTGTGCGCTCGTTGCAGCGTGCTCCAAAGAGCCGGCTCACCAGGAGCCGCCCGTGCCGGTGCAAGTCGCGGCTGTCACCAGAATCTCGGCGCCGGTCACGATCGAATCGAACGGCGCCGTGGAACCGATGCAGACCGTGGCGATCGAAGCGCAGGTCGGCGGCTCGCTCGAGACCGTCGCCTTCAACGAAGGCGACGACGTGCGGGCCGGTCAGGTGTTGTTCAAGCTCGACCCGCGGCCATTCGAGGCCGCGCTTCGGCAGGCGGAGGCCGCGCTGGCGCGCGACGAGGCGCAGGCGCAGAACGCGCAGCGCGATGCCGATCGCTACAAGGCGCTCGTCGAGAAGGATTACGTGACCAAGTCGCAGGCCGACCAGGCGCAGTCCGCGGCGACGGCGATGCAGGCGACCGTGGTGTCGGACAAGGCGGCCGCGGACAATGCCCGGCTGAATCTGAGCTACGCCACGATTCGCGCGCCGATCTCGGGTCGCACCGGCCGGCTCCTCGTGCGTAGGGGCAATCTCGTGAAGGCGAACGCGGAGCCGCTGGTCGTGATCAACCAGCTGCACCCAATCATGGTGCGGTTCACCGTTCTGCAGCGCGATTTCCCGGCGTTGCAGCGGCGCGCGGCGCGCGGTTCGGTGCCGGTGCGCGTGCTGACACCGGACAGTGGCCGGGTCGCCGAAGCCGGGACTCTGGCGTTTCTCGACAATGCGGTGGATTCTCTCACGGGAACCGTGACCGCCAAGGCACGGTTCGAGAACCAGACGGGCAGCCTTTGGCCCGGCGAGTACGTGCGGGTGACGGTCGAGCTCGACGTGCAGGCGAACATCGTCGCGGTGCCCACGCGGGCAGTCGTTGCCGGGCAGGAAGGCAGCTATGTCTTCGTGGTTGGCAGTGACAAGCTGGCGAAGCTGCGCCCCGTATCGGTGGGACGAGCAGTGGGCTCGGGCGACATGACGACGATCGACAAGGGCCTGGAACCAGGAGAGGAAGTCGTGATCGATGGGCAGTCGCGACTTACGCCGAATGCACGCGTCGACGTGAAGGCCGCGCCGGTTCCGCCGGGCGCGCGGTCGGCGTCGTCGGCGTCGAGCGCGCAGGCGGGGGCGACGCCATGAACGTCTCCGAGCTGTTCATTCGGCGGCCCGTCACGACCGTACTCGTGATGGCGGGAATCCTGTTCTTCGGCATCACCGCGTACCGGCGTCTGCCGGTGAGCGATCTGCCGACAGTGGACTTTCCGACGATCACCGTGAACGCCAGCCTGCCCGGCGCGAGTCCGGAGACGATGGCATCGGCGGTGGCGACCCCGCTGGAGAAACAGTTCTCGACGATCGCCGGCATCGACAACATGACGTCGACGTCGACGCTCGGCTCCTGCTCGATCACGATCCAGTTCTCGCTCGATCGCAACATCGACGCGGCGGCGCAGGACGTCCAGGCGATGATCGCCAAGACGCTGCGCAACCTGCCGCCGGGGATCATTCCGCCTTCGTATCAGAAATCGAATCCCGCCGATCAGGCGATCATCTATTACGGCTTTACGTCGGCGCTGATGCCGATCTCGCAGCTCGATCAGTACGCGGAAACGTTCATGGCGCAGCGCATCTCGATGGTGCCGGGCGTGGCGCAAGTGAACGTGTACGGATCGTCCAAGTACGCCGTGCGCGTGCAGCTCGATCCGAGCGCGCTGGCGCAGCGCCAGATCGGCATCGACGAGGTGGCGCGGGCGATCGACGACCAGAACGTCAATCTGCCGACGGGTGTGCTCAACGGGCCGAACAAGGCGTACACGGTCCAGGCGAACGGGCAGTTGCAGGACGCCGCGAGCTTCCGCCGCCTGGTCGTGACGTATCGCAATGGGGCGCCGGTTCGCCTCGGCGACCTCGGGTTGGTGCTGGACGACGTGCAGAACAACCGAACGGCGGCGTGGTACACGGGCAGTCGCGGGATGATTCTCGCCGTGCAACGCCAGCCGGGCACGAACACCGTCGAAGTCGCGGACGCGGTGCGCGCGCTCATGGAGCAGCTCAAGACGCAGGTGCCGGCGAGCGTCAACATGACGTTGATGTACGACCGGTCGCAGTCGATCCGCGAGTCGGTGCACGAGGTGAAGTTCACGCTGTTGTTGACGCTCGTGCTCGTCGTACTCGTGATCTTCCTGTTCCTGCGGAACGTCTCGGCAACGATCATCCCGAGTCTGGCATTGCCGATCTCTGTCATCGGCACGTTCGCGGTGATGTACCTGCTCGACTACAGCGTCGACAATCTGTCGCTGATGGCGTTGACGCTGGCGGTGGGATTCGTGGTCGACGACGCGATCGTGATGCTCGAGAACATCGTGCGGCACATGGAGATGGGAAAGCCGCCGATGAAAGCCGCGATCGACGGCGCGGCTGAGGTCGGATTCACGATCCTGTCGATGACGATCTCGCTGACCGCGGTGTTCATCCCCATCCTGTTCCTCGGCGGGATCATCGGCCGGCTGTTCCACGAATTCGCGGTGACCATCGCGGTGTCGATTCTGGTCTCCGGTTTCGTGTCACTCACGCTCACGCCGATGCTATCGAGCCGGTTCCTGCGACCGCACGAGCACGGCGAGACGCACGGGCGCGCCTACGCGATCACCGAAGCCGGCTATCAGTGGCTCCTCGCGCGGTACGCGCGCAGCCTGCATTGGGTGATGCGGCATCGGCGTTCGACGCTGGTGTTCTCGGCGGGCATCCTCGCCGGGACCGTCGTGCTGTTCATGGTGATCCCCAAGGGATTCATCCCGAGCGAGGACATCGGCAACCTGTTCGTGACGACGGAGACGGCGCAGGGCACGTCGTTCGACGACATGGTATTTCATCAGCGTCAGGTTGCCGACATCGTCCGCGCCGATACGAACGTCGCCGGGTTCATGTCGGCGGTCGGTGGCGGCGGTCCGACATCGGGGGCCAACCTGGGTCGCCTGTTCATCGGCCTCAAGCCGCGTGACCAACGCGCGGGCGTGGACGAAATCATCAACGAGCTGCGGCCGAAGTTGGCCAAGGTCCCCGGCATCATCGTCTACATGCAGAACCGGCCGGTGATTCAGATCGGCGGCCGAGTCTCGAAGAGTCTGTACCAGTTCACGATGCAGAGCTCGGACATCGCGACGCTGTACCCGGCGGCGGACAAGCTGGTCGAAGCCGCGCGGCGATCGCCGCTGCTCCAGGACGTGACGAGCGATCTGCAACTCGGCAATCCGCAAGCGACGGTGGAGATCGATCGCGAACGCGCCTCCACACTCGGAGTCACGGCGGCGCAGATCGAGACGGCGCTCTACGATGCCTACGGCTCGCGGCAGGTCTCGACGATCTACACGCCGAACGACGAGTACTGGGTCGTGATGGAGCTGCTGCCGCAGTACCAACAGGACCTGTCGGCCCTGAGTCTCCTGTACGTTCGCGCGAACAATGGAACGCTCGTTCCATTGAGCGCCGTGGCGCGGATGACGCAGACGGCCGGCCCGGTGAGCGTGAATCACTCCGGCCAACTCCCGTCGGTGACTCTCTCGTTCAACTTGCGGCCCGGCGTAGCGCTGGGCGACGCGACCACCGAAGTCCAACGCATCGCCACGCGGACGCTCCCGGCGTCGATCAGCACGTCGTTCGCCGGAACGGCGCAGGCGTTCCAGTCGACTCAGGCCGGCATGCTGGCGCTCCTCGGCATTGCGATCTTCGTGATCTATGTGGTGTTGGGCGTGCTGTATGAGAGCTTCATTCACCCGGTCACGATTCTGTCCGGGCTTCCGTTCGCGGCGTTCGGAGCACTGCTCACGCTGCTGATCTTCGGGATCGATCTCAGTGTGTACGCATTCGTCGGCATCATCCTGCTCGTGGGCCTGGTGAAGAAGAACGCGATCATGATGATCGACTTCGCGCTCGAGTCCGAGCGTTCGGAGGGCAGGTCGCCGGCCGATGCGATCGTGCATGCATGCCTGATCCGCTTCCGGCCGATCATGATGACGACGATGGCGGCGTTCATGGGCACGCTGCCGATCGCGTTCTCGGTGGGCGCCGGCGCCGAATCGCGGCGGCCGCTCGGCGCGGCGGTGGTGGGCGGGCTGGCCGTCTCGCAACTCATCACGCTGTACGTGACGCCGGTGGTCTACACGTACATGGATGCGCTGAGCCATCGACTCGCGGAGCGTTTCGCCCGGTTCGGAGGCAAGGGGGCGGGGGCGGGGGCGGGGGCGCGCAAGCGCACGGAGGAACTGGTGCCGGTGGCGGTTTCGGCCGGAGCGGGAGGGGGAGCGGGGCCAGTTCCCAAGCTGGAGGCCCGACCGGTAAAGTCGAGCGGCGACGCAGCGGACTGACGTCGCGGGGAAGGGGGGGCGGCCGTGCGACTTCTGACGGCCGATGCATGAGCGGGTAGGTTTCACGGAATCTCGACCGCGAGTCGATCATGCCGTGCTTCTTCGTGCTGTTCGCCCTCATCACGCCGCGGCTGCTCATCGTTCTGCTGTGGCTGCTCACGAGCTGGTTCAAGGGGCTGTTCAACACGGCGCTCTGGCCCGTCCTCGGCTTCATCTTTTTGCCGACGACGTTTCTGTGGTACACAGCCGTTCAGCACTGGTGGGGCGGGGTGTGGTCGCTGTGGCCGATCGTGGGGATCGTGATCGCGCTGATGATCGATCTTTCGCCCGCGCGGGGCCGGCGGCGGCGGCGACCGGCGCCCGCTGAATGACGCGCGCCGGGGCGGTGGGCGGCGGACGCCGGGAATAAATCGATAGGCCGCGGAGTTCTGTAATTGGCGTGGTCCCGCGCCGCATTCTTCCACGGAGACCGATGGCACAGCGTGAGGTCGAGCGGTTCGAACGAGTCGTGCTGCCTCATCTGGACGATGCGTACACGCTCGCCCGGTATCTGCTGCGCGATGAACATGACGCGCAGGACGCCGTCCAGGACGCGGTGCTTCGAGCGCTCCGCTATTTCGAGACCTACCGCGACGGCGACGCGCGGGCATGGCTGCTGGCGATCGTGCGCAACTGCTGCCTCACGTGGCACCGGCGACAGCGCGGCGACCGCGCAACCGTACCGCTGCTCGACATCGACGTGGCGGACATCGGTGGCGGGCGAGAGACGGATGCCCGCGCGATCGCGCGATCGGAGCGCGAGGCGCTGCAGCGCGCCGTCGCGGCGTTGCCCGTGGAGTTTCGAGAGGTGATCGTGCTGCGGGAAGTACAGGAATTGAGCTACAAGGAAATCAGCGCCGTCGTTGGGGTGCCGATCGGCACGGTGATGTCGCGCCTGGCGCGTGGGCGCAAGCGCCTGGCGGCGGCGCTCGGCGTGGGCGTTCAGGAGGCTGGCTGACATGCACTGCGCTGACTATCGCGAATTGTTGAGTGCTCTCGTCGACGACGAGCTCATGGCCGACGAAGTGGCCGACGTGCGCCAGCATCTGGCCGGGTGCGCGGACTGCGCGCGCGACTACGACGCGCTCGAGGAAGTGTCCCGGAGGCTCAAGGAGGGGGTTGTGCGACATTCAGCGCCAGACGTGCTCAAGGCTCGGATTCGGAGCGCGCTTGCGCAGCCCGACGCGTTCTCGCCGGCAGCGGAGCCGCCGCGAGCTCCCGGGCGGCTTCGCTGGACGACGTTGGCGGCGGCCGGCCTCGTGATCGCCGTGGCCAGCAGCGCGGTGACATTCGGCGCGCTGCATCGCGCCGGTCCGGGGAACGGCGTCCCGGAGGCGCTGCTGGACAGCCATATCAGATCTCTCATGCCCGGCCACCTCACGGACGTCGTGTCGACGAACCAGCACCTGGTCAAGCCGTGGTTCAACGGGCGGCTGGACCTGTCGCCCTCCGTGCCGAATCTGGATTCGCTCGGCTTTCCGTTGATCGGCGGCCGGCTCGATTACATCGAGGGGCGGCCGGTGGCGGTCGTCGTGTATGGACGCCGCCAGCACGTCATCAACGTGTACTCCTGGCCGGTCAACGGCGCGTCGGGGACGAGGCCGGCCGCGGCCGATCAGCGGGGCTACCACCTGGTCGAGTGGCGAGCCGGCGATGTCGAGTACTGGGCGGTGTCGGATCTGAATCGGGCGGAGCTGGACCAGTTCGTGAAGTTGTTCGCGAGGTAGGGGGCGGACGGCAGACGGCGGCACGGCTCTCGGGCTGGCTTCGTTGGGCCTGGTTGCCTTCGGGGCGCAACCCGACGAAAGACGGCCGACAGCTGACATCAGACAACGGCGTTGCGGGGATTGGGGTCAGACTCGATTTAGCAAATGCTAAATCGAGTCTGACCCCAATTGCGCTTCGGACAGAGGTGAGAAGACCGGAGGGCATAGGCGGTGAGGTGAGAGTGCGGGAGGGGTGAGACACGGGCCGAGGTGGCTGACTCGCGCCGGGAACGGCAACCGGC
>DATJHY010000250.1:0-19696 GCA_035493635.1 Gemmatimonadaceae bacterium | reverse complement strand
ACGAAGACTGGCATGAGGGACGAGGACAATACGCCGAGCCACGGCTCGAAGCGTGGAATGTCGTCGTCGTGCGATGCCTGGGATTTGGACATGATGAATCTCCAACGATCCTGGACGCTCGTTACGCGCGCGGATCGTAATGGTGATGGAGCTCCGATGGACGTGCGCGGCGATCCCTGGCGAAGGTGCCAAGGACCCTGGCGCACGAGGATTGTCTCGAGGGACGGCCGGGTCAGTCGCGGCCGACGCGCATCACGCGAGCGGCGGAGCGGTTGCGTCGTAGCCGCGCGCGATGAGCTGCGCCGTCAGCGACGGGTCCGTCGGACGCTGTGACCGGGAAGTCCCGGTCGCGACAGGCGACAAGCTGAGCGCGTCCGCACCGAGCGCGGCGTCAGTCGTTTGCGCGGCTCGACCGTGCGATGGAGCACTCGGCGTCGCCCGTTGCGCGACCGATTGGCCAAGCGAGGCGGTGGCGTGGATCGCCGGATACGCGGTCCACGACTCGCCATCGCTGCCGGAGGGCGCGCGGGTGGTTCCAGGCACCGCGACCAGCGCGATCGCCGAGACCACGGACAAGAGCGCGGAGAACCGGCTCTGCCGGGACAGCCACGCGCGACCGCGTCGCGAGTTGGCTCGCGAGCTGGCGACTAGGGCTGTAAGCGGTCCCGCGGCGTTAACCATGTCGAGAGCTGGACGATTCGCGAATCGAGCGGGCCTGCAGGCCGCCTGATAACAGGAAATTTAGGCGGCGGCGTAAGATGCGTCCGGTCACGTACCCGACTTTGGCGCCAATGTTCCATCATGGCGCCGGCCGATGAGGACGGTGCGTCTCTGGTCTTCCATCAGTCCGGCACCTATGTTAGCGACCTCTCTCAAAAGCACCGAGAGGCACGCACATGGCCAAGAACACCGCACCACGGCCCAAGTCCGGAAACGGCACCGGCAGCGACGCCGCCGTCGAACAGCCCGAGAGCCTGGATCAGGTTCGGGATATTCTGTTCGGTGGGCAGATGCGCATGGTCGACACGCGTCTGCGCGGTCTCGAAGACCGCCTCGTCCAGGAGCAGACGACGCTGCGCAACGACTTGGGCCGAAAGATCGCTGAGCTCGACGAAGCATCAAAGAGGGAGTTCGCGGCGCAAGCCGAGCGGCTCTCAGCCGAACGCGCCAAGCGCGCCGATGACCTCAAGGCGCTGTCGGTGGAGCTCAAGGAGGCGCTCAAGAGTCTGGAACGCCGCCACCTCAAGTTCGAGGAAGCGACCGCCCAGGCCGACGCCGAGGTTCGCGATCAGCTCATGAAGCAGAGTGCGGCGTTCTCGGCAGAGTTGTCGCATACGGCGGAGCGACTCACGAGTGAGCTCGACCGCGCGGCCTCGTCGCTGCGTGCCGACAAGGTCGACACCACGACGCTCGCCGGCACGCTGACCGAAATGGCAGCTCGTCTTACCGGCGGCGGCAGTGGGGGGGGAGGCGGCGGACGGGCGCCAGGGAAAGGCAGCAGTAGCAAGTCTTGATCATGTTCGAGGAGCGGCCGGAGGGCGCGACTGAGTTCGCGACGTTGCGCCAACTCCTCGTCGGACCGGAGCAGCAACAGCTCGACGAGTTGGCGGACCGCGTCGAGCAGGTGGCGGTCACGCCGCAGACGCTGGCCGATCAGCTGCCCGAAGCGATCGCGCTGCGCACGAGTCGCGATCGCCAACTTGGCCGCGCCCTCGCGCCCACCGTCGAGACGGCCCTCCGCGAATCCATCCGGCGAAATCCGCACGAGATCGCGACGGCGATCTTCCCCGTCCTGGGTCCGGCGATTCGCAAGGCCATCGCCGAAACCATGGCGGGGCTCGTTCGCTCGATCAACCGTGCCGTCGAACACAGCCTTTCGATCCAGGGCATCAAGTGGCGGATCGAGGCGTGGCGCACCGGCGTACCGTACGCGGAAGTCGTCATCAAGCACGCGTTGATCTATCGGGTCGAGCAGGTCTTCTTGATCCACGCCGAGACCGGGTTGCTGTTGGCGCACGTCACGGCACCGGACCTGGACGTCCCCGACGCCGATTTGATTTCCGGAATGCTCACGGCGATCCAGGATTTCGTTCGTGACTCGTTTCGGCCGGGCGAGGGCGGGACGCTCAGCGCATTCACGGTCGGCGAGCACACGGTTCACGTCGAAGCGGGTCCTAGCGCGCTGCTCGCCGCTGTGATCCGCGGGCAATGTCCTGACTCCGTGCCGCTGCGCCTCCAACGCACGCTCGAGCAGATTCATCTCGAGTACGCGACACCGCTCGGAGAGTTCGAAGGAGACGCGGCGCCATTCGCGTCGGCAGCGCCGCTGTTGGAGGAGAACCTGGAGACGGTGCTGTCGACGGATCGCGCGGCGGAGCGAACGGTGATGCCCTGGCTCCGCTGGGCGATTCCGCTCGCCGTCGTGGCGCTGGTCGTCGCCGGGCTCGCCGTCGCGTCGTCGCTTCGCTGGCGACGTGCCAGGCGCCTCATCGAGGCGGAACCCGGGTTCGTCATCGTCGAAGCCTCACGCTCCTGGCGCCACTGGACTTTCCGCGGCTTGAAGGATCCGCTCGCGCGCGATCCACGCGCGGTGCTCGCCGCCGGCGGTCTCAAAACACCCACGATCATCGGACAGTGGAAGCCGTACCTCTCGCTCGACTCTTCGATCGTTCTCGTGCGCGCTCGGCAATCGCTCGGCGTGCCGGCGACGGCGACGATGGTGCTCGCGAGCGACACGTTGCGTCTCGGCGGAAGCGCGCCGATCGGCTGGCTGAACAAGCTGCGCGCGGCGCCGCCGATTGCCGGCGTGGCACAGGTCGACGCCTCCCGGGTGCAGCCGACATTGTCCGCCGCGGTAGCCGCGATCAAGCGCGACGTCGAGGCGACGCGAGTGCTGTTCGATCCGGGTTCGGCGGCGGTGGCGGAGGCGGAGGCGGCGAAGCTGCGCGCGTTGTCGGCGACGATGCGACGGTTGATCGACAGCGTGACGGCGATCGGCGCCACACTGCAGGCCAACCTGGTGGGTCGTACCGATCCGACGGGATCGGACGCGACGAATCAGTCCCTGGCTCAGCTCCGGATCGACGCCGTTGCGCGACGCCTCGCCGCGCTGGGCGTTCCGGGCACGATGCTCGAGGCTCGTCCCCTCGCGACATCGCAGCCGCTCCGGGCGGCAACCGCTGACGAACAAACACGCATCAACCGAAGCGTATCGTTCGAGGTCACCGTGGCAAACGGGTCGCGCGGACTCAGGGGGCCGTGATGCTTCAAAAGAAGATTTGTATGGTCGGGATGTTCGGGACGGGAAAGACCTGCCTCGTTCAGCGATACGTGCATTCGATCTTTTCGGTCAAATACCTCACCACCGTCGGCGTCAAGATCGATCGCCGCGAGGTGCAGGCGCACGGTCAGACGATCCAGCTCATGTTGTGGGATCTCGAGGGACGCGACGAAACACGAAACATCAACCCCAGCTACGTGAAGGGGGCGCATGGCGTGCTGTACGTGGTCGATGGCACGCGTCGCGAGACATTCGACAAGCTCTTCGAGATCCACGACCTCGTCGTGAGCACGGTCGGCGACGTGCCCAGCGTCGTGGCGCTCAACAAGTCCGATCTCGTCGACCAGTGGCAGCTCAGTGGCGCGGACGAAAAACGACTGGCGGCGGCGGGATATTACTCGATGCTCACCAGCGCCAAGAGCGGCGCGGGAGTCGAAGTGGCCTTTCAGCGCCTCGCCGACGCCACGGTCGCGCCCACCGGAGCACACCGATGATCGACACCGTCACCGCCGCCGCCGTGGACGCGTTCGGGCTCACCGACCGCGGCCTCCTTCGACCGGGGAACGAGGATCATTTCCTGATCGCGCGCGTGACCAAGGCGATCGATGTGCTGCAAACCAGTCTGTCGGCTGACCAGGTCGCGCATGGTCTGGGCGGTGCGGTCGGGTATGTGCTGGCCGTCGCGGACGGAGTCGGCGGCGGGCCGGAAGGCGAACTGGCGAGCGAACGGACGCTTGCAACGATGTTGTCGTACATCGGCAAAGCGGCGTCGTGTTTCCAGGGGCTCGACACGACGGCGGAGCACGCGCTGCTCGAGATGCTGGAAGGGGCCGTGCACGACATCCACGCGGGGCTGGTGCGCGAGTATGAAGGTGTCTCATCCAAGCTTCCGGCGACGACACTGACGCTGGTGCTGCTGGTGTGGCCGCGCGCGTACCACGTGCAGGTTGGCGACAGCCGGGCCTACGTTCGCCGAGGCGGACGGCTGCAGCGGCTGACTCGGGATCAGACGCTCGGCGAGTACATGGTTTCGCTCGGCGCGTGGACCGAGGAGAAAGCGCGCATGGCGTCGACGGCGGAGACGCTCTCGAGCGCGATCGGCGGCAGCGAAGTGGAGCCTGTCGTGGGACTCATCGACCTGGCCCCTGGCGACAGCCTCCTTCTCTGCACCGACGGATTGACCAAGCACGTGCCCGACGAAGGGATCGCGCACGCGCTCGCCGAGACGGAGTCGGCAGAGGCCACGAGCAGAAAATTGGTGAGCGATGCGCTGGCGGGCGGCGGCACGGATAACGTCACCGTCGTCGTGGTGCGTACGACGCCGACCGCCGGGTAAGGATGGCGACTTCGTTTGCCCGAGTGCGCAAGATCGGCGGCAAGCTGGTCGACGTCGAGGAAGGAACGACCTACGGCTACCCGGCCCTCAAGACGGGCGGGAAAGTCTTTGCGTGGATGCCGAAGAAAAAGGATGTCGAGCCGGAGACGCTCGCCGTACGCATGAGCATCTTCGAGCGCGACATCCTGATCTCATCGAAGCCCGACGTCTTCTACATCACACCGCACTACAAGGATCACTCGTCGGTGCTCGTCCGAACGAAGCTGCTCGACGACGCGGAGCTGAAGATCCTTCTCGAGTCGGCCCACGACTTCATGGCATCGACCAAGGGCAGCCAGTAGTGCTCCGAATGCTCGGCGCGCTCACGGCTTGCCTGGCGCGCTCAGTTGGCCACGAATTTCGCCGCCGGGAAAATCACCCGGCCCGGTATTGGTCGGCGCGACGCCGTCGTTAGTGTGAACGTTGACGTAGGCGCCGCCGTTGCGCATCGCCGCGATCAACTCGGAGAGCGGATGATTTGCGAGCGGACCGACGAGATTCGCCGCGGTGAAGGTGCCCGACGCGAGCACGCCGTCGAACCGGCCGGCTCCCAACGGACCAGCGACTGGAGCCGTGCTCGGGAACAGCCATTCGACGATCGCACCGTTCACGCCGGCCGGCGCGAGGTGGATGTGCGCCATGAAGGCGTTGTCGATGTTGGCGGCGATCAGCGTATAGGCGACTGACTGACCGTCATCGCTGATCCTGAAGATCGCCTGGCCCTGCGCCTGAGTCGGGCGTGACGGGTTCTCGTCGTCGCCGTCGAGGTGCGTGCCGAGGTTGTTTTGTGCGGCCGATCGCTCGAAGAGTGGAATGTGCACTTCGTTCGGCAAGGTCGGTTTGTCGGACGCGCATGCGACTGTGCTCGCCAATGCGACCGCTGCGGCGATTCCTGCGGTGATTCGGCTCATCGTGTGTTCTCCATACTGGGGATGTCTCTATTTCGTCGCTGGTCAGCGCTCCGGCACGACCTTTTGCGCCGCCATCTTCGCATTTCGCGCCGCCACGAGCGAGTCGAACTCCGCCTGCTCCAGGTACGTGACGTCGATCCAGTTGTGCGCCATCTCGTCGACCGTGCGATCGCCCCACCCGACCCATTGGTTCGGGTCGGGGTTGTTCCGATTGGCCGCCGTGTTGTCGTGCCAGGCCGTGAACGCGAGCGTCGTTCCCTTTGGCAACAGCGGCGCGGCATCGTCGGCATAGACGTAGTTGACGTGCCAGTTCCACTGGAAATTGCGTACGGCACTTAGGACTTCCTTGCGACCGTCGGGGTAGATGGCCTCGAGCGACATGGCCGTGCCGCGCATGTGCATGTGCGGCTGGAAATTCTCGAGCCGCGCCGGCGCCTGCAGCACGTAGAAATTCTGCGTCACGGTCTTCTCATTGGGCGGAATATCGAGCTCGGAGCTGCGCGCCATGTTGAACATGGTGAGCACTGTACGGTGCTTGGGGACGAAGCCTTTTGGATAGAACCACACCGCGAGCTCCACCTGACTGTCCTTGAACTCCTGCCCAATCGCGTGCATGTGGACCTCCCAACGAATGCGCGAACCGGGGAGCATCAATTTCCCCGCATCGTTGGCGTAGAGCTGGCCGGTTTTGCCGACCGCCCACTCCATGAACAGACCTGGATTGTTCTGATGGTCGTGCGCCGTGCTCGCGAGCCCCGTGATCTCCGGCTCGTCCTGCAGCAGATACGCGAGCACGTGATGCACGATCTTCCGGTCGCCGGGCCGCACCGGCTTGACCTCGATCGCGCGGACCCAGCGCGGCTCGGTCAGCCCTGTCTCCACGGTTGGCCGATACCACTTGTCCTGCGTGTGCGCGGCGAGCGTGTACGGCGTCGAGCGAACGATCAGATCGGGCTGCGCAGCGAGCTTGTCGGCGAGCTGCCAGCGATTGGGGTCCGGGAATTTCCTCGCCGGCGGCATATCGGCCGTGTCGCCCAACGGCGTGCCGTCGTCGATCCAGTTCACGATCGTTTCGATCTGCTCGTCGGTGAGGCTGCGATCGTTCTTGAACTTCTGAATGCCGACTGTCTTGTCGATGTGCCAGGGCGGCATGAGGCGATCCGCGACCTTCTCCCTGATTTGCGCTGCGTTCTCCACGGCGTCGCCGTACGTGAGCAGAGACATCGGCGCAATCGAGCCGGGCTGGTGGCACTCCTGGCACTTTTGCTGGAGGATGGGCGCGATGTCCCTGGCGTACGTGACGGCGCGATGCGGCTTCGCGGCCGCGGCGCGCGGCCGGTACACGGCCAGCGGCACGGTGAGCGAAACGATCGCGGCAACAGCGAGACTCGACGTGTAGATCTTCATGGCGTCACTCTCACTTTGACGAACGCGTTGGTCCAACAGCATTGCGAGTGCCCGGCGGCAACGACGTCCGAGTCGTTCGCTCGAACACGAATCACGTAGTCGCCCGGCTTGCTGAACGTCACCGTCGTGCTCGACTTGCCTCCAGTCGGCGTGAGCTTTGCGCTCGGCGTGCCGAAGGCAGCTTCAACCGGGCCTTGGTGCGTGAACCAGGTGAGGGTCACGGGATAGCCGCCCCGCGTGAGGCCCGCGCCGTCGTCCTTCGCGATGACGTCGATCGTGATCGGCTTTCCGACCGTCGCCTCGCGTTCGACGGTGACGCCCGCCGGACCACGCCCCTCCGGACCATCGGGCCCGACACTGAGCACAGGCGGCGTGTTGTTCGACCCGGCTTCGCCCTCGAGCGCATCGATTTGCCATTCCTCTCGCAAGCTGCCGGGAATGGCGAACGTCTGGCCGCGGATCTTCACGGTCCACACGAGCTTCTTGTCGCCGAAGTCCGCCGGCACCTTCACGGCGAACACGCCCCAGTGGCGGCGTGGATAAAAGAACGTCGGCTGACCCTGATTCGCGCCGCCGGGGCTGACGAAGTTGTCGTGACCAACCGGAATCGAGAGGACTTCCTTCGTATTGCGATTGAAGTATCCGAACGAAATGCTGAAGGTGCCGTCGGCGTTCCTGTACCAGCCCTCGAACGCGGGTGTCACGGTCTGCCCAGTCGCGGCGGCCGGCGCGAGCGGCGCCTGCGCGATGGCCGCCTCGGATGCAGCGGCGATCGCGCACGAGATGAGCCCAGCCACCGCTACGAGTCGGACGCGGCTCATTGGGTCTCCAAGCTTCAGGACGGGCGACGGGCGACGGGCGACGGGCGACGGGCGACGGGCGACGGGACAGAAATTGTCGCGGTCCAGGCGAGTCGTGCAAGAGTACGACGCCGGCATTCTATTCCGGTTCACGCTGCCGGTCGCCATCATTGTCGGCTGAATTCACACCGGTCGAGGAGAGAGAGTGCCGAGTCCGTTGAGGCAGATTCGCGCATTGCCGCTGGTGACGGTCGTTATGGGCGTCACGTGCGTCGCGGCCACCACCGGCACCGCGCAACGCGCGCCGGCCAAATCAGCGGCGATCAGGCCCGCATCGTCGAAGGGCCGCGCGACCTTCACGACCAGTGGCGGCGAGTGGCCGAGCTATACGGGCGATACTCGCGGCTCTCGCTACTCGCCGCTCGACCAGATCTCGGCTGCCAACTTCAGCACGCTCGAGGTCGCGTGGCGCTTCAAGACTGACTCGCTCGGGCCGCGCCCCGAGTTCAAGCTCGAGGGCACGCCGCTCATGGTCGGCGGCGTCCTCTACGCGACCGGCGGAACGGGCCGCGCCGTCGTCGCGCTCGATGCTGTCAGCGGCGCGGTCCGCTGGGTCCATCGCGAGGACGAAGGTCCCCGCGGCGCCGCGGCCCCGCGCCCGCTGTCGGGTCGCGGGCTCGCGTATTGGACCGACGGGCGCGAGGAACGAATTCTCTACGTCACACCCGGCTATCGACTGCTCGCGCTCGATGCGAAAACCGGAATGCCGGTTTCCAGTTTCGGCGCCAACGGTGCCGTCGATCTCAAGACCGACATCGACCAGAAGATTCTACCCGATCTCGTGACGGGTGAGATCGGCTACCAGGGCGCGCCAGTCGTGGGACGCGACGTCGTCCTCATTGGCGCCGCTTTCCGCGAAGGTACTGCACCGAAGAGTTACAGAAACAACAAGGGCTACATTCGTGGCTTCGACGTCCGGACCGGCAAGCGACTGTGGACGTTCCACACTATTCCAAAGAAAGGCGAGCCAGGGTACGACACGTGGCTGAACGGCTCCGCCAAGTACACGGGCAACACTGGCGTGTGGACGCAGATCACCGTCGACGAGGAGCTCGGTCTCGTGTATCTGCCGGTCGAGTCACCAACCGGCGACTACTACGGCGGGCATCGCCCGGGGAACAACCTCTATGGCGAAAGCCTCGTCTGCCTCGACCTGCGCACGGGCGCAAAGAAGTGGCATTACCAGATCGTACATCATCCGATCTGGGACTTCGATCTCGCCGCCGCGCCGATCCTCGCCGACATCACCGTCGACGGCAAGGCGGTCAAGGCAGTCGCGGTGCCGACGAAGCAGGGCATCCTCTACGTGTTCGATCGCGTGACGGGCAAGCCGGTCTGGCCGTTCGTCGAGACACCTGTCGAGAAGGGTGACGTCCCCGGCGAGTGGTACTCGCCGACGCAGCCGATACCGACCAAGCCACCGGCGTATGCGAGGAACGGCACATCGATCGACGACCTCGTCGACTTCACACCCGAGCTGCGGGCGCAAGCCGTCGCCATCGCGTCGCGCTTCAAGCTCGGTCCAATCTTCACGCCGCCCGTCGTGAGCAAAGCCGACGGTCCGATCGGGACGCTGTCGCGCGGTCCGACGAACGGCGGCTCGAACTGGCCGGGCGGATCGTACGATCCGGAGACGCACACCCTCTACGTCGCGTCGTCGAACGCGGCGCCGGCCGTGCTCGGTCTGGTGCAGCCGAGCAAGGAACGCTCGGACATGGATTGGGTCGCGGGCAGCCTCGTCGGGGGCGGCGGCGGGGGCGGGGGCGGGCGAGGCGGCGGCTTATCGGTGCAAGGTTTGTCGATCTTCAAGCCGCCGTACGGGACGATCAGCGCCATCGCGCTCGACAAGGGCGAGATTGCGTGGCAGGTGCCGCACGGCGAAACGCCGGATGCGGTTCGCAATCACGAAGCACTCAAGGGGATGACGATTCCGCGCACCGGACAGCCAGGCTTCACCGTCGGCACGCTCGTCACGAAGACGCTGGTCATTGCGGGGGACCCGCAGGTGACGACGCTCGCCACGCGACCGCGCGGCGCGATGCTGCGCGCTTATGACAAGGTCACCGGCGCCGAGGTGGGATCGGTGCTCCTCCCCGCTCCCGTGAGCGCCTCGCCGATGACGTACGCCGTGAATGGCGTGCAGTACATCGTCGTGGCGGTGAGCGGCGGACCGTACCCGGGCGAGTACATCTCGCTGCGTCTCCCAGAAGCCGGAGCGCGTTGACCTGATGACGAAGCTTGCCAATTCGCGCCATTTCGGCGCCTGGATCCTGCTCGCGACGCTCCCCGCGCTGGGGACGGGTCTCCGCTCGCATCCGACATCGCGCCCTGCAGCCGCTCGAACCGTGTGGGACAGTGTGTACTCCGGCGCACAAGCCGCTCGAGGTGAAACGGCGTACGCCAAGTCGTGCGCTCGGTGCCACGGGGCGTCGCTGACCGGGGGCGACGAGTCGCCACCGCTCACCGGTGGAAGCTTTTTAGGAAACTGGAACGGCTTGCCGCTGAGCGAGCTCGAGACGCGAATCCGGACGACGATGCCGAGCGACAGCGTCGGGATCTACGGCCGTGAGCTCGTGACCGACGTCATCGCGCACCTGCTCAAGGCCAACGGATTCCCCGCGGGCGCGGCCGATCTCCCGGCGAACACCGATTCGCTCAAGGAGATCGTGATCCGGGCGAGCCGGCCCGAGCCGTAGGCTCGAATCACCCGGGCCCGGTCTTCATGTCCGCCGAGGTCTTGGCGCTGAACTGCAGGTTGAAGTTGTTCGGCGTTCGCGTATGAAAACTCTTATACGTCGCCGTGTGGATGTCCCGCTCGGCCGGCGGCGACGACGCGATGGCCCCGGTGTCAACCTGCGCCTGCAGGCCCCGCTTGCATAGCTCCGCCGCCACGACGTCCGGGTCGAACGGCGTGATCCCGAACGAGATGTGGTCCATGCTCGCGCTGCGCGCGGGTGGCATGGCGAAGGTCGGTGACAGCGCGTTGCCGCCGCGAATGAGCAACCCGCCAATTTCAGGAGCGATCACCGTTTCGTTTTGGCTCCCCTCGTCGCCCAATCCCTTCCAGCCGAGCAACGCCTCGTAGAACGCGACAGTCTCCTTGTAGCTGGTGCAGCGGTAGGAGATGTGGTCGAGGTACACGGTCTTCCATCCCGTCGGCTCGAACGGCAGCTCGACGTTGAGCTTTCCGTTCGCCGGCGTGCGCCGGCGATTCTTCCTGTTCCCGTTGCTGATCTGGACGTCCATGCCATCCGGGTCCTTCACGTGGAAGCTCCGGAAGTCGTCGCCGTTGTGATCGGCCACCGGATCGAGACCGCGCGCCTTGAGCGCAGCCTCCACTTTCTTCGTATCCCACGGCGCGATGCCCCAGCAGAATCCGTCCCACACCACGCCGGCGTTCTGGATGAGCGGCGTGCGTGGCGTCGTGCACGGCGCCATGTGACTCGGGTCCTCGCGCGGTCCGCGCCCACGACCACTGCTGTCTGCGCCACCGAACCGCCCTGCACCGCCGCCCCGCCCACCGCCCGCGCTGTCACCCGCCGCTCCGCCACGGCGTCCCCCGCCCCCGCCGCCGCCGCCAAAACCTCCGCGGCCGCCGCCCCGATTCACATAGCCGCCGCGAATCTTCACACCACCGAGATCACCGATGTCCATGTAGATCTCTTTGCCGTCGTTGCTTCGAACCTTCCACCCCAGGAATGCGGCGTAGAACGCGGCTTCTCGCTCGGCGTCGGTGGCCTGCATGCTGAAGTGGTCGAGCAGCACCGTCTTCCATCCCGTTGGGTCGAACGGCGGCTTCATCGGCGTGTGATTGCAGGCGGCCGTCGTATCGCGGTCTCGGCCGGCGCACTGGCCCTGTCCCAGCGCCCGCGCGAGCGGCATGCCCACGGCGGCGACGCCGAGCGCCTGGAGGAGCTGACGGCGGGAAATGGTCCCGTGATCGTAGGCTGTGAAAAGTCGAGACAAATCGCGCACAAGAGCTCCGGCGTGTCGACGGGTGGCGTGAGGCATCAGCGGACGGCGGAGACTATGCGCGGAAACGGCGAATGGGGCAAGACGGCGGGCGTCGAAAGGCGGGCGCTAACTGCGGAGAATTCCAAACGGCGGAGATGCCAAACTACGAAGGTGCCGAACTACGAAGGTGCCAAACGGCGTGAAGGGCGTGAAGGCCAAACGGCGGCAAGAGCGAAGATGCCAAACGACGGGAAAGAGCGCGTTCGTAGTTTCCCGCTCCTTGGCAGTTCCGCTCTTGACGACGTTAGGCACCTTCGCTCTTTGGCATTTCCGGATCTTGGCATCTCCGCCGTTTGGAATTCTCCGCGGTTTGCGCCCGCCCTCAGCCGTCCGCTCTTCAACTAATTCCTGCTTCTCGGTTGATGCACGCCCCGCCCTTGCCCAGGAACAGCGGATTGTTCGACTCTTCCTGTGGGATCGGCAGATTCACGTCCGTCCCGAAGTTGGTGCCGGCTTTGGAAGTGTTCGTGGGCTCGTAGGGGCCAATCGGGAACACCGCGTCCGCCGTGCGTCCGTACTGCCAGATCAGGCGGCGCAAATCGCCCAGGCGGTGCGACGTGAGGAACAGGTCGAGCGCGCGCTCCTGAAAGAGCAGGTCCTGCTGTCCTGCCTGGGTCGCGGGAATGTCGCTGGCCGCGAGCGCGGGCGGCGATGGAAGCGGCGGGCTACTCGGGCCGCCGTCGGCGGAATAGGTCAACGCGCTGGCGCGAGCGGCATTGAGCTTGTCGCGGAAGGTGGCGAGATCTCCGGCGCGCAGCGCTGCCTCGGCCTCGATGAGTCGCGCTTCCGTGCCCAGCGCGAGCGGAGTCGGCGAGCTGCGGTCGGCGTACTTCGTGGTGAGAAAGAGTTCGGTCTCGCCGTCGAAGCCAGGGCCGGCGTCGAGAATCGGCAGGCGGGGGTCGTTCAGCGATGCGAACGGCAGCCCGTTCGTGCCTTCGCGATCTCCGATGCTGAATCGCGCCTCGAGGTAATTGAAGCTGAAGATCGCGCTGTTCTGCCGGCCCGTGTTCTCGTCATGCTGAATGCTGTAGTTGAACTCCGACGGGACCTGCGCCACCGCCGCCGCGGCGTCGGCCGGCTTGTTGAGATCGAGCAGCGCCCGTGCCTTGCCGATGCGCGCCAGGCTGAGGGCCCGCGCGCCGCCGTTTGCCGACGCGGTCGCGATCGCGGAATCGAACTTGGCAACGGCCGCGGTGAGTAATTCCTGCCCCGTCTGCGGCTCGCCGAACGTGAACGAGCCGTCATCGTTCACTTTGCTCGTGGGCACACCATTGCAGTATGCCTCGGCGAGGAGGACGTACGAGAACGCGGCGAGCGCCTGGACCTCCGCACCCTTGGGGTTCGTGGGATCGAATTGGCGGAAGCGGCTCGCCACGAGATCAGCCGTAGCACGCGCGCGCTGCATGTCCTGGAAGGTTTGCAGCGTGGTGGCGTTGATCGCCTTGGTGGCGCGACGGTCGACCTCGATGCGGGTGTTGAACGTTTCGGCGTCGATGAACTCGTCAGCCAGCAGGCCGGTCATCTGCGCCAGCCCTTCATTGTTGTCGAGACCATTTCCGTAGCCGCCCGCGTACGCGACCTGGAAGTCGCCGATGGCGGCGGCGTAGGCGCTCGGAAGCGCCGAGGGACCGGTGATGTCCTTGGGAAGCACGACGTCGGGTGTGGGCGCCACGAGGAGCTTGTCCTGGTTGCAGGCCGCGAGGGCGGCGGCGCTCACGAGCGCGACACCGAGGACCGAGCGTCCGAGATTTTTGGATTTCGGCATTGTTGGTCGCAAATGAGTGTTCGCTAGAAGCTGAGCGCGAGGCGAGCCGTGAAGTACCGGACCTGCGGCGCCGTGAGGAAATCAGTGGTCGTAAAGTTGGCTTGGGCACCGGCGTTGAGCTCCGGATCGAGGCCGGTGTAGTTCGTCCAGGTGTGCAGGTTGCGGCCGGCCAGCGTCAGCGTCGCCGAGCCGGCGCCCGCCTTGGCCGCGAGGCTTCGCGGCAGGAAGACCGTGAGCGTCATCTCGCGGAGCTTGGTGAACGACGCGTCCTCGATGAAGCCGCCGTTGAATCCGTTGGCGGCCGCCTGCGCCGCCGCCTGCTCCGTGAGATTCCCCGACGACGGGAGCTGCACCGGCGCACCGTTCAGGAAGATCGCATTCCGGTAGACACCGGTCAGATTGTAGATCTTCTGACCCGCGCGGTGGTCGAACAGCGCTGTCAGTCGCGCGAAGCGGCCGATCGTGAGCGATGGCGTGAAGTTCAACTCGATGAGCGGGAACGGCGTCCCCTGATACGAGGCCGAGTCGGCGATCGTGAACTCGCAGCCGTCGCTGCCCGGACCATCGGGGCACGCGATCAGTCCGTCGTGATTGGCGTCGTTGACCGACGTAATTCCGCGAATGAAGTACGCGCCGAGCGGCAGGCCGGCCTTGAAGATCTGCGTGTCGTCGAAGCCGCCGGTGAATTGCGGAATGGGCGTCCCGTTTTCATCGACGCCAAGCGCATCGAGGTGGTTTCGTGACCACGATCCATTCAGCGTGAATCCGAGCTTCACCTTGTCGTTGTTGAGCAGGTCGGCGTTGAGCGATGCTTCGTCGCCGTAGTTGCGCACGCGGCCGAGGTTCTGGAAGCGATTGGTGCTCGTGCCGAGCGACGGGGCCAGGACGACGTTCACCAGCTCGTCGCGCGTGATCTTGTTGTAGTGCGTGTACTCGACGTTGACGCGACCGTTGAAGAGCCCGAGGTCGAGGCCGGCCTCGGTCTCGGTCGACTTCTCCGGCTTGAGATTCGGATTTCCCGCTCCACCGGCGGTGAACGCCGGCACGTCGGTGCCGTTCACCGTGACCGCGACCGGCGTATAGAACTGCTCGGCGGCGAGATATCCGGGATTTTGCCCGGCCGATCCCGACGCGGCGCGCAGGCGCAGCGACGAGAGCGCGGGGATGCGCGGCAAGTTGCCCGGCAGTCGGCCGTCGTCGCTCACCACCCACGATGCGCTCACCGACGGGTAGTAGACGCGGCGGAAGTTCTGGCCGAATGCGCTGTTGCGGTCCGTGCGGATCCCGCCGGTGACGAACACCCGGTCGGCCCACGAGACCTGCTGTCGCCCCAGGAAGCCGAGCGTCCGCACATCGTTGTTGATCTCGCTCACGGCAAAGCGCGCCGTCGTTCCGGCCAGCGAGCCCGTGCCGGAGAGCAGCTTGGCGCCGAACGCATCCGTCCGCGTAAAGGCGACGTCGGTGTACTGGCTGCCCAGCGTGGATACGAGCTTGAAGCCCGCGTAGTCGTACGTCGCGGACCCGTTCACGCTCGCCGTGTAGTTGCCGATGATCGCGCGATTGACGCTGCGATAGCCGTCGAGCCGGTCCTGGTCGACGGGCAGCACGTCCGGCGGCAGCGTCTCGTTGTCGTTGCGGTGATCGATGTCGCCGCCCACCGTGGCGTTGAAGGCGAGCCAACCCGCCGGGGTCCAATTGCTATTGAGGCTCCCGATCACGCGCTGCACCTGCTGGCGCGTGTTGATGTTGAAGAAGTCGTTGGGATCGATGCCGGGGTTGAAGTAGCCGTGGCTCACCGTGTCGTTGCCGCCCGAGCACAGCCCGGGATGCAGCTTGGCGCCGGTCTGGCTGCAATCCGCCGCCTTGCCGAGGAGCGAGCCTGACACCACACCGAACGAGTTGTTGTCGTTCTGCGGCCGTCGCAGATCGCTGTTCACGTAGCCGAGGTTCAGCTGCATGTCGACGGAGCGGGACAACTGGCTGCGAAGGTTCGAGCGAAGATTGAGCTTTTGCTGATGGTTGAGCGCGATGACGTTCTGCTCGCGCTGGTACTCGCCCGACACGTAGTACGAGGCGACCTCGGAGCCGCCGGTCACGCTCAACCCGGTGAGGCGGCGATTGCCGATGCCTTCGATGCCGGAGGAGCGGAGCGGATTGTTCGAGACGGTCGAGTCGATGCCGACGCAGGCACTCGCGAGGCCGGACGTGCGGCGGAAGAGATTGCAGTTCGTGATGAGCCCGCCCGCCGCCGTGTGCCCGTACGATCGCAGATTGAGCGGATAGTCGTTGATGTCCTTGAGGGTTCCGGTCTCAGCGAACGCATCCCACCGCGTGCGGCCCGCGCGCCCTTTCTTGGTCGTGATCTGGATGACACCGTTCGCGGCCGCGGTTCCGTAGAGCGCGGCGGCCGCGGGACCCTTGATGATCTCGACGTCCTCGATTTCTTCGGGATTGATGTCGTTGAAGCGCGATGGCAGTTGCCCGCCCGTGCCTTGCGCCGACGACTGCGAAGAATTGTCGGCGCGGATGCCGTCGATGATGAGCAGCGGATCGTTGGAGAGCGAGATCGAATTGGAGCCGCGGATGCGAATGCGCGATCCCGCGCCCGTCTCGCCGGCCGCGGTCTGCACGACGACGCCGGGAACGCGCGAGCTCAGGGCATCGGAGAGTGTGCTGATCACCGCTTTGTTGAGCGACGCGCTGTCGATCGTCGCCGTGGGCGCGCCGTTCTCGCGGCTTCGCTCCGTCTGCCCGGTCGCGGTCACGGTCAACACGTCGAGCGTCGTGACGGCGGTGGACATGGCGAAGTCCGCCGTCGCCGTCCCGCCGGACGTGACGGCCACCGTACGCGCCTGCGGGCCGTAGCCAAGGCGCTGTACGGCGAGCTGCACCGTTCCCGCGGGAACGTTGATGATGCGATATGTCCCGGAGTCGTTGGTGACGGCTCCGCGCGTGCTGCCGACGATGCGCACCTGGGCCCCGACGAGCGGGCGCTGCGTCTGGCGCTCGGTAACTCGCCCGGTGATCGTGCCGGTGGCTTGCGCAAAGGCCGGTGACGCAAGCGCGAGCGCGAGCGCGCCGGCCGCGAACGGACGAAGTCCGCGACTCATGGCGTATCTCCCGTGGGAAGATGTGACCCGATGTGAAGCGCGCCCGAGTATGGCGCTGTTCGCATGACAACTTGCTCATGCGTACTTTCAGTCACATCCTCGACAAAGGCTTTACGACTCTTTGCATAAGCCTGAGGATCGCGACACGGGACGAATCGTTTCGATCCAGGGACGATACGGCGGATCGTGCGTGCGACGCGCGTCGCGCGCGTGTCGGCGATCAGGCGCCGCGGACGGCGGCCATCTCCCGGCGGTACGCACGCGGCGCGGCTCCGAACTCCAGTCGGAACGCGCGATTGAACGTCGACACGTCGTTGAACCCGGCGTCGAGTGCGACGTCGATCACTCTCGCTGGTTCTGTCACGAGGCGCGCCGCGGCGTGCCGGAGTCGCGTCCGCAGGATGAACTGGTGTGGTGTGACGCCGGTGAGCTGTTCGAAAGTTCTCAAGTAATGGAAGGGACTCTGCCGCGCGTCCGACGCGAGCTGCGCGAGCGTGAGGCGAGTCTCAGGGCTGCGCTCGATCCTGCGCACGCTCTCGGTGACGCGCGCCACTGCGTCGCTGGAGGGCGCTCGCCGCGGCGCGGTTACGCCCGCGTCGAGTCGCACGGCGGTCGCGGCGAGCTCGATCGCGAGCTCCTCCCACGCGACGTGCAGCACGCCTCCGATGCCGACCGTCACCCGCGAGACGAGTGACGCCAAATCGCGAACGGGCGGAAGTCTGGCGCCGCGAAATCGGCACACGCGGCGAGTCACACCGGCGTCCGCGGCGAGCCGGTCGAAGTACTCGGTCGAGAAGTGGAACGCGACGCAGCGATCACCGGGGGCGTGCTCGTGGCCGCACTCGAAGGGATCGTCGGGATTGCCCAACAATAGCGAGCCTGGGGTCAGCATCACGCGCCCACGTCCCGATCGATACTGAAACGTCCCGGCGAGAACGACGGCGATCGAGGTGCCCGTGTGTCGTTCCTCGAACGACCGATCGCCCGGCCCCGACGTGCAGATCACGTCGGCCACGATCCAGCCATCGCCGCCGGCGATCCGCCTGTCGCGCTGGCCGCCGGGCGCACCGCGTACGACTCGATCGCGCAGCGACCGCTCGAGATCGGCCGCAATTTTTCCCAAGACGCCGCGCTGGGACACCGGTAGCATGCGAGAAACCTAATCCGCGAGGGTACCATGGCTACATCCACGACCAAGTCAGCAACGCCCAGCGCGCCCGTGGCGGGCGCCCGGCTTCTCACGCGAATCCTCGACGAGGGGTACGGTCCGGGCGCCTGGCATGGCAACGATCTCAAGGCCGCCGTGGCCGACGTGTCCGAGCGCACGGCGTTCTGGAGACCGGGCCCGGGGCGGCACAACATCGCTGAGATCGCGCTGCACCACGCGTATTGCGTGCAGGGCGTCATCGCGCGATTGACCGGAACCAAGCCGCGGCCATTCGTGCTCGAGGGCAGCGACTGGTTCGAGCTGCCCAATGACACGCTCACGTGGGCAAAGGTCGCCGACGAGCTGGCTACGCAGCAGGAGCAGCTCGCCAAAGCAGCCGCGGACGTCGCGTCTGGCCGGCGTCGCTCACCACTCGAGGAGAAAGACCAGCTCGACCTGATCCTTGGCGTGACCTGCCACGCCATTTATCATGCGGGCCAGATTCAGCTCATCAAAGTCCTCGAGCACACCAGTTGACGTCGTCGATCACCACGCGCGAGATCATTCGGAGGCGCCTCGCCGGCCAGCATCTCACGGCCGCGGGGCTGCCCGGCGTGGTGGACGTCGTGCGATCGCTCGGCGCCGTCCAGGCACAGGACTACGCCGGCGCAAAATGGGCCATCGCGCAGCGCGCGCGCGGCGTGACCGAGGCCGTCGTCGAGCAATTGTTCAACGACGGACGGATTCTGCGCACGCATGTGCTGCGTCCCACGTGGCACTTCGTGTTGCCCGAGGACATTCGGTGGATGCTCGCGCTGACGGGACCGCGGGTGAACGCGGCGATGGCATCGACCGATCGTCGGATCGGACTGGACGCCGTGGTATTCCGCAGAAGCCACGACGCAATGGCGGCGGCGCTGCAAGGAGGCGCGTGTCTCACGCGTGCCGAGCTGCAGGCAGCCGTCGAGCGCGCCGGGCTGCCGGTCGTTTCGGGACAGCGTATGGGTCATCTGCTGATGCGGGCCGAGCTCGACGCGGTGATTTGCAGCGGCCCGCGCCGCGGCAGCCAGCTCACCTACGCATTGTTCGACGATCGCGTACCCCTCGCACCGGTCCTCGGCCACGACGAGGCCCTGTTCGCCCTCACGCGGCGGTATTTCACGACCCGGGGCCCAGCCTCGCCGCACGACTTCGCGTGGTGGTCGGGGTTGACGGTGTCGGACGCCAAACAAGGCATCGACATGGCGAGAACGGAGCTCGATTCCGTCACGCTCGATGGACGAACACTGTGGTTCGCGCCGCGCGAGCTGGACCGCGTTCCGCCGTCTGCGCATCTCCTGCCGAACTACGACGAGTATTTCATCGGCTACCGGGACCGAAGCGCGGCCGGCGCGCGGGTCGGGCACACCCGGCCGATCTCCGGCGGCGACGCGCGCGTCCCGCACGTCGTCTTCGTCGACGGACAAATCGTCGGCGAGTGGCGGCGCGTCATCGACAACGACACCGTCGTCGTCGAGCTCGTGACGTCGACGCCACTCTCCGCCGCCGAAGCCACGAGGGTGCGGCGCGCGGCGCGCACCCTCGCCTCGTTCCTCGAGCGGCCGCTGCGATTGCAGTGGCGCCGATCGGCGCGGGCGACGCGAAGTCGCCCGCGCCAGCCGCTCACGCGGCGCCGCGCTGACTGACCAGCCCGATCGCCCGCTCGACGCCGCCCGACACGGCGACTTCGATGCTCAGCCGCGTGCGCTCGATGTCGATCTCGAGACGGCGGATCTTCTCGCGCAGCAGGCTCACGTTCTGGTCGAACGCGCGCACGTCGTCGCTCGC
>DATJHY010000249.1:0-3191 GCA_035493635.1 Gemmatimonadaceae bacterium | reverse complement strand
ACCATCGCGCTGTCGCCGCCGCTCATTGTCGAGAAGCCGCAGATCGACCGCATGTTCGAGACGGTCGCCGCGGCGCTCGAGCGAGTCGAATAGAGTGGTCGTACGCACGTCGTCTCTCATTCGATTCGCTTTCGCCGCCATCGCGCTCAGCGCCTGTTCGATTCAGGAAGTCTCGACGCGCGCCGACTCGACCACTCAGGCCGCCGCACCCCGCGGCGGCCGAGCGTGGAGCGCCGATAACTGGAAGCCGCCCGTCGTCGACAGCACGCCGGACGATCCGCTCGAGGCGTCGATCTATCGCGGGCTCGCATTGGTGTCGCAGACCCGAGACAGTCTCCGGGCGTATGTCGGCGGCAACCTGAACTGCGTGAGCTGCCACCTCGACGAGGGCCGACGCGGCAACGCCGCGCCGCTGTCCGGCGTCTTCGCTCGCTTCCCGAAGTACCTCGACCGCAGTGGCGCCGTCGTGACGGTCGAGGATCGCATCAACTACTGCTTCACACGCAGCCTCGCTGGCTCCAAGCTGCCGACCGACAGCCGCGAGATGCAGGACATCGTCGCCTATCTCGCGTACATCTCGAAGGGCGTGCCGAACGGCGAGCACATCCACAACGAGGGCCTCGCCAAGATGCCGACGTTGATGGGCGACTCGTCGCGTGGACGAGGCCTGTTCACCGAGAACTGCGCGCGCTGTCACGGACCCGACGGCGCGGGCATGCCCCCTGCATTTCCCGCGCTCTGGGGTCCGAGGTCGTTCAGCATCGGCGCCTCGATGGCGCGACAGGAACGCGCCGCGTCGTTCATCAAGCACAACATGCCGTTCGACCGGCCAGGCACGCTCACCAATCAGCAAGCCTTCGACATCGCCGCGTACATCACGTCGATGCCGCGACCTGATTCACCTGGTAAGGAAAGCGACTGGCCCGCCGGCGGAACGCCGCCGGACGTTCCGTACGACACCAAGGGGCACAAAGCCTACCGACCGCCACGCCTCATTCCGCGAACGTACAATCCCGCCGGGGCAATCGTGCCTCCCCCAGTCTCGGTGTTCCGCAAGGATTGAGCATTTCAGAACTCTCATGACTGAGAAGCCGATCTCCCGACGCACGCTGATCACCGGTGCGGCGGTAGCCGCGAGTGGCGCGCTGCTCACGAGCCTACCCAGCGAGGCACAGCAGGCGACCACGCCGGCCATCCCGGCGACTCCGCCGGGCGCGGCCCAAGCGGTGCCCGTGGACCCGACCAAAGCGCCGGGCGCGCCGACGACGCCGGTCGGTACGCGATCGCCCTTTGTGTCACCGGCGCGATCACCCGTCGGCGAGATCACGGGAGCGTCGCTGACGCCGTTGCAGGCGTTTTCGGGAACGATCACACCGGCCGATCTCCACTTCACGCGTAATCACGCCGGCACGCCGACGATCGATCCCGCGACACACACGCTGTTGATTCACGGTCTCGTCGATCGCCCGCTCGAGCTCACCCTCGCCGATCTCAAACGCTTTCCCGCGACCACGCACACGTACTTCGTCGAGTGCGCCGGCAACGGACGTTCCGCGTATCGAACGCCGAAGCCCGAGATGACGCCGCAGCAGGTCGACGGGATGATCTCGAACAGTGAATGGACCGGCGTGCCGCTGGCGACGCTGTTTCGAGAAGCCGGCGTGAAGTCCAGCGCCGAGTGGTTCCTCGCGGAAGGGGGCGACGCGTGCCTGATGGCGCGCAGCGTCCCCGTTCGCAAGGCACGGGAGGACGCGCTCGTCGTCTATGCACAGAACGGCGAACCGCTCCGCCCGGAGCAGGGCTTTCCAATTCGGTTGCTGCTGCCCGGCTGGGAAGGCAACGTGAACGTAAAATGGTTGCGCCGCATCAAGCTCGCGACCGAGCCGTTCATGACACGCTGGGAGACGTCGAAGTACAGCGATCCGCTGCCGGGCGGAAAAGTACGCTGGATGAGCTTCGAAATGGATGCGAAATCCCTCATTACGTCTCCCGCGTATCCCGAGCGCCTCAGCGGACCAGGGTGGTGGCCCGTCACGGGTTTGGCGTGGAGCGGTCGCGGACGGATCACGCGCGTCGACGTCAGCACCGACGGCGGCAAGCACTGGGTCGATGCCGAGCTCCTGACGCCGACCACCACCAAGGCGATGGTTCGCTTCCAGCACATGTGGCACTGGGACGGCGGTGAGAGTTTACTCATGAGCCGTGCGACCGACGACAACGGCTACGTGCAGCCGGCCATGGCGCAGCTGCGGGCCGTTCGCGGTCCCGGCACCGACTACCACTTCAATCCGATTCGGGCGTGGCGCGTGGCTGCGGACGGCACCGTGACGTTCGAGGCGAACACGTGATGCGCAGCCGATTCGTTGCGACGACACTGGTGGCAACGCTGGCGACGGCGGTGTCGTGCCGCCTCGATGCGCGCGACGACTACCTTGGCGACAAGGATCCAAAACAGTTCGCGCTTGGCCACGCAGCCGCTCCGGCCCAGATGGCCGCGCTCGACGTCGACGTGTCGCCGAACGGCGCAGGCCTCCCGTCCGGCAGCGGAACAGCCGCGAGCGGCGCCGCCATCTACGCGGGGAGCTGCGCCTCGTGTCACGGAGACAACGGCGAGGGCAAGCCGCCCTACCCACAGCTCATCGGTGGTCCCAAGGGCGACGTCGACTTCTCGACCGACGCGAAGATTCCACGCACCATCGGCAACTACTGGCCGTACGCGACGACGCTGTTCGACTACATCCGCCGTGCAATGCCCCTCACGGCCCCAGGCTCGCTCTCGGCGGATCAGACGTATGCCGTGACCGCCTACCTGCTCAGCCGGGAAGGCGTGATCCCGGATACGACGCGGCTGGACGCGCGTTCACTGGCGGCGATTCAGATGCCTGCCAGGCATCGGTTCGTCGACGACGATCGGACGGGGTCTCGAGGCGGAAAAAACGTCCGATAACCCCCCGCGCGATCCCGGCTGCCGTGACGCAGCGCCACTGTGCGCGTCACGCTCGGTAACCAGGGGGCGACTGATGTCGAGCGCAGACAAATCCGGCGGCATGCCGAGCATGGCCAACGCCGACGTTCTCGCCCACGTGTTGGCGGGTCTCACCAGAACGAGCCCGAGGACGGGCTCTTGGGGGAGCTATTCACCCATGACGCACAGCAACAGCGTTGCCGCCGCCCTGGCGGTTCTTCCCAGC
>DATJHY010000248.1:0-2638 GCA_035493635.1 Gemmatimonadaceae bacterium | reverse complement strand
CCTCACCGTCTTTCTGTTCGTCTGCGTCGGTCACCTGCGGCGCGCGACCGGGCAGTGCCCGTGGGACTACGGCGGCGCGCGCTGGGCGGTGAGCGGGCTCATCCGCCTCGACTATCTGCCGTGCTGGGCGGCGGCCTGCTGGATGTTCGAGCGCCTGTTCGTCGCGCTCCACTCCCGGCTCGGCTGATCGATCGTGCTCGGAATCAAGCGTGGCGCAGCTTGGCGTCGAGCGAGTACGGCCCGGCGCCGCGCACCAGGACCAGCAGCCAGAGGAAGCAGAAGAGCACCGCGGCGTCACCGTGGTTGGCGGCCGGCGCCCACATGGACCCGGCGAGGCGCAGCTTCCAGTGGAACTGGAAGTACGCCACCGCCATGGTGCCGGAGGCGAGGAACGCGGCCGGCCGAGCGAACAGGCCGAGCGCGATGAGCAGGCCGCAGCTGGTCTCGATGATGCCCCCGACCCACAGCTGGCTGCCGGTTGCCTCGATGTCGCCGCCGAACCAGCCCAGCAGCTTCTGCGGGCCGTGCAGGGCGAACATCAAGCCGGCGACGATCCGCAGGAGGGCGTAGGCCGGCTCCTCGAAATGGCTCAGGCGTCTGGTCATCGGTGTCATCGCAGCCGATATATAGATCGCTCCCCCGCCAGCGCAAGCCGCGTGCTATGAGCGGGCGTGTACTTCCTGGCCAGCGCACGGCTGGGCTTCCGCCCGTGGCGTGACGCGGACCTCTCGCTGGCGACCGACCTCTGGAGCGACACGGAGGTGACCCGCTGGATCGGGGGGCCGCTGTCTCCGGCCGCCGCCGCCGAGCGCCTTGCGGCCGAGATCGCGACTCACGCCGAGGCCGGAATCCAGTACTGGCCGATTTTCCAGCTCGCGGACGCCGCTCACGTCGAAGGATCAACCGCCAAAGCGCCAAACGCATTTGACCGCGAAGCCGCGAAGATCGCGAAGACCAGAGCTCGAAAGAGCTCCGCTCTTTCTCGCCGCTCGCGAGAAGAACAAGGGCATCAGGGTCTCGCAACGGGCCACGCGGCCCGTCGTCTCCTGGCGCAAGGGCGACGGGAACGCGAAGCGTACCCGGAGCGCATCTCTTCGCGTCCTTGGCGTCTTCGCGGTCAACCTGCCGAGCGTTTGGCGCTTTGGCGGTTCAAACAGGGCCTCGCCGACTAGGCGCAATGCCGGTCAGTTAACGGCCCCATCGGTGACCGGCCGCTTGCGCTCGTAGTTGCTCATCTTGATCTTGACGGCGCGTGGGTACGTTCGCGCGCGGCGTGGTGGAAGGATGAAGCGCTTGATGTTGGTGCGCATGTTGGCGAGCTGCCTGGGAATCGCTCCGGGTGTACGCGTGCCCTCGAGCCAGAACCATTCGTCGCAGATGTAGCGCAGGGCGGCGACGAAGCTGATGCGGGTTGGTTCGACGCCGGCGTCGTCCGCGATGGCTTCCATCTCGAGACGGACGAGGTTGTAGGCGAGGAGGACGCCCCAGATTTCCTGGTACACCATCTCGGGCGTTCGCGAGCGAAGCGTCTCCTCGCGATCGAGCATCTCCGTTTTTACCTCGTCGTAGCCGAGCTCGAGCTCCCAACGCTCGTGATACAGGCCGACGAGATCGTCTCGCGGAAAAGCCTCTGCGTCGACGAGCGAGGTCAGCAGCGTCTGGGGCCGGAAGCCCTTCCGTTGGTATCGAATGGCGCGCATGCGCCAGAAGCGCGGCAAGCTGGGATCCGCTCGCCGTGCATCGCTTTTGACCTCGACTTCGATAAGCTCGTCTCCGCGCCCGAGTCGCTCGACCACCCGCCACTTTCGGTTACTCGTCGCCCGCGTGAGCCAGTGGCGGTTCTGTCCGTCGCGCGCGAGTGGAATCAAGATCGCGGCGGCGCTGAAGCCTCGGTCCACGATCGTAAGCGACTCGTCCGGAATTTCCTGCCAAAGATCGGCCGCGTACCGATGCTCGCTGTCGTACGGCCCGAAGCTCGCGCTCACGAGCACGTGCGAGCGAAGCGCCATCAGGGCGGCGAGCCGCACCAGTGGATACCCACTGTCACTCTGCTGCCGACCTGCTTGGCCGCCGAAGTGGTCGCGATTTTCGACGGAATCGGCAACGCGCATCGTGGTTCCATCCACGCCGAACAGCGCAAGCCCACGCCATCGGTGCGCATCGGCGCTCGCCGTGCCCCATTGCGCCCCGCTGCGAAGAAACAGCCATTGCATCGGGTCGCTTCCGAGGCGCCCGCGGGCTTGCGTAACCGCGCTCGGCGCGACGCCCACACCGCTGCTACCCGGCAACGCGAGGTCGAGCTTGTCGACCAAGTCGAGAATCGGCCGATTGCGCATCAACCCCATGCCGACGACCAGCCACACCACTTGCTGAGCGGGCAGTCGGCGGCGGCGCAAGGTGGCCGCTTCGGTCGAGTGAAGCGCCTCCTCGATCCAGTCCGCGTCAAGCCGCGACCGAAATCGGTCGAACTCCTCGGGTACGACCGGAGCGACACGAGCCAGCGCCTCGCCAAAGCGGAGGGGGGATTGGGCCTGCATCGCCCCATCCTGATCCCCTCCTACGACGTCGCAACAAACGCCAGGCGGCCGCCCAGACCGTCAGGCAGTCCGATCACTTACGGCCTAACTGATCGGCATTG
>DATJHY010000247.1:0-15333 GCA_035493635.1 Gemmatimonadaceae bacterium | reverse complement strand
GCTCACCTACGTCGATACGTCGACCGGCGTGGCGAACGATGTCCCTGCCGTCGCACGGGCGGCGGCATCGCACGACGTGCTCACCCTCGTCGACGGCGTGCCGTCGATTGGCGGCATGCCCTTCGCCTTCGACGAGTGGGGCATCGACGTCGCCGTGACGGCGTCGCAGAAGTGTCTCATGTCGACTCCCGGGATGGCGTTTGTCGCGATGAGCGAGCGCGCCTGGAGCGCGACGAAGCATTCGCGGCTGCCGCGCAATTACTGGGACTTCGCGGCGATCGAGCGGGCCATCACCGGCCCCAAGGTCGAGACGCCGGGCACGACGCCGGTGCACATCGTGCTGCAGCTCGCCGAGGCGCTGCGCATGATTCACGACGAAGGACTGGCTCGCGTGTTCGAGCGGCACGCAGCGATGGGCGTGCGCGTGCGCGAGGGTGTGCGCGACCTTGGCCTCGAAATGCAATGTCCGGCGCTCGAGCAATACGCCTTGACCGTCACCGCAATCGCGCTCCCGCCGCACATCGCGCCGGCCGCGGTCCGCGACGGACTCAAGGAGCGCGGCATCTACACCGCCGGCGGTCTTGGGCCATTCCAGTCGAACGGGTTCCGCATCGGCCACATGGGCGACATCCGCCTCGAGGATGTCGAGCGCACGCTCGTCGCGCTGCGTGAGGTGCACGCGTCGCTGCCGTCGGCCGCAAAACCCGCCGCGGTGCCGGCGTGAAGCGCAGGCTCTCGCTGTCGCAGCAGATCGTCGCCGGTCTCGTCGCCGGCGCCGCGCTCGGACTGGTCTCCAAGCTCGCCTGGGCAGCGTCGCTCAACGCAACGCTCGTTGCGATCGAGCCGGTCGGCACGGCGTTCATTCGCCTGGCGACAATGATCGTCGTACCGCTCGTCATCGGCAGCCTCTTCACCGGCGTCGCGTCGCTCGGCGACATTCGCCGGCTTGGCGCGATCGGCGGACGCACGTTTGCGTATTTCCTCATCACGACGTTCCTTGCGGCATCGATCGGGCTCGGCGTGGCGAGCATCGCGCCGTTCCATGTCGCGCCACAGCTCGCCGCGGCGGCGGCCGCTGCTCCGCCCACGAAGATGCCGACGGTCACCGAGCAGCTGCTCGGCCTCATTCCGCAGAATCCGTTCGCGGCGGCGGTGCAGGGCGACCTGCTCCCGCTCATCGTCGCGGTGTGCCTGTTCGCGGTGGCGGCCACGACGCTGCCGGCCGACAAGCGTCGCCAGATCGTGTCGCCGTTCGAGCGACTCAACGACCTGTCTATGATTCTCATTGGCTGGTTGATGCAGCTGGCGCCGGTCGCGGTGTTCGTGCTCATCGCCGCCACCGTCGCACGCTTTGGCGCCGGATTCCTGTCCGAGCTGCTCGTGTTTGCCGCTGCAGTCTTGCTCGCGCTCGCGGCGCATGCCTGTTTCGTGCTGCTGCCGGTGGTGCGCGCCGCCGCCGGCTATCGCATCGGGCAATTTCTGCGCGGCACGTCGGACGCATTGATGCTCGCTCTGGCGACGGCGTCGTCGAGCGCCACGCTTCCGGTCAGCATGGCCGCGGCGACCCGGCTTGGCGTCCCCGCCGAGGTAACGGGGTTCGTGCTGCCGGCGGGAACGACAATCAACAAGAACGGCGCGGCGGCCTACAAGGCGGTCACCGCGGTGTTCCTCGCGACGCTCTACGGATTACCGCTCGGGCCTGCGCGCCAACTGACGATCGTACTCGCGTCCACCGCGGCGGCGTTCGCCGGCGCCGGCGTTCCGGGAAGCTCGCTTGTGACTACTCTCATCGTGCTCAACGCGATCGGGCTGGGGAGCGAGGCCGCGGCGGGGATCGCGTTGGTCGCCGCGATCGACCGGCCGCTCGACATGTGCCGCACGGCGGTCAACACGTTGGGGAATCTCGTGGGCGCGGCGTGGGTGGCCCGGACGACAGCCGGTGGGGCTATCGCAACCGTCCGGCGCGGCGCGGTGTCGCAACACGCATAAGCAGAGCTACGAGGTGGCGAGCCGCGCCCGAACCTTGGCGACGGTGTCCCGCGCCGACGGCATCACCCCGAGGATGACCAGGGCACCGCCGTCGACAACCACATCGCCGTCCACCAGTACCTTGTACTCGCCGTAGTGTCCTCGGACCGCGTCCACCTCGATCCCGAGCTCACGGCGGAGCCGCGCCGCCACCCGGACGGCGTGAATGCCAGAGACTCAGTACGCGCAGTAGCGAACGATGACACTGGCCATGGTGGCCTCCAGGGTAGGCAGACTCGCGACACGCGGAAATGTGCAGGAATCCGCATCACCGTGGCAACGTAGCGGACTGCAGCGGAGGGGCTCGCTTGACAGGCTGAGCGAACGGTGCAGGTTGGCTGGAAACCGGTCCGCCGACGGGCCAGCGAGAACGCTCCCACTGCATCACTCCCACTCGGTGGAGGCCTCATGGAGCAGAGAATCGCGGTCGTCGTGTCCGCAACACTCGGCGCGCTCCTCCTCATCGTTTTTGCGGGCGTCGCCAGATCCGCAAGCAGCATCGGAAGTCCGGAGGCCATCGCGAGTTCGGCGGCGCGTTGGAGAAAGACCGTGCTCTGGGCACTCGCGCTCCTGTTCGTGCCGGTCATCGGCTACTCCCTCACGAAGATGCCCTACGCGACAGGCGGGGCAGTGGCCGACGTCGTCGTCGAGGCGACGGGGCATCAATGGGCATGGACGGTCAGCCCTGACACGGTGCCCGTCGGCAAGTTGGTGGAGATTCGCGTCACCGGCGCCGACGTCAATCACGGGTTCGGTCTGTACGACGCGAACAATCATCTCCTTACGCAAACCCAGGCGATGCCCGGATTCACGAACGTCATCCGCCACACGTTCGGAGCACCGGGCACCTATCGCATCTTGTGCCTCGAGTATTGCGGTCTGGGGCACCACACGATGTTCTCCCAAATCGTCGCCACCGCGGCGCAATAGGAGAACGCATCATGACTTCGACAACGACGTCGAGCACTTACACTCCCGGTCTCGAGACCCACGCGGAACACGTGGGATCGACGCCGGTGCGCGGGCGCGGGCTCGTCGCGGCGTACGCCGGGATCACGGCGCTTGTTCTTGCACTGCTGATGGTGTTCGGTCTGTTGATGAAGGCGTCGCAAGCCGGCGTCCTCACGATTCCGGCGAATCGGTTTTACCAACTGCTGACGGCGCACGGCATCGGGATGGTCGCCATCGCCGGCTTGGGCGGCGCCGCGGTGATGTGGTACTTCCTGTCGCGGTACGTGACGCTCAGCCCGGCGATCCTCGCCGCGAATCTCGTTTGCTTTCTGATCGGCGTGCTGCTGGTGCTGGGCGCGATTTTCGTCGGCGGGTTCGCCGCGGCGTGGACCTTTCTCTTTCCGCTGCCGGCGCACTCGCAGGGCGTATGGAGCTTCACGGCGGCCGCGTCGTACCTCATCGGCGTGCTCCTGGTGGGCGTCGGATTCCTGCTGCTGTTCCTCGACACTGGTCGAGCGATCATCGCGCGGTACGGCAGCCTGGGACGTGCGTTGGGCTGGCCACAGGCATTCGGCGGCAGCACTGAGCCGCCGCCGCCACCCACCGTCGTGGCGAGCACGGTCGTGACGATCATCAACATTCCGGCGATTGCCGTCGGCGCGGTGATCCTCACGATGTCTCTCGTCAACGCGTACGCACCGGGCTTCCAGGTCAACGCGCTCCTCGCGAAGAACCTGATCTACTTCTTCGGCCACGTCTTCATCAATTCGACGATCTACATGGCCGTGATCGGCGTGTACGAGATCCTGCCGACGTTTACCGGACGTCCGTGGAAATCGAGCAAGCCGTTCCTGCTCGCCTGGACTGCCACGATGCTCATGGTCCTGACCGTGTACCCGCATCACCTCTTCATGGACTACGCCAACCCGAAATGGGCGAGCGTGCTCGGACAGGTTCTGTCGTACACGAGCAGTCTGCCGGTGCTCGCGGTGACCGCGGCGGCGACCCTCGCCAACGTCTATCGTTCGGGCATGAAATGGAATCTCACGGCAGGTCTGCTCTTCGCCTCCGTGATGGGGTGGAGTGTGGGCGTGGTCCCGGCGGTTGTCGACGGCACCATCGCGGTCAATCGGGTCATGCACAACACGCTTTGGGTGCCAGGGCACTTCCACACCTACCTGCTGCTCGGCGTCGTCGCGATGCTGTTCGGCTTCATGTATTACCTCGGCCAATCGACTGGCGCGAAGGACGGTACGCTCGATCGCGTGGGATTCTGGATGTACGTCGTCGGCAGCCTCGCGTTCGCGGCGGCGTTCCTCGCCGGTGGCGCGATGAGCGTTCCGCGCCGGTGGGCGGTCCATCTGGATCCATGGCTGACCCTCGACCGGGTGGGCGCGTTGTTCGCGCTGATCGTCGTCCTCGCCGCGGTCACGTTCGTGGTCAGGTTCCTCGGCCGAGTGCGAGCAGTCAGTGCGTAGCGTGCCCTGGATGCGCACCGCCGTCGCGTCGCTGGTGATCTGCGCGGCGGGCGGTGCGCTGGCATGGCGGGGCACCGACGGGTTTCGCGCGTTCACGACCGAACAGGCGCGACGTCTCGCGATTGCGAGGAAACCGCGCGCGCTCCCCGTGGTCGCGCTTGACGACCAGAACGGGCAGCCGTTCACCCTCGCCTCGTACCGCGGCGCCCCGCTGGCCGTGGATTTCATCTACACGCAATGCGTGTCGGTGTGTACGCGGTTGAGCGCGAGCTTCGAGCGACTCGATCGCGCGGAGCGAGCACGGGCCGCCGGCGGCGGCAATCGGCTACGGCTCGTGACCATCACCTTCGATCCGCGCGACACGCCCGAACAGCTGCGCGCCTACGCGTCCCGCTATCGCGCCGACGGGCGCGATTGGCGCTTCGCGCGCGTGCATGATGCCCGCGAGCTACCGTCGCTGCTCGGCGCCTTCGGCATCACCGTGATTCCCGACGGTCGCGGAGACTTCCAGCACAACGCCGCCGTTCACGTGGTGGACGCCGAGGGGCGACTGGCCCGCGTCCTCGACATCGACGCCGATCCGCGCGATGTGGTGCGCACACTCGCGGAGAGTCGGCGATGAGGCGCGGACTGCTCGCGTCGGGCATCATCGCGTTGCTGGCGCTGCCGTGGATGCGCCAACGCATGGAAAGCGCGATGATCGCGCACATGCTGGTACAGATTCCCCTCTTGGCTGGGACGGGCGCACTGATGGCGACGGCGCTTCCGGAACGATGGCAATCGTCGCTGCGAGCGTGGAACGGCAACGGAGTTTCAGGAACCCTCATGGCGCTCGGAGCGAGTACGTGGTGGATGGTGCCGCGCGCATTGGACTCGGCGCTTGCGTCGCCAGCCATGGAGGTCGCCAAGTTCGTCACGCTCCCGCTGTTGGTTGGAGCACCGCTCTCCCTCAGCTGGTCGCGCCTTGGCGGGATGGGCCGTGGGTTCATGATTGCGAACGTGCTGCCGATGTGGGCGGTGGTGGGCTGGCTTTACGTGGCCGCGCCGGTGCGCGTGTGCAATTTTTATCTCGTCGAACAACAGACGACGGCGGGCGCCGGACTGCTTGCGTCGTCGATTGCGCTCGCCGTGGCCGTTGGCTGCCTGGCGTTCCGCAGCCGACCGTCCTCGTCGGCCGCATGAGGCCGGAGTTCTGATCGACTGTCGGAGTGCGTGGTGCGCGTGCAGCTTTCAAGCACGATGACGCCGCGCACGATCAGCGAAAAGATCCTGGCCGCCAAGTCCCGTGCGCCCGCGCGCGCGGGCGACGTCGTCGTGTGCGACGTCGACCTCGTGCTCGGCACCGACGCCTCGGCGCCGATGGCGATCGGCTACTTCGAAAAGATGGGCGGCACGCGCGTGCACGATCCGTCGCGCGTCATCTTCGCGCTCGATCATTACACGCCGGCATCGGAGTCAGACAAGACGGCGAAGTTTCATGCCCAGACGCGCGAGTTCGCGCGCGTGCAGGGCGTGCGTGCGTACGAGGTGGGCGAGGGAATCAGCCACACGCTCGCCGTGGAGCGCGGGCACGTGCGGCCGGGGCAACTTGTGGTGGGCGCGGACAGCCACACGGTCACCTGTGGCGCGATCAACGCGTTCGCGATCGGAGTGGGCTCGTCGGATCTCGCCGCGGCGATGCTCACGGGCCAGCTCTGGCTCCGTGTGCCGGAGACGATCCGCGTCGTACTCGATGGCGCGAGGCCGGCCGGCGTCGCGGCGAAGGACATCGCACTCGCCATGGTCGCGGCGCTCGGGACCGATGGCGCCAACTATCACGCGCTGGAGATCGGCGGCCCAGCGGCACGCGAGCTCACGCTCGACGATCGCCTCGTGGTGAGCAACCTGGCCGTGGAGGCCGGGGCGAAAGCGGCGCTCTGGGAGGTAGATGACGTGGTGGCCGAGCGCCTCGCGTCGCTGGGCATCGACGACATCACGCCGGTGTCAGCGGACCAAGGTGCGGGCTATGCTCGGGAGCTCGTGGTCGACCTCGCGGCGCTCAGCCCGCGCGTCGCGCTGCCGCACTCGCCGGGCAACGTGGTCCCCATCGATGCCGCGCCAGACACGCACATACATATGGTATATCTCGGCACCTGTACCGGAGGCCGCGTCTCCGACTTTCACGAGGCGCTGGCGATCCTCGAGCGCGGCGGTGGGCGGATTGCCGACGGCGTGCAACTCGTGGTGACGCCCGCCTCGCGCGAGATCGAGCGCCAGCTCTCCGCCGACGGTACCCTCGACAAGTTGGCGCGAATGGGTGCGGTGGTCACTCCGCCTGGCTGTGGGGCCTGCTGCGGCACGAGCGGTGTGATCCCCGGCGACGGGATGAACGTCATCTCCACGGCGAACCGGAACTTCAAGGCTCGGATGGGGAACGCGACGGCATCGATCTATTTGGCGTCGCCGGCAGCGTGCGCGGCGGCCGCGCTCACCGGGCGCATCATCGACCCGCGGTCGGTGTGAGCCGCGCCATGACGGGTTTCGCCGGCCGCGCGCGGCGTGTGGGCGACGATGTGAACACGGATTACATCATCTCGTCAACGCGCAAGCGGGAAACGATCGATGAGCAAATGCTCAAGCAGTATCTGCTCGAGGCGGTCGATCCGGATTTCGCCGCCTCCGTGCGTCCCGGCGACCTGCTCGTCGCGGGGAGGAACTTCGGCTGTGGTTCGGCGATGGAGGTGGCGGCAACGGTAATCCTCGCCGCCGGTATTCCCGCCGTGCTTGCGACGAGCTTTGCGCGGAGCTTCTATCGAAACGCGATCAACAACGGCCTGTTGCCGATCGAGTGCGATACGAGCGAGATCGCCGAGGGTGACGCGATCTCGGTTGCGCTCGAGCAAACCGGGATCGTCGTGACCAACGAGCGCGCCGGCCGGCGCCAGGTTCGCCCGCCGCTCGGCGGCATCGCCGGCGACATTCTCGCGGCGGGCGGACTGGTGCCGTACTTGCGGCGGGAAGGACGATTCCGGCCGCGCGTGGCCGGTGCAGCCGGAGCCGGCTGAAGAACCACCAACGCATTCTTCATGAGCTCAAGCGGCCGTGTCCGGGTGCACGGCCGCTTTGCGTTATGCACAAGATCGGACTGCGCCGCTGCATCCGGACTTTCGGTTTCTGGTCCACGGGAGTGATGCCATGCGTCGATCTGCCTTGCCGCCTCCTACGTGTGTCGCCGTCGCCCTGATCGCTCTTTCGAGCGCGGCACTTGCGCAAAACCAGCCGGCGCCGTCCCCGCCGCGTGTGAGCTTCGACTCGAGCGACGTCATGATCCCGATGCGCGACGGCGTGAAGCTCCACACGACGATCTTCGTGCCGAAGGGATCGACCTCGGACCTTCCGCTCATTCTCACGCGCACTCCGTACGGCATTTACCGGTACGGCCGCGCGCTATCGACGTTCTACCGCGACCTTGCCGACGACGGCTACATCTTCGTCTTTCAGGACATTCGCGGTCGGTTCGGGTCGGAGGGTGAGTTTCAGGAGCTGCGGAATCCGCGGGACAAGCGCGATCCCAAAGCGGTCGACGAAGCCACGGACACGTACGACACGATCGACTGGCTGGTGAAAAAAGTCCCACACAACAACGGCCGCGTCGGTCAACTCGGCACGTCGTACGACGGCTGGCTCACGCTCATCGCGGCGATCGAGCCGCATCCGGCCCTGAAGGCCGTGTCGCCGCAAGCCGCGCCCAATTCGTCGTTCTTCGGCGACGACTGGCATCACTACGGCGCGTTCCGCCCTGCCGAGAGCTTCGATTACGCGACGATGATGGGAGCGAACGGCGGCAAGGAGATGGGTGCTTTCCACTACGAGACCTACGACACCTATTCGTGGTGGCTCGCCGTGGGCTCGATGGCACACGTCAACGAGCGGTACCTCAAGGACTCGCTCGAGATGTGGAACCGATACACCGAGCATCCGGATTTCGACGAGTTCTGGCAGGTCGAAGATGTCACGTCGCGTCTCGACAGCGTGCGCGTCCCAATGCTCCATGTGGGCGGGTGGTGGGATCAGGAGAACCTCTACGGCGCGCTCACGAACTATCACACGCTCGAGAAGCACGACCCGGAGCACAAGAACTATCTGGTCGTCGGCCCCTGGTCCCACGGTGGCTGGCATATGCCTGGCGGCCAGAAGCTTGGCGCCATTGACTTCGGAAGCGAGACGGCCCCGTACTTCCGAAAGAACATCGAGGCGCCGTGGTTCGCGTATTGGCTGAAAGGCCGCGGGACGCTGACGCTCGGTGAAGCGACGCTCTTCGAGGCGGGCAGCAACGTGTGGAGGACGTTCGACTCCTGGCCGCCGAAGTCGGGCGTGACGCCACGCAAGCTGTACTTCGGCCCCAAGGGCACCCTGTCGTTCGATCCGCCGCCGCCCGCTGCGAAGGATGCGTTCGACTCCTACCTCTCCGACCCTGCCCATCCGGTGCCGTACCGCGGACGTCCCATTCTTCCGACGTGGGCCCCGGGATCGACGTGGTCATCGTGGCTGGTGGACGATCAGCGCTTCGTGCAGGATCGGCCCGACGTCGTCGCGTGGGAAACTCCGACCCTGACCGAGGACCTGGTCATCGCGGGCGACATCTCGGCGCATCTGTTCGCGTCGACGACGGGGAGCGACGCCGACTGGGTCGTCAAGCTCATCGACGTGTACCCCGAGAACGACGCCAAGCTGCCAGGCTACCAGCTCATGGTCTCGAACGAGGTCCTTCGCGGCCGGTACCGCAACAGCTTCGTGCATCCGCAGCCGATCGTCCCCAATCACGTCGACCAATACACGATCGACCTTCACACGCAGGATTATCGTTTCCTCAAGGGTCACAGGATTCGCGTCCAGGTGCAGAGCACCTGGTTTCCGCTCATCGATCGCAATCCGCAGACGTTCGTGCCGAACATCTACAAGGCGAAGGACACGGATTTCAGGGCGGCGACGATGACGATCCACCGCTCGGTGCAAGCGGCGTCCTACGTCGCACTGCCAGTCGCGGCCAGCAGCGGCGCGCCATGACGTCCAATCCAAGTGGCGACGAGAGACCGCGACGATGGCCGTCAGGATTTCGGCCGTCGACAACATAGGTTCTAACGCCTCGTCGACCGAGCCCGGCCCTTGCCGTCGACGTCGCGCGCCAGCGCGAGCGCCGCCACCTGCCGCGCGATGCCGAGACCAGCGTTCTTGTCGAACCGGTAGTGAATGCCCGCGTACAGGCGCGACTCTCCCGCCTCGTCCGCCATCGCCGCGAGTCGTGCCGCCTCGGCGGGGAAGAGCGCGCCGAGTACATACGCCGCCGTCCCCGACATACACGCGTGGTTCGACGGATACGACGGGTGTTGCGGCCGCCCTATGGGTGTGCTGATCGCCTGGTCCGCCCGGTACGGCCGGATCAACCAGTACGTGAACTTTGCGTCGTGGCATGCGATGTTGGCGTCCATCATGGCCATGTGAGAGAGCGCAAGCGTACGGGCGGCTCGAGCTTCGTTCAGGTGGTAGCGCGCGATCAGCTTCGATGCTTCCGCATTCCAGAACCCTGCAACTAGGCTTCCGGTCGTCATCGCCCAAAACTGCGCGATCGCGAGCTGCTCGGCCGTTCGATGGTCGGAGAAGCTCCGCACCTCGGCCAGCGCGGCGAGATACTCCGCGCTCCCAAATGCGGGCGGGGGACCGGGACGGAACTGATCTCCCGACTGGAGGAAGAACGGGCGCATCTGCCCGAGCAATGGCTGAAGCGGAGGCCGTGGAGGATCGAAGTCGCTCGACCAGTATCCGGGACCAATCGGCACGCTGCCCGTCCATACCGCGTCGAAGCCATCGGTGCGCGCGAGCTCGGCGACCTCCGCCCCGACCACGCGGCCGATCGCTTCGCCCGCGGCGAACGCTCCTTGCTTGCCGACGGCTTCTGAAACCTCGTCTTCCTGCTGCCGGAGCTGCGACTCGAAGGACGCCGCATCAGCCGGGAACACGCTGCTCAACACGACGGCTGATGCCGCCGCCGCCGCGCCCTGCGGGGTTGGGCGCGGAGGGAGGCCGACGGCGTTCTCGGCGGCGACGACGGCGCGATACTGCGCGAGCGAGAGATAAGCGAAGGCGCGAAACGCGGCTCCCTGATTGGGCTTCGCGGCACCGTCCTTCGACGAGATGAAGTCGCGCGTGATCGCGCTCCAGCGCACGCTCGTCGTGGCCTCGCCGATCGGCGCCGCATCGGCGCGGCGTAGCGGCGCGAGATTCCGATCGGCGCTCGCGTTCGTGATTCGATCCGCACAGCCGGTCGACAAAGCGACGGTGATCGCGGCCGCGAGCACTCGCGGCAATTCAGACATTGGTCTCATTTGCGGTCTCCTGATCATGGTGCGTGGCGAGGCGTCGATGACGGCGCCGTCGCGTTATGGTCGATCGACGGGCAGCCCGCTCGGGACCCGTGCCGGCACGAGGCGCGAGAGGTTGCGAGCGCGGTCGTCGGTCAGCGCGCTCAGGTACTGCATCAGCTTCTCGGCAACGGCGGGCGACAGCACCACTCCTTCGAGCAGCGTATCGCGCTGCGCGAGAATGGCCGTCGTCGTGCCGAGCAGCGTGCCCTGGAGTGCAGGCTCGAGTTGCGAGGGATCGTAGTCGAGCAGTCTCGTTTCCGACTCGCCGTAGTGGTCGACGAACGCGCGGAGCGAGACGATGGCGCCGTCGTGCCCGTACGGCCCCGTGAGCTCGACGTTGCGCAGCGGTGACGTGCGAAAGCGATAGCGGTCGTTGGCCTCACCGGTCACGCGCATTCGGCCGAAGTCGTCGCGCCCCAAAGCTCCATCGCCTTCACCCGGCCCGATCTGCGGGACGGCGACGTCGTGGAATTGCTCGTCGCTGAACGTAGAGCCGTTGTGGCAGAGCGAGCACTTGAGCGTGAGGAAGGTCTGCGCGCCGTCGAGCTGCGCGGGCGTGAGCGCGTCGTCGCGGCCGCCGAGAAACCGATCCCACGGTGTGTCGTTGAAGCTGAGTCGGTCGACGATGAAGCCCGCGATCGCGTTCGACGCGTGCGCGAACGTCATGTCGCTGAACTTCGTTCCCGGGTACGCCGCCTCGAACATGCCGCGATATTCCGGGATCGCGCCCAGCCGCTTCATGATGCCGTCCCAGATCGCGGTGAAGTCGCCGTCGTGTATCGCCGCGAGCTCGTTCCCGCCGTAGCCGCGCATCTCGTCGCGGCTCGTGACCGGGAAGAGCGGGAGCGCCGAGGCGGCGCCGAACTCGAACACGCGCGTCATCTCGGGCGTGAGCTGCGACGAAGCAGGCGTGTGAACGTCGCCGTGCGCATCCAGCTCGACGCGCCCGTCCCAGAAGAGGTGGCGCAGCGCGCTCATGTTGAAGAGCGGCGGCGCATTGCGAGGGATGAAAACCACGCCCGGATGCGTGCGCGGCGGTCCGAGCCCGATCCCGCCCTGGCCGATCGACAGACTCTTGCCGTCGCCGGTCGCGAAGGCGGGAAGATGACAGGTCATGCAGGAGATGTCGCGCGTGCCGCTCAGGATTTTGTCGAACGCGAGCGCCTGCCCGAGACGCGACAGCGCCGGGCGCACGTATGGCGTTGGCGGGAGTGGAACCATGCCGCGTTCCGCGGCGAGTTGCCGCACGAGATCCGACGGCGACGTCAGTGACGCCACTCGCACGTCAGGCGCCGCGCGAGCCGGAGCCGTAGGCTGGGGCGCGTCGCACGCGGTGCAGATGATGAAAACGAGATCCGCCGCGGCAACGGATCCCCATGTATTCCGGCGCATGGTGTAGCCTCCTCGATCCCTCTACAAGGCAATCGGAATCCGGCGGCGAATCCCGACACGAGGCATCGATGCGGCCCATCGTGAAGCGGGTTCTGCCGTCGCGTTTTGCTCGCGGATCGCGGCCCAGCGGCGTATGCTATTCCCTTAACGAGGAATCGGAGATGGCTGTCATCGATCGCGACCGCTGGCGAAAGCTCGAGCCGCTGCTCGACGAGGCATTGGAGCTCCCGGAGCCCGAGCGTGCAGCGTGGCTCGCCAGACTGCGATCAGAGTCGCCCGACCTCGCCGCCGAGGTGACGGCGCTGCTCGAGCGGGACGCCGCGGCCGACCGCCGCGGCTTCCTCGATGCGCCGCCTTCGGATGCACACGAGACCGTCCCCACGCGGCTCGATCTCGGTGCATACCTGCAATCGGCCCTCGGCGACACATACACGATCGAGCGTGAGCTCGGCGGGGGCGGTATGGGGCGCGTCTTCCTCGCCCGCGAGCACGCGCTTGGACGCACGGTGGTGATCAAGGTACTTCCGCCCCTGCTCGCCGCCGGCATCCGAACCGAACGCTTTGCGCGCGAGGTTCGCGTGGCCGCGACCCTTCAGCATCCGAACATCGTCCCGCTGTTCACAGCCGGGCAGGTGTCCGCATCGGAGTCGACTTCCGTTGGCGAATGGGCGCTTGCCGGTCTGCCGTACTACGTCATGCCGTACGTGCCGGGCGAGTCGCTCCGCGCGCGCCTGGCGCGAGACGGACGTCTGCCGCTCGCCGATGCGCTCTCGGTGCTCCGCGACGTCGCGCGCGCGCTGTCATTCGCGCACGAGCACGGAGTGGTGCACAGGGATGTGAAGCCCGAGAACGTGCTGCTCGCCGGCGACGCGGCCGTCGTGACCGACTTCGGAATCGCCAAGGCGATCACAACGGCGGCGGAGCCGTCCCCGGAGACGGGACGGGACGATGTGACGCTCAGCGTGGTCGGCGCGGCCATCGGCACGCCCGCGTACATGGCTCCCGAGCAAGCAGCGGGCGATCCAAGTGTGGACCATCGTGCCGACATCTATGCGTGGGGCGTTCTCGCGTACGAGCTGCTCTCCGGAAAGCATCCGTTCGCCGAGCGCACGACACCGCAACAGTTGCTGGCGGCGCAATTGAGTGAGGCGCCGCCGCCGTTGTCGGACTGTGCGCCCGAGCTCTCGCTTGCGCTCACCACGCTCGTCACGCGATGCCTCCATAAGGATCCGGCGGGGCGACCACAGTCGGTACGTGAGATTCTCGACGCACTTGCGACGATGACGACGCCCGCGCCCGACACGGCCGGTCCGCCCTGGCGCCAGCGGATCCACACGTGGCTGCCGAAAGCGGCATTGGCGAGTGCGAGCCTCCTCGTGCTCGCCGTGCTCGCCTATGTCGCGGTGGCGCCTCGCGAGCGACCGTCAGTCGAGCCGGCATCAGCGGCAGCGCTCTCTCTCGCCGTCCTTCCGTTCGAAGCGCTCGGCGGTGACACGGCGAATCTGTACTTTGGCGAAGGGATCGCCGACGAGATCGCCGCTGCGCTGAGCAAGGTTGGTGGCCTCCGTGTGGCGTCCCGCACGTCGGCCGCTGCCTTTCGCTCGAGCCACAACGTCGATGTGCGCGAGCTCGGGCGACGTCTTGGCGTGAGCACCGTGCTCGAGGGTCGCGTGCGCCGCTCGGGCGACCGCATGCGCCTCATCGTGCAGCTCACGAACGTGTCCGATGGTCTCGCGATGTGGAGCGACGTCTACGAGCGGCAGGTGAAGGACATCTTTCAGGTGCAGGGCGAAATCGCGCGATCCATCGTCGGTGCCCTCAGCGCAAGGCTGCCGGGAACTGCTCGACCAAAGAATCAGCAGGCCGTGTCATCGCCCGGCACGAGCAATCCCGAAGCGTACGATCTCTACCTGCGCGCGAGCTACCTTCTGGAGCGGCGCGGCAGCGAGGTAGAAAAGGCGATCGAGTATTTCGAGCAGGCGATCGCCGAGGACAGCACCTTCGCGCGTGCCTACGCGGGGCTCAGCCTCGCGCTCGAGTTGAGGCCGAACAACGACGGCACGCTGCCGCAGGCGGTCGAGCAACGCGCCACCGCGGCTGCGCGTCGCGCTCTCCTGCTCGATTCCACGCTGGCCGAGGCGCACGTCGCGCTTGGACTGGCGCACATGTATGCGTTGCGGTGGGGGCAAGCGGGCGAGTCGTTTCATCGCGCCGTTGCGGTCGACACGTCCTCGGCGCCCGCCGCGTATCTCTACTGCCTGTACCTGCTGCGCGTCGGCCGCGTCCCGGACGCCGTTGAGAGCTGCCGGCGCGCCCGCCTGGCGGACCCTCTGTCCGGAACGGGATCGGGCACATTGGCGTACGCCCTGTCGCTGGCGGGCAGGCACGGCGACGCACTCGCCGAGAGCCGCCGCGCGTACGAGCTCGATTCCTCACTCGCGATGGCGCATGCCATCCTCCCTCTCGTGGATCTGGCCGCCGGACATCGTGAAGAGGCCCGTGCCATCGCGCGCGTCGATTTGCAGCCGCCGTTCAACGGGATCGCTGCGTACGTGCTCGCGGCAACTGGCGACCGGACGAAGGCGCAGGCTACGATACGCGACCTGGAAGCGCGTCCGCGAAGCGAATGGTCCGTGTGGACGGCGCTCAGCTCCGCATACCTCGGTATCGGCGACACGGCGCGCGCCTTGTCTGCCATGGAGGCCGCGGCGATCGCGGGCGAACGGCCGCAGTTACCCCTCGTGGACCCGATGTTCGACCCCTTACGGCGCAGCGCCCGCTTCGCGCGGATCGTGAGGCAGCTCGGGCTCGACGAGCGCCTGTTCACTTCGACGACGGTGAGACCACAGTAAGAACGCTCGCATCGGCACTACGCGGTGTTGTCCGGTGCCGCCGCGTCGTCGAGCAGGGCCTCGTGCAAGAGCAATCGTGCCTTTCGCCAGTCGCGCTGCACCGTGCGCTCGGAGACCTGGCGAAGGCTCGCGATCTCGCCGAACGAGAAGCCGCAGAAGAAATGCAGGTCCACGAGCTCCGAGAGGGCCGGCTCGAGCCCGGCCAACTCGTCGAGCGCGTCGCCGAGCCGC
>DATJHY010000246.1:0-7817 GCA_035493635.1 Gemmatimonadaceae bacterium | reverse complement strand
GTTCTGCTGTCGTCCTCGCGGTGAGTGGAACATCGATGAGCGGCTCCGGCGTCACGTCGACGCCGCGGATGTCGACGTGACGCGTGTGCAGCGAAACTACGCCGCACTCGGCGCGCCGCTTCCGTGACCGAACGCACCGCGGCGTGTCCCAACTGCGGCGCTGAGATCGAGTTCCGCTGGTCGGGCGCGGTGCAGACGAGTTGCCCCGCCTGCCGCTCCGTGCTCGTGCGTCACGACATCGATCTCACGCGCGTCGGCACGGTGGGCGACGTGCCGCCGTCGATGTCGCGCATCCAGCTCGGCACCGAAGGGTCGTACAAGGGCAAACCGTTCGTCGTGGTCGGACGCATCATCTATGAATACGAGCGCGGCCATTGGAGCGAATGGCACATTCGGCTCGCCGACGGGACGAGCGCGTGGCTGAGCGATGCGCAAGCCGAGTACGTGATCACCCGGCAGGTCGAGAACCCGGGGCCGCTGCCGCCGGCGGGCTCGTGTCGTGCCGGCCAGTCGCTCGCGATCGGCGGCGCACGGTACAGCGTCAGCGTCGTCACGCATGCGCTGTACGCGGGTGTGGAAGGCGAGCTGCCGTTCGAGTATTGGGACAAGCTACAGGTCGAGTTCGTCGATCTCAAAGGTCCGGGCGAACAGTTCGCGACGATCGACTACAGCGATGCCACGCCGCTGCTGTACACCGGCGCCTCCGTCGCCTTCGAAGAGCTGCACCTGACGAAACTGCGCGAGGAGTCTCCGGACTCTGGCGCGCGTGTAACCGGCGTCACAGGCCTCAACTGCCCGCAATGCGGCGCGGCGATCGAGCTCCGCAGCGGGCAACTCGCCCAGACGGTGGCGTGTCCGTCGTGCACGGCGATTCTCGACGCGCGCGATCCGAACCTCGCGGTGCTCGAGAAGCATCAGACCTTAGTGAAGCGGGTCGCGCCGCTCATTCCGCTCGGCACCGCCGGGTCACTCGGGAACGAGTCGTGGCAGGCGATCGGCTTTCAGGTGCGCGGTGTGGTCGTATCCGGCGTCACGTACTACTGGCGCGAGTATCTGTTGTGGAATGAGCAGCAGGGCTTCCGGTACCTGACGGAGTACGACGGCCACTGGAACGACGTCGTGGTACTCAAGGGCGTGCCGCGCGAAACATCGGCCGGCGACCGGCCGCAAGTCGAGTACAACGACACGACCTTCAAGCATTTCCAGTCGGCCAATGCGTCGACGTTCTTCGTCCTCGGCGAATTCCCGTGGGAAGCGCGGACGGGCGATCAGGTGGAGGCCGACGATTTCGTCGCGCCGCCGTACATGCTGTCGCGCGAGCGCACGCCGGACGAAGTCACGTGGTCCCTCGGCACCTACACGCGACCGGAACGGATCGCTCAAGCGTTCAAGCTCCCGAATGCTCTACCCGAGCCGCGCGGCGTGTTCGCCAACCAGCCGAACCCGCGTCTGGGCGCCGCGCGTTCGCTCACGACGGTCTTTGCGTTCCTCGTGCTGGGCCTGGTCGCGCTGTTCATCTGGCGATTCACTTCGGCGCGCGATGAGCCGGTGTTCAGTCAGGGCTACGCGTACACCGCGGAGACGGGCGACACGGCGGCATTCGTCACACCCGTATTCGCGCTCGGGGGCGGCACGTCGAACGTAAAGCTCAGTATCCGCACGAACCTGTCGAACGCGTGGGCCTACTACAACCTGTCGCTGCTCGACGAGAACGGTGGCCGGGGGTACGACGTTGGGCGCGAGGTCTCGTACTACGCCGGCGTCGAAGACGGCGAACGGTGGCACGAGGGCGCGCAAAGCGACGCCGTCGTGCTGCCGGCGGTCCCGTCCGGGCGCTATTACCTGCGCGTCGCGCTCGATCGCGATCCCGGTGCGGCGCCGTTCTCGTACTCGCTGGCCGTGGAGCGCGACGTGCCGCGCGCGTGGCCGTTCCTGGCGGCGCTGGTGCTGCTCGCCGCTCCGGTGGTCGCCGCGGCACTGAGCTCGATCAACTTCGAGTACAGTCGGTGGCGTGAAAGCGATCACCCGTGGTCCACTTCGTCCGACTCGGACGACGACGAGTGATGTCATGAACAAGATTGTCTACCTGATCTTCGGCCTCGTGGTACTGGCGGCCACTGCCGGCGCCGAGTTGCGCGGCTGGGGGCCGACGCCAGTCACGGAAGTCAAGGACGTCCCGCGCACCGTGCGCAACAACCCGGGCTCGTATCGCCCGCACTACACCTACTTCGGCTCTTCCTACCGGCGGGGGAAATGACATGACGGCATTCGAGAATCTGGGCGCAAACTTCGTTGCCGCGGTGATCTTCGCGCTGCTCGGCATCGTGTTGTTCATTCTGGGTTTCCTGATCTTCGACAAGCTCACGCCGGGGAGCTTGTGGAAAGAGTTGCTCGAGGATCAGAACACGGCGCTGGGGAATCTGATGGCCGGCATCGCGATTGCGCTGGCGATCATCATCGCGGCGGCGATCCATTGACGATCGCGCTGTTCCTGTCGGTTCTGCTGATCGCGGCATGCGGGCTCGTCTACGAGCTCGTGGCGAGCGCGCTCGCCAGCTATCTGCTGGGCGACAGCGTGTTTCAGTTCTCCACCGTGATTGGCGCGTATCTCTGCGCGATGGGGATCGGGAGCTGGATGTCGCGCTACATCGGGCGAGGCCTGGTCGCACGGTTCGTGGCGGTGGAACTGATGGTGGGCGTGGTCGGCGGCTTTTCGTCGATGCTGCTCTTCCTCGCGTTCGCGTATACGTCGGCGTTCCGGCTCGCGCTGTATGCCACGGTCGCGATCGTCGGTGTGCTGGTGGGTCTCGAGGTGCCGCTCCTGATGCGGATCCTCCGCGACCGGTTCGACTTCAAGGACGTGATCGCGAACGTGCTGACGTTCGACTATCTGGGCGCGCTGGGAGCGTCCCTGGCGTTCCCGATTCTTCTCGTGCCGCGGCTCGGGCTGGTGCGTTCGGCGATTCTGTTCGGGATCGTGAACGCCGCGATCGCGCTCTGGTCGACGTACTTGTTCGCGTCGGTGTTGCCCACGCGTCGATTGCTGCGCGCCGGCTCGGCGGTCGTGCTCGGGCTCCTCGGCATCGGGATGGTGACGGCGGGCAAGATCACGGACACGGCCGAAGGGAACATCTACTCCGACGATGTGATCTTCGCACGCGACACGCGGTACCAGCGAATCGTGCTCACCGCGTGGAAGGACGATCTGCGGCTGTTCCTGAACTCGCACCTGCAATTCAGCTCGCGCGACGAGTATCGCTATCACGAGGCGCTGGTGCACCCCGGCCTGTCGGCGCTGCCGGGCGCGACCCGAGTGCTGGTGCTGGGTGGCGGGGACGGGCTGGCGGTCCGCGAGATTCTCAGACATCCGAACGTGGAGCACGTCACGCTGGTCGATCTCGACCCGGAGATGACGCGACTCTTCTCGACGCATCCGCTGCTCACGAAGCTCAACGATCACGCGTTCGCGTCGCCGCGAGTGCATGTGATCAACGCCGATGCGTTCGTGTGGCTCGACGAACATCCCGACACCTACGACTTCGCGGTGGTCGACTTCCCCGATCCTGACAACTACAGCATCGGCAAGCTGTACACGACGGCGTTCTACCGGCTGTTGGCGCGGCACATCAACGAAGGCGGATCATTCGTCGTGCAGAGCACGTCGCCGCTGTTCGCGCGGCAGTCGTTCTGGTCGATCGCCGAGACGCTCAAGTCTGCCGGACTGCGCACGTATCCGTACCACGTGTACGTGCCGTCGTTCGGCGAGTGGGGCTACGTGCTCGCGACGCGCGGGAGCTACTCGCCGCCGTCGGAGCTGCCGAGCGGGCTCCGTTTTCTCACGCCGGCCGCGGTCGCCGAAGCGTTCGAGTTTCCGCGCGACATGGCGCCGGTGGCGGCGCGCGCGAACCATCTGAACGATCAGATGCTCGTGCGCTATTACGGCGAAGAGTTCGACAAGATCAACCGGTGACGCAGTGAAGCGGCGCGAATTTCTGGCCGCGCTCGCCGCGCCGGTGGTCGCGGCGCCGTTCGTCGCCCCGGCGCTCATCGGCTTGCGACGAAAGTCGCCGCGGACGATGGCGGGCGGATTCGTGGATGACGGCGGCGCACTGGGACACCGGCTTCGCGATGGGACGCTGGCGCCGGCGAGCGGTTCGGCCCGCACCGTACCCATCGTGATCATCGGCGGCGGAATCGCCGGCTTGAGCGCGGGGTGGGAATTGCAGCGGCGCGGCGTCAAGGATTTCGTGATTCTCGAATTGGAGTCCGTGGCCGGCGGGAACGCGCGTTCGGGCCAGAACGAGATCTCGGCGTATCCATGGGCAGCGCACTACGTGCCCGTTCCCGGCAAGAGCACGACGCTGGTGCGCGAGCTATTCGAAGAACTGGGCGTTCTGCGCGACGGGGCGTGGGAGGAGCGGTATCTCTGCTTCTCGCCGCAGGAGCGCCTGTTCTCGCATGGCGAATGGCACGAAGGAATCGAGCCGGAGTTCGCGCTGGATGTCGCGGGGCGCGCGGAATTCGCCCGGTTCGACGAGCTCATCGCCGAGCATCGCGCGAGCGGGGCGTTCACGATTCCAATGGAGGCGGGCGTTCGACGAGACTCGCCGCTCGACCGCATGTCGATGGCGGCGTGGCTCGCGGCACACGATCTCGAGTCGCCGGCGATGCGCTGGTACATCGACTACGCCTGCCGCGACGACTACGGCGCGCTGGCGGCAAACACGTCGGCGTGGGCGGGCATTCACTACTTCGCGTCACGCCCGCACGACGAGCAGGGGCCGCTCACGTGGCCGGAGGGGAATGGCTGGATCGCCAAGCGGCTGGTGGCGCGTCTCGCGGAGCAGATTCGGACCGGAGAGCCGGTGGTGCGCGCCGAGCGAGACGGGCACCGCTGGCGTGTGTTCACTCCGAGAGGAGTGTACGAGGCCGAGTCGGTGATCTTTGCCGCGCCGACGTTTCTGGCGCCGCACATCGTCCCCGAGCTCGCGACACGGCGGCCCGCGCTCGTCTACTCGCCGTGGTTCACGGCCAACCTCACGCTCGACCGGCTGCCGCGCGACCGCGGACAGGGCGCGCCGCTCTCGTGGGACAACGTGATCTACGGCTCGCCGTCGCTCGGCTACGTCGACGCCACTCATCAATCGTTGCGCACGCATTCCGAGCGTGCAGTGTGGACGTACTACTGGTCGCTCGCCGAGCTCTCGCCGGAAGCGGGACGGCGGGCTTTGGCACGGTGGGCGTGGCGGGACTGCGTCGAGAAGATTCTAACGGACCTCGAGCGGGCGCATCCGGACATTCGCGAGTGCGTATCGCGCGTCGACGTCATGCGGCTGGGGCATGCGATGGTGCGTCCGGCGGTGGGATTTCTTGGGGTGACTCGCGAGGCCGCGTCGCTCGCACTTCCTGGATTGTATCTGGCGCACTCTGATTTGAGTGGGCTGTCGTTGTTCGAGGAGGCGCAGTATCGGGGCGTGATGGCGGCACGGGCGGTGGTCGCGAGGTGAGGGTCTCGGTCCAGCCAGGTCGGCTCGGCATTCGGCCCAGCCTGCGGCTGACGGCGATCGGCTTGGCTCACGGCTAACGGCTGACGGCTCGAGCTGGCGGCTGGTGGCTGCCGGCCAAGCTGTCGGCTGACAGCCAAGCTTTCGGCCGACAGCTCAAGCTGCCGGCTGACAGCCAAGCTTTCGGCCGACAGCTCAAGCTGCCGGCTAATAGCCGTCAGCCAAAGCTGCCGGCTATCGGCCGAACGCCAAGCCGAGCGCCGTCAGCCGAAGGCCGAGCCGTCAGCCGAAAGCCGAGCCGTCAGCCGAAGGCCGAGCCGAGCTTCAGTGGATATAGAGCACTGCCGACCCCGCCGGCGCAGTGAATGTGCGCTGAGCGCCGCCGGTCGTCGTGCCGCCGCTCACCACCGTCCGCGTCGTCGGATCGAACCACTCGAGCGTGAGCGTGCCCGACGAGCTGCGAAGATCCACCGTCACCGATCCGCCACTTGGCAGATACACGAGATACTCACCACCTTGCGCGCTCGGGTTCGCGAGGCAGTAGCCGGTGGACGCCAACTCTCCATGCGGCGGCATCGCGGCCAGGTTGAGCCGGCTGGCGTAGGCGAGCACGGACCCCATGTTCACTCGCGTCTCCTCGAACACGGGATTGTTCGGGTCGGGATTGCTGAGCACCGCGTACTTGCCGTCGTAGACGTCCATCAGCGCCGGGCTCACACCGCGGGTGAAGCTCTTCCACACCCACGGCCCGCTGCCGCCGCAACTGCCGCAAATGTGGTCGGTGTCGTGGATGATCACCTTGGCGCCCGTCGCCGCCGGCACGTCGTCGATGTTGCCGGGCGCCGCCGGCGAGATGAAGTCCGCCGTGCTCGCGAACAGGTCAGCGTCGTTGCCATTCGGGAAGAGCGCGGTCATGCCGACCGGGTGCTGCTTCGGCTTGGTCGCTTCGTACTGCTTGACGAGCGTGATGATGTGCTGCTCCCACGCCACCTCGGCGCTCCCGCCCGTGCTCTCGTTGCTCACTTCGTACATCACGTTGTCCAGGTCGTTCACCGCGTCGATCACGTGACGCACGTACGAGTCCTGCATCACCGTGACGGCCGAGTCCAAGAGCGTTTGGGTTTCTTCGCCGAGGTTGTCGCCGTTGGTGTCGCCATCGATGCCGTTGACGTTGTTGGCCTTGTTGTACGGGTGGCCTGGCCACGCGTTGTTCAAGCCGCCTTTGTTGCTGATCGACCAGCCGTCGAACAGCATGATCGAGACGTAGATCCCGTTCTGGCCCAGCTCGATCACACGCTGCCGCATCCGATCGAAGTAGGTTGCGTCGAACTGTCTGAGGTCGAACTTGGGCTTGCCGTCCAGCGCGGTACCTGGGCCGGTGCGCTGATACGGCGTCTGACCGTAGAAATAGATCTGGCTCGTCTCGGTGTTGAATTTGACCTGCTCCCACCGCCACAGCTCGGTGAAGTTGTGGTGGTGGGAGATGAGGAAGTTCACATAGGCTTGAAAGTCGAACGGTGCAGGCGGATCGCTGGGACCGGCGTCCTGGAAGTTCGTCCACGTGTGCGAGCCTGCGAGCAGCACCGCGCGGCCCGTGGCGTCCGCGAAGTAGCGCGGATTCGCGGGGCTGACGTGCAACGGTCCCAAGATCGCGTTCGAGGGTACGGTGACCGAGGCGCTCCCGGCCACTCCGTCGCAGGTCGCCGTGATCGTTGCCGCGCCCAGCCCGACGCCGGTCACGACGCCGGTGGTGCTCACCGTCGCGATGGCGGGGTTGCTCGACGACCAGGTGATCGCGCGACCAGTCAACACGTTCCCGTTCGCGTCGGTGAGGGTGACGGCAAGCGCCGCAGGGAATGCGAGCGCGACTCTCGACGACGTTGGCGTGACGGCCACTGCCGCGACAGGAGTCGGAGGCGGGACCGTACCGCCCGTTTGCGGTCGGAATGCCGCGGCGACCATGGCCCATCCCGCACCGGCGGTGGCGGTCGCAGCGTAAGAGCCCGGCGCTCCAATCGTTGCGTCTTCCAACAAGTTGTTGTGGAAGGTCGAGCGCGCGGCGAATCCGGCTCCGGCGTCGCATGAGGTGTCGCCCGCGCAGAAGGCGACGAGCACGTCATTGGCGGTGGTCGTCGTTAATGCGCCGCTGCTCACCGCACTGGACGAGCCGGCGGCTTGTGAGCTCGCGTCGAGCGGCGCCGTCGAGTCCGCGCCGCTGTACTCGGCGATGTAGACCTCGAGTGCGGGCGAGCTGCCGGCGAGGTTCACCGTGACTGTCTCCGCGCCGCCTTTGATGCTCTTCGCGTAATACAT
>DATJHY010000245.1:0-2441 GCA_035493635.1 Gemmatimonadaceae bacterium | reverse complement strand
CCATGCCCTCGTTGATCACCGCGACGAGCGGCTTGTCGCCGGTGTCGAAGTCGTCGAACGGACGGCCGTGCACGAGCGACATCCCGAGGAGGCGAAAGTATTCCGGCGTGACCTCCGATCCCGTGAGCAACAGCGGCTGGTTTCCATGCGAAACGTCGCCTTCGATGCGCACGCGCAGAAGCGTCTGGTCCTGATATGGATGATCCAATGGGACCGCCGCGCCGCTGCCGAGCGCGACGTCATCCACTCCCGGCAATGCCCGAAGGCGGCGCATCACATCGCGCACGAAAGGTTCCTCCGCGCCCGGGGTGGGATAGAGGTCCTCCTTCGGCTCGTTCGGATACGGCAGGCGCGTGCGGACGACCGTCACGTGCTGCGGATTGAAGCCGAGCGGAACCTGGAGCAGGCCCCAGAAGCTCCGCACGAGGAGGCCGGCGGTGCTCAGCAATACCAATGAGAGCGCCACTTCACCGATCACGAGCAGGCGGCGCGTGCGCTGCTGGTCGCGCGAGCTCGTCGAGCCGCGCCCCTCGAGCTTCAAAACGCGCGTGACATCGAGACCGCGCACGTGCAGCACGGGCGCGAGGCCGAACATCGCTCCGGCGACGAGCGACGCGAGGAACGCGAACGCGAGCACGCCCCAGTCGATCGTGATGTCGTTGACGCGCGGCACCGTGTCGGGGATCAGCCTAACGAGTGTGCCTTTCGCGGCAATGACGAGCGCGATGCCGGCGATCCCGCCGAGTACCGACAGCACGATACTCTCCGTGAGCAATTGCCGCATCAGCCGCGACGGCGCGCCGCCGAGCGCTTGGCGCACTGCCATCTCGCGCCCGCGTGTCGTTGCACGAGCGAGCAAGAGATTCGCCACGTTCGCGCATCCGACCAGGAGCACGAGGCCGACCGCTCCGAGCAGGAACACCAACGGTTGTCGAACGTCGCCCACGACGATGTCCTTGAGCGGCACGAGCCGCACGCGCCAATCGCTGCGCGCCGGGTAGTCGGCCGGATAGGCTCGTCGGAGGAGTTGGACGAGGGCGTCGACGCGTCGTTGGGCGTCGGCGATCGTTAGGCCGGGCGCCATGCGCGCGATCGCTCCCGGGAAGAGACTGCTCCGCGATATCACCGATGCCTCGCTGAGCGGCGCACCGGCGAACCCGAACGCCGGCCACACTTCCGTTCGCCGTTCCTCGCCGACGCGCGCCGGCGCCTGAAAGCCCCGCGGCATCACGCCGACGATGCGATACGAATCCGAATCGAGCTGCACGACGCGTCCGAGAATGCGGGGGTCGGCGCCGAACGAGCTTTTCCACAGCGCATCGCTGATGATGGCCTGGGCGTTGAATCCCGGCGTCGGGTCGGCCGGGTCGAACCCCGCGCCTAACTGCGGCTTCACGCCGAGCAGTGCAAAATAGTTGGGCGCGACGATCTGGAGACCGACGCGCTGGGGATGGCTCAGGCCGGTGAGGTTATTGTTGTCGAACCATGTCGGCGAGATGGCCGTGAAAATGCCGGAGCGCTGGAGGTCGTGCCATTCGGGCGTCGACATCCCGACGTCGCGCGCGCCGATGCCGCCTAGGTCGTCCTCGATGCGCACCAGCTGCTCGGGGTGCGGATACGGCAGGGGGCGAATGAGCGTGGCCTGCACGACGCTGAACATCGCCGTACTCGCTCCGATGCCGATCGCGATGGTGACGACGCCTAACGCAGCGAATCCGGGCGCCCGGCGCAGCATGCGCACCGCGAATCGCAGATCCTGTCCGAGTCGCTCGGCCGCCAGGCCGGCGCCGTTCCATTCGTCGCGCGCGACTTCCTGGACGAGGCCGACGTTGCCGAATTCGCGGCGCGCATTGGCGGCGGCGTCGCGGGGCGATTCGCCTCGGGCAATGCGGTCGGCCTGCGCCATGTCGAGGTGCATCTGGAGCTCGTCCGCCAGCTCCGCCGTACGGCGTTCACGCAGCCGCGTGAACCATCCGAGCAGGCTCATGATTCCTCCGGCTGTGGCGCGACCATGAGTGCGGCGATCGCCTCCGTGAGCTGCTGCCAGCGCGAGCGTTCGGCCGTCAGGCGCGCGCGGCCTTTGGGGGTGAGCCGGTACAGGCGTACGCGCCGGTTGTTGTCCGAGCGGCCCCACTCGGTCGCGATCACCCGTTGGCGGAGGAGACGCTGCAGCGCGGGGTAGAGCGATCCCGTTTCGACCTGGAGCACGTTGTTGGACTGGGCGCGAATGAGCTGGACGATGCCATAGCCATGGCACGGGCCCCAGCGCAGGGCCTGGAGCACGATGAGGTCCAGCGTGCCCTGGAGGAGCTCGATGCGGGACGTGGGCGGATGCCTGGGTGCCATGGGGCGCCTCGGTAAGTAGACACTCTACATACAGCGAGTAGAATGTCTACACTTCGCCCGGATGTCAAGCGGCTGGCGGCGGTGCGGGGTGAACG
>DATJHY010000244.1:0-8550 GCA_035493635.1 Gemmatimonadaceae bacterium | reverse complement strand
CGACGCATCGGCCGGCGTCGCCTATCACGTCGAGCCGATGAAGCAGTATCTCGTCGCCAACGTGCGCACGACGCTGCTCGCGCTCATGGGCGCGGTGCTGTTCGTGCTGCTCATCGCCTGCGCCAACGTCGCCAACCTGCTCCTTGTTCGCGCATCGCAGCGCGAGCGCGAGCTCGCCGTTCGCGCGGCGATCGGCGGCTCGCCGTGGATGATCGTGCGCCAGCTCCTCGCCGAGAGTCTGCTCCTGGCAACGATCGCCGCGCTGCTGGGCGTTGGACTGGCCAAACTCGGGATCGGACTCCTGGTGCGGCTCTCGCCGGCGAATCTGCCGCGGCTCACCGACATCTCGATCGACCCCGTGGTGCTCGGCTTCACGATCCTGGCCGCGCTCGCCGCGGCAGTGCTGTTCGGGCTCGTGCCGGCTATCCGCGCCTCGCGCCCCGACCTCGCGCAAGTGCTGCGCGCCAGCGGGCGCGCGCCATCGCTCGGCGGCGTGGCGCGGCTGCGCAACGCGGTGATCGTCGCCGAGGTAGCGCTGTCGTTCGTGCTGCTCATTGGATCGGGCCTGATGATCCGCAGCTTCGTCGCGCTGGCGCGCACCGATCCGGGCTTCGATCCCAACGGCGTGCTCACGTTCCGGCTCGCGAACGTCCGGGTTCGATCGCCCGACGAACTGCAGGGATTGATTCGCGGCGTGAGCGACAAGCTCGGCGCGATCCCGGGGGTCACCGCCGTGACGAACTCCTCCGCCGTGCCGCTGGACGGCACCGACCCGAGCGCGCGATGGGGCACGCAGGTGGCGATGAACGATCCCAGTCGCTTCCGGCAGGGCGGCTTCTTTGCGGTGATGCCGGGGTACTTCGAGACGATGCACACCCGGCTCGTCGCCGGCCGCACCTTCACCGCTGCGGACAACACGCCGGAGTCGAAGGTCGTGATTCTCGACGACGCGGCGGCCAAGCTCGCGTTCGGCAACGAATCCGCCATCGGCAAATCGATTTTCGCGCGCGTCCGCACCGAGGTGCCCGAGCAGTACACGGTGATCGGCGTCGTGGGCCACCAGCGGCACGGGAGCCTGAGCGGCGACGACAAGGAGATGATGTACTTCCCGGCCGGCGCGATCGGCGGATTCGGCACCTGGATCGTGCGCACGTCGGGCGACCCGGCGGCGCTCGGCGGCGCGGTGCGCGCCGCGATCGCGTCGGTCAACCCGCAGTTGCTCATCACCGACATGCGCCCCATGTCGTCGCTCGTCGACAAGGCGCGCTCGGCGACGCGCTTCGCGCTGGTGCTGATCGGCATCTTCGCGGCGATTGCCGCGGTGCTCGCGGCCGTCGGACTCTACGGCGTGCTGTCGAGCGTCGTGCGCCAGCGCACATCGGAGATCGGCATCCGCATGGCCTTCGGCGCGCAGAGCGGAACCATCTTCCGGCTTGTCATCGGCGAGGGGTTGCGATTGAGCGCCGTGGGCATCGTGATCGGACTCCTACTGGCGCTCGTGGCGACTCGGGTGATGACGAGCATGCTCGTCGGCGTGCGGCCGACCGACCCGGCGACGTTCGCGATAATGATTCTGGTATTTCTTGCCGTGGCGGCAATGGCGTGCTGGATGCCGGCGCGGAAGGCCGCGGGGATGGATCCGAACGGGGCGTTGCGGCAGGAGTATTAGCGCTCCGCGACGTGAATGCTGGCGGCCATTCCGAGCGCGACGCGCGGTGGCGCCCGCCGGAAGGCCGAGTCAGCCCTCGCGCGCCGCCTCTGCCGCCCCACTCGCCAGGAGCCGCGCCGCGAACCGCTGAGCCTCGGCGATCCGCTCGACCTCGATGGCGGTCGCATCCGCCGATTGCTCGAGTCTGCCGAGCCGCGCTTCGATCTGCGCCAGCGAATCTGCGAGGGCGGCGGCGGAGCCCGGAGTCAAAGCTGACATTTCGTCGCGCTCCAGCTCTCTCCCTCTGAGCCAGATGCGGCCGGCGACCCAGACGACGAATCCGAGAGCGCCCAGCGAAGCGGCAATGCCAAATAATGGAAGAGCGTCGTTCACGGGGATCCTCCGCGCTGCCAGTGCCTGCTTCCCGATCCGTACGAGTGTGGCGGGCGGTTTGTTACGGCCGGGCGCCGAAATCAGCGCGATTACATTGTGGCTCGTGAGATTTGCCACCCTGGTAGCCGCCTTGGCGGGCGCCGGATTGTTCTCGCGCGCCGGCCAGCCCCTCGCGGTCGTGCCCGCGCCAGCGACCGTCGACAGCGCCACGATTCGACTTCACCTGCTGGGCCATGCGATCGGGCGCGAGCATTACGCCATTCGTACGGAGGGCGGAGCGCTCGCGCTCACCGACACGTTCGCCTTCACCGATCGTGGCGGTCGAGTGGAGCTCGCGTCGTCGCTGCGCTACACGACGACGTTCGAGCCGCTGCACCTTCACTCGGCCGGGCGAACGTATCGGTTCGTGAACGTCGATGCCGACGTCGTGATCGACGGCAGGCGCGCGATCGTTCGGAACCTCGGCGACTCGACGACAGCGCCCGCGCCAAACGCGAGCTTCACCATCGCCAGCTATGCGCCGCTCGAGATCCAGGCGCTGCTCGTCCGATACTGGGAGAGCCATGGCCGGCCGAAGAGCATTCGCTCGATCCCCGGCGATTCGGTAGCGGCGGTCTCGATCGAAGATCTCGGCACTGCACGTCTCAACCTCGCCGCGCGCCAATCGATCGCCTTGCGCCGCTACGCGATCGACGGCGTCGCATGGGGACGAGAGATCTTGTATCTCGATAGTGGTTCGCGCTTCGCCGCAATCGTCACACGTGCGAATCTGCTTCCGTTGGAGGGTCTGCGCGAGGATCTCGCAACGTCGCATCCGACCATGCTCGACTCGCTCGAAGCCGATGCGACGCGGGCCGAGCTCGCCGCCGCGGCGCGGACGAGTGCCACCGTCCCGGCGGCCGCGGGCGGGAGCTTTGCGCTCGTGGGCGCGCGCATCATCGATGGCACCACGCGGCCGCCGATCGAGGACGGCACCGTGCTCGTGCGCGGTGGCCGCATCGCCGCGGTTGGCCAACGGCAATCGGTGCCGGTCCCGGCGGGCGTGAAGTCGATCGACGCGCGCGGCAAGACGATCATTCCCGGCCTATGGGACATGCACGCGCACGTCGCGCTCCCCGAGTGGGGGCCGCAATACCTCGGCGTGGGCGTCACCACGGTTCGCGACATGGGCGGCGAGAAGAGTTTTCTCATTGCCCTGCGCGAGGCGATTCGTTCGGGCCGCGTCCTCGGTCCGCGACTATTGCTCGCCGGACTCGTCGACGGAAGCGGGCCTGGCGCATTCGGAACCGTTTACGCCGACACGCCCGAGCAGGGCCGCTCGGTCGTCGACGCCTATCACGCCGCCGGCTTTCAGCAGATGAAGCTGTACACGCTGATCACGCCCGAGGTCGCCGGCTCGATCATCCGTCGCGCGCACGAGCTCGGGATGACCGTGACCGGCCACGTCCCGCGCGCCATGACGCTGGAGTCGATGGTGGATTCCGGCGCGGACAACGTGGCGCATCTCCCGGTTCGCGGCGATGCGTCGACCGATGCCGTGAAGCAACAGATTCAGATGCTTGCCGCGAAGCACATCGTCGTGGACCCGACCGTGTCGTGGAACGAGCTGCTCGGCCACTCGAGTCAAACGCCGCTCGTCGCGTTCCAGCCCGGCTTCTCCGGGGCGCCGTGGCCGCTGCGATCGTCGTACGGGAGCGTTCGGAACGCCGCCGACTCGGCGGCGGCCAATCGTTCGCTGCAGGCGCAGCTTGCGTTGATCAAGGCGATGCACAGTGCGGGCGTGACGATCGTCGCCGGGACGGACTACGGACTTCCCGGATTCAGTCTGCTGCGCGAGCTCGAGCTCTACGTTGAGGCGGGCTTCACGCCCCTCGAGGCGATCCGCGCGGCGACCGCCGTGCCGGCGGGAGTCATGGGCCTGAGCGGCGAGGCGGGGACGATCGAGGCGGGCAAGCGCGCGGATCTCGTCGTCCTGGATGGCGATCCGACTACGGACATTCACCAACTGCGCAGCGGACGCTGGGTCGTGGCGGGCGGACGGATGCTCGAGATGGCGAGACTTCGCGAGGTCGCTGGTTTCAGGAACCAGCCTCGGTGACGCTTTGCACCGAAACGCGTCAGTCCAATGCCAACGCAAGCGACGCGGCTTGAGTGGTCATTCCACCAAGTCACAGCGGAGGGTTTCCGTTGCAGAGCCGCGTCGAAGTGCATTTCGAGGCCGTTGAAATCACGGAACAGCACGTCCTGGGCGAGCCCGGCGACAACGTCGATGCCGTCGTCCACTTCTCGTTCCGCTTCCCCGACGGCCGGATCGACACCAACTGTACGGCGACGATCTGGCACCGCCTCGAAGCGAATGGCGACGATCTCATTCAGGTCACGGTACCGGCCGCCTACCAGTGCCCGGCGTACGGACCAGGTCTCGAGCGCGCGGTCGAGGCGTACTATCGCCCGCTCGTGGGCAAGGACGGGACGGTGATTCGCGTCGGCCCCAAAGGCGTGAGCCCGTTGATCGTCGGTGTGCCGAGAGAGTCCGTGGCGAGTGCGTCGTTCGAGGTGGAGTCGGCGATCAGTTCGTCCTGACGCGCCCGGTCAGATGGAGCGGCGTCCGACGAGCCGGGCTTTAGTGCTTGCTCGTATCGGTCTCATTGCGGACGTCGACGAGCGCTGGTCCGCGGCGCGGCGACCGACACCCGCTCTTGCGAGCTCGCGCTCCACCATCCGCACGTACGCCACCGCATCGCACGCGTCGTAGACCTCGAGGGCGGCTTGAAGATGATGACGCCCGACCGGGCCGTCCTCATCGACCAGCCGGCGGCCGAGCTCATAGTGTGCGTCTGCGAACATGATGCGTGATCCCTGCCGGTCAGCCAGCGCGATGCTATCGTCGAAGAGACGTCGGCCCTCGGCGCGGCGGCCGGAATCCCAGCGGAACTCGGCCATCGCCAACAAGGCTGCCGACCGATAATTCGTGCGCACGCGCATGCTGCGCAGCCCGGCCTTGGCATGCCGACCAGCGGCACGCAGCCACCGCTTGCGCTGCGCGTCATCCCCGCTGGTGCGCGCCGCCTCGAGATAGACGCGAGCGAGGAGCGGCAATGCGCGTCCGCTCAGAAAATCGGCGCCAAGTCCCGCGCGGCGGCGGATCTCGATGCACTCCTCCAGATACTGGATCGCGACCGCCAGCTCCGCGCGCGCGAAGTAGGCGTGACCGAGGAACAGTCGTACCCACACCCGCTGCAGTGGATCGCCGATTTCTTCCGTCGAGCGAAAGGTCTCGAGCAGTCGAGTCAAGCCGGTATCGTCGTGCCCCATATCCACGAGCATGGCGCCGCACTTCATGGACACAGGGTTGGAAATCGAGAGCGCGCCGACACGCTCCACGATCTCCAGGCCTTCTTGCGCCGTCTGCCGGGCCGCGCCAATCAGGCCTTGTCCCAGGTAGTTGAGCAGGAGAACGCAATGGGAGCTGCCGACGCAATAGATGTCGCTGTGCGCGTGGAACAGGGCCTTGGCGGCGCTGGCGGCCTTGCGGCCAGCCTCCCATTGGCCCTGCATGAAATGCAGCAGCGCCACGGTCTGAAGGGCGTGCGCCCGGTGCCAGGGAAGATCAAGCGACTCCGCAATCGCGAGCCCGCGACGTGCACTCGCCATTCCCGCCTCGAACCGATTGAAAGCGACCCCGATGAACATACCGTGAAACGAACAAGCGTACGCGAGCTGTGGGCTCGGCCCCAATTGCTCCGCGAGATTCATCGCCGACAGGACGGCAACGGCCATCTCGCGGTGATCGACGAAGATCAACGGGGTGACGAGCGAGAGATAGCAATCGGCCTTTGCCGCGGCGAGCGCGGGATCGAGCTTCCGGCGCAGCAATCGCGGAGCGATCCGCGCGAGCGAGTGCTCGATGGCCAGCCGCGCGATGCGTGCGATGGTCGTGAAACGAGTCCTTGGCCGCGAGTCTCCCAAAAGCGCGAGTGCTTTCCAGCCGGTGTCCAGCGCGCGGGCGGTCTGACCGCGATGATACGCGATCGAGGCGAGCTGCTTCAACACACGCGCGCGATCGATCACGCTGCCAAGCTCAGGGAGGACCCGGTCGTAGAGCTCGGTCGCGCGCTCGAAATCTCCCGTGAACGCGAGCATCGTCGCGAGATCGTCCTCGACGGACGTCCGATCAGCCCTCCGATCCTCTGGCAGCAACTCGAGCGCGTGCTCGAGAAGCTCGATGCCCGTCTCCAGGGCGTGCCGCCGCTTGGCCTGCGCGGCGCCGCGCAGGCAATAGTGCAGCGCCTTGTCGCGATCTTCCGCGCCCCACCACTGGCGCGCCAAGGCATCGAGTCCCGCGGTGTCGTCATCGCCGGCTTGCTCCTCGAGGGCCCGCGCCAACGCGCGATGCAAGCCGAGGCGCGTCGACGGATCGATCCGCGAGTACACCATCTCGCGGATGCGGTCGTGGCTCGTCCACGCGCACAAGTCGCCGCCTACCAGGCCTCTCGAGACCATCTGGCGCCGCAGGAGTGCCAGGATGATTCGATGCAGGCCGTCATCGGCGAGCTTCGCGACGTGCGCGATCAACGAGAGAGGAATTGGGCGGCCGAACGTGGCAATGATCTCGAGCACGTCACGCTCGCGGCCCTCGAGGCACGCCACGCGCCGCTCGAACAGTGCCGTCATGGTCGCCGGAATCTCGAGATAGCCGATTGGCCGATCCGCCGCCCACCGGCCTCGTTCCATGTAGACCGAACCGCGCTCGACCAGCGACCGAACGACCTCGATCACGAAGAACGGATTGCCGGCCGTCTCGCGTCGCACGCGATCGACGAATCCCTCGGGCAATTCGTCGAGGCCGAGCATGGAGCCAAGCAGCGCGGATACCTCGTCGCGACTCAGAGGCGCGACCAGCGCGACGCGCAGCTCATGATGGTCGCGAAGCCCGCGCAGCGCGTTCTCGAGCGGCCGTCCATCGATCTCGTCGTCGCGATAGCTGCCCAGCAACGCAATGCGCGCGCGCGCTCCACCCCGCTCACGAACGGCGATCAGACGCGACAGGTTGGTCAACACGTCCAACGTGCCGCTTCGCGCCCACTGGAGGTCGTTGATGTACAGCACGAATGGCGCGCGCTCGGCGACCGCCACGAAGAACTCGCCGATCTGGCCGATCATCGCCAGTCGGGCCGCGTCGGGATTGTCGCTGATGGCCGTCTCGGGAACCACCGGCCGGCCGGCCAATCGCTCGTCGAGCGACGCGAGCGCGGGGGCGAAGCGATTCAGCAGATCCGTCTCGCCGAGGCTCTCGGCGAGACGCACGGCGTAGCTCGCCGCGGTGACGATCGGCTCGTACTCCGTGAACGAGCCGTCGTAACAGTCGGCCTCGATGAACGCGAGCTTCGACAGCTGCGCGCGATGACGCACCTCGAGCATCAAGCGGGATTTGCCACCTCCGCTCGGCCCCGCAACCATGAAGACCGGCTCTCGAGGCGCAGGCCCGTCGCTCAATCGTTCACCAACGAAGCCGAGCAGCGCCTCGAGCTCTCGCTCCCGTCCCACGAATTTCCCGGAAAAGAAGTAGCTATCGCGCGTCGCCGACGTCTCGAAGTCGTATGAATGGCCGCCGCCGGCATTGATCGCTTCAATGACCGCATTGCCGGAGCGAAAGCGATCGGCCGGATGCTTGGCGCAGAGTCGTTCGATGATCGAGAGGGTCCAGGCAGGACACCGCTCCCGCACCTCGTCGTCGAAAGTGATTGGAGCGTTCCGGTGCATGTCGAGGACGTCGACGACCCTCTTGGCTCGGAACGGAACGTGGCGACACAGCAGCTCGTACCAAGTCACGCCCAGGCTATAGAGGTCGACGCGATGGTCGATTTGCCGTCCGTTGCCGAGCATCTCGGGCGCCACGTACGACGGCGTTCCCACGTAGGGCGACGACGTATCGGTTGCTCGTGCACCGACAAGCCCGAAGTCGAGCACCTTCACTGCGCCGTCCCGATCCACCAGGACATTGGCCGGCTTCAGATCCAGGTGGATCAACTTCCGACTGTGCACGAACGACAGCGCCCGGCAGGTCTGAACGATGAAGTCGAGCACGACTCCGTGAGAGGCATCTCTCGTCGCGTCGAGGATGTTCCGTCCGTCGACATATTCCATCGTGAAGAGATGGCTGTCGCCGCCCTGAATCGGCTCGAAGTCATAAACCTTGGCGACGTTTGGATGGCGCAGCTCCGCCATGGCCTTGAACTCGGCCTTGAAGAGACTCAGTGCGGAGTCGCTGACATGTTCGGCCAGGTCCGTTTTCACGGCCAGCGCGCGTTCGGGGTGCTGTCGATCCAATGCCCGATAGACGACACCCATGCCGCCTTGACCGAGACGCGCGCCCAACTCGTAGCGGCCGTTGATCACAGCCGTCGACGTAAAGACCTCCGGGGGCGTCTCGAGCATCGTCCCGTTCATCTTCATCCAGCGAAGACCTCACAGTGCCACGCGCGTCGGAAAGGCCGGCGTTCACGCGC
>DATJHY010000243.1:0-3905 GCA_035493635.1 Gemmatimonadaceae bacterium | reverse complement strand
GGTGGCGAATAGTGGACAACAACATCGGCGTCGAGCTCGCCGCCCGGACGCACGATCCACATTCCCGGATGGATCTCCGAGTGGCTCGCACCGTCGATGGATAACCGGTCGAGGAAGTCTTCGATCTCTTCTTTGTTGACCATGGGTCCTTGACTCTGGGTCGTGAGAACGAAGTCTGGCAGCGCGAGCACCGTGCACCGTGATGCCTGGTTCGCAAAAGCGGACATGGACTCTGTATCTTCCACCGTACGCAACGCGCGCGCACGACGTTTCATACGAAGGCCAAGCCCTAGGCGGGAAGATACTTGCATCGGCAACCCGCCAACAGACGCCCTGATCAGTGCGTCGAGCGCCGAATCTGGACCAGGCGCTCGCGGGCCAGTCGACGGCCTGTCGGCGTAGCCGCGAGGCCGCCGCCCGCGGTCTCGCGATAGCGCACGTCCATCGCGCGTCCGATCTCACCCATCGTATCGATCACTTCATCGACCGGAATCGCGAACGTGACGCCAGCCAACGCCATCTCGATACCGGCGAGCGCGATGGCGGAGCCGGTGGCGTTGCGAAAGACGCACGGCAGCTCGACGAGTCCGCCCAACGGATCGCATACCAATCCGAGCATGCCTTGCATGGTGAGCGCGACGCCGTGTCCCGCCTGCGCCGGTGTGCCGCCGAGTAATTCGACGGCCGATCCCGCCGCCATCGCGGCCGCCGCGCCGGTCTCGGCTTGGCATCCCCCTTCCGCGCCAGACAGCGAGGCGCGCTCGGCGATCACTGCGCCGATGAGACCTGCGGTTGCCAGGGCGCTCACGACGCGCGCGTCGTCCATGCCGCGTGCGTCGGCGAGTCCGGTGAGGACCGCGGGCAGCACGCCGGCTCCGCCGGCGGTTGGCGCGGCGACGATGACGCCCATCGCCGCGTTCACTTCCTGCACCGCGAGTGCGCGCGCCAGGATGTCGTGAAATGGTGTGTCCGCGAGCGGACCAGCATGGCTGGCTCGTACCTTGGCGGCATCGCCCCCGACCAGGCCGGAGGCGGAGTGCAGATCGCCTTCCATACCGCGGGTGACGGCACCGCGCATCACCCGGAGGGCGCGCTCGAGGGCGGCGCGGATACTGGCGCGGTCGCGACCCTGGTCTTTGGATTCCGCGTCGAGGGCGACGTCGGACAGCGACGCGCCGCGCGATTCGGCAGCGGCGATGGCGTCGGCCAGCGAGCGGAACATTGCGTTAGGCTCCTACTTTTTCCAGCGCGCGGACCCAGCGTACCCACTCCAGGCCGCCGATCCGGGTCGTCGCTTCGGCACTCGGCGCGTCGTCGAGCTCGATCACCATGAAGGCGTCGCCGCCGCGTTCCTTTCGCGTGACGCGCATGGTGGCGAGGTTGATGCGCTCGTCGGCGAGGACGCCGGCGATGCGGGCGATGGATCCGGGCCGGTCTTCGGCGACGAGGACGAGTGTGGGGAGGCTGCCCGAGATGTCGACGGGAAAGCCGTCGACTTCGGTGAGGCGGATACGACCGGCGCCTAACGACGAGCCGACGACGACGGCTTCGAAGCCGCCGTGCAGTGCCGTGATGCGGGTCGTGTTGGGGTGCGCGTCATCGTCGAGCGACGTCTTCTCGAAGGTGTAGTCGAGGCCCTCGCGCTCCATGATGTCGAGCGCATCGCGGAGGCGCTCGTCGTCGGGACGCATGCCTAACAGTCCGCCGGCGATCGCTTTATCGGTGCCGTGTCCCTCGCCGGTGCGGGCGAACGAGCCGTGGAGCTCGATGCGCGCGCGTTCGGGCGTGCCGCCTACCAGCATGCGCGTGAGCAATCCAATGCGGCAAGCCCCGGCCGTGTGCGACGAGGACGGGCCGACCATGATCGGGCCGATGATATCGAGAATGGAGACCATTCTATATGAGGGAAGCGCGCGCTCGCGCGCGCGTGGGGAATAGCGAATAGGGAATGGGGCGGCTCTCCATCATTGCCTCGCCGTTTCCGCTTCGACTCGGCGACTTCGCGTTCGCGTCGCCGTTGCCTTCGCCGGCTGCGTTAGCACCCTGCGGAGAAAGTCGCCGGTCGAGGAGCCCGGCGTTTGGGCCACTTGCTCGGGCGTGCCGGTCGCGATGATCTTGCCGCCGTTGGCCCCGCCCTCGGGGCCGAGGTCGATGATCCAGTCCGCGGTTTTGATCACGTCGAGGTTGTGCTCGATCACGAGAACCGTGTTCCCCTTGTCGACCAACCGGTGCAGCACGCGAAGTAGCAGGCGGACATCCTCGAAGTGGAGACCCGTCGTCGGCTCGTCGAGGATGTAGAACGTGCGGCCGGTGTCGCGCTTGGAGAGCTCCGTCGCGAGCTTCACGCGTTGGGCCTCGCCGCCGGAGAGCGTGGTGGCGCTCTGGCCCAGGTGCACGTAGCCCAGGCCGACGTCGACCAGCGTCTCGAGCTTCTGCCTAACGCGGGGCTGGTTGGCGAAAAAGGTTGCGGCATCCTCGACGGTCATGTCGAGCACGTCGGCGATCGACGCGCCGCGGAACCGCACCTCGAGGGTCTCGCGGTTGTAGCGCTTGCCCTTGCACACCTCGCACGGGACGTACACGTCCGGGAGAAAGTGCATCTCGATCTTCACGAGGCCGTCGCCCTGGCACGCCTCGCAGCGGCCGCCCTTCACGTTGAACGAAAACCGACCCGGGCCATAGCCGCGGATCTTCGCGTCGGGCAACTCGGCGAACAGCTCACGGATGGGCGTGAACAAGCCGGTGTACGTGGCCGGGTTGCTGCGCGGCGTTCGGCCGATCGGACTCTGGTCGATGTCGATGACCTTGTCGATGTGCTCGAGGCCGAGGATGCGGCCGTGCTCGCCGGGGATGAGCCGAGCGCGATAGAAGTGCCGCGCGAGCGACCGGTGCACGATGTCTTCGACGAGCGTCGACTTGCCCGAGCCGGAGACACCGGTGACGGCGACGAACAGTCCTAACGGAAACTCGACGTCGAGGTTCGAGAGGTTGTGCGCCCGCGCCCCCTCGACGCGCAGCACGCGGCCGCGCTGGGGCTGGCGCCGCTCAGCCGGCGCGGGCACGTCGATGCGCAGTTGGCCGCTCAGGTATCGTCCCGTGAGCGACTTCGGATTGCGCGACACTTCCTCGACCGTGCCCTGCGCGACCACCTCGCCGCCGTGCCGGCCCGCGCCGGGTCCGAGGTCGATGAGGTGGTCGGCTTCGCGCATCGTTTCTTCATCGTGCTCGACCACGATGACCGTGTTGCCGAGGTCGCGGAGTTGCCGCAGCGTGGCGAGGAGCCGTGCGTTGTCGCGCTGGTGCAGACCGATCGACGGCTCGTCGAGAATGTACAACACGCCGACGAGACGCGACCCGATCTGCGTCGCCAACCGGATGCGTTGGGCCTCGCCGCCCGACAACGATTCGGCGGAGCGGCTGAGCGTCAGGTAGTCGAGCCCCACGTCGGCGAGGAACCGCAGGCGCTCGCGCACTTCCTTGAGAATGGGACCCGCGATCGACGCATCGAGGCCCGGCCTTCCGTTAGACCTGAGCGGCAGCGATTCCAGGAACCGGAGCGTTGCCGTGACGGACAGCTCGACCAGCTCGCCGATGTTCTTGCCGCCGACGGTCACGGCGAGCGACTCCGGCTTGAGCCGGCGTCCGCCGCACGCCGTGCACGGCGCTTCGACCATGAACTCCTCGAGCTCGACGCGCACCGCATCCGAGGTCGTCTCGCGGTAACGGCGCTGCACGAGCGAGAGCACGCCTTCCCATGCGCCCTGGTATTCGCCGTGGAATTTCTCGGTGTCCAACTGGAACGTCATCTTGCGGCCCGCGGCGCCGTACAACACCACGTCGCGCACCTTCTGCGGCAAATCGCCCCACGGTGTGTTGAGGTCGAACTTGTACTGCTTGGCGAGCGC
>DATJHY010000242.1:0-7745 GCA_035493635.1 Gemmatimonadaceae bacterium | reverse complement strand
AACGGCAACGGCAACAGCTCAACGCAGAGGCGCAGAGGACGCAGAGAGGCGCTGAGGCGTTCCCATCCGCGCGATGGCGCCGCTGGCGACGAGCCCGGACGATCCTTTCTTTGGAACGGCCGTTCGAGCCGTCAGATCCGTCAGATCCGCGTCCCAATTGTTCCAACTCCATGGGGCGCACGGCGGCGGAATCAATCAGCGGCCATGCGCACGCTGCAATAGTGGGAGCGGATCGACCGCCGTACCCTTGGACCACCGTCGCAAGTCACCGCTCCGCGCGATGGCGAAGTGCAGATGCGGAGCCTTGGGTGACGCATTTCCGGTGAAGCCGACATATCCGATGAGCTGCCCGCGCGCGAGAGGCGCGCCGTCACGCAATCCGGGCGCGTAGCCGTCCAGGTGCGCGTACATCAGGATGAATCGCTCGGACGAATCGGCGGCGTACACCATCAGTCCACCATCGTGGCTGGTGAACAGCTTGAGGACGCGTCCCGGCGCCGCAGACAACACCGGCGTGCGGCGCGGCGCCATGATGTCGAGCGCCTCGTGCCGGCGACCGGCACCACGAAGGGCGTCGAAATTACTGTGCAGCTTCATGGGGTCGATGCCGGCCAATGGCATCGTCAACTCGCGGCTCACAAGCTCCAAATCGGCGTCGCTCGCCGTTGGCGATGCGGCGCTGGTCGCCGGACTGCCAGACGCCGGAGTCGCGCCCGTCGGCCCCGTGGTGGCCGTGCTCACGCTCCGAGAATCGGACGAGTCGCCGAGCGCACAGAGTGTGTCGGTCACCTCGCCCGCCGATGACGCGGCGCGTCCGCCGAAGCCGCGGGCCATGGCCACCGCGGCGAACACCATGGCAATGACGAGCGCGCACTCCACGTAGCTGATCACTTCGATCCTGCCCGCGTCGCGCGCCTGTGGCTCGCGCGTTCGGCGGCGCCAGCGCATGAGCGTGATCATCGGCCAGACTTCGAGGCCGAGAACGGCGACGAACATCAGCATCTTCGCATTGAAGGCGATGTTGGTCAGATAGTACGCCGTGCTCTTTTCGGTGCCGGCCAGCAAGCGCCATAAACCCGTCACCAGCCAGACGACCGCCGCGACGCCCCACCATGCGTCGGCGACGAGCGCGCGCCGAATGGCTCGCTCGTCCACCGGGTCACGCAACGAATCGTGCAGCGCGCGTGCACGTCCCCACACGCCGCCGAGGCCGACGCCGAGCGCCAGCAGATGAAGCCACGCCAGGACGAGCCTAGCGGGAAAGATCGAAGACATGACTTGTCATTGGTCCGAGCGTCCGCACGGGGACGTAGCCTCGAATTCGGCCGTCGGCGGTCACGGTGAGCCGCGAGGCGGCGGCGCCGCCGAGCAGCGGCGTGAGCGTGTACGCGCCCGACGCGAGCGCATGTTCGTCCGAATCGAGCGACACACCGTCGGCGGGCGCGTTGCCGAGATTCGCCACGACGAGCACCGCGCGCGTTCGGTCTCGCCGAAGGTAGGCCGTGACCGCATCGTTGCTCGACCGAAGCGGCACGAGCTCTCCCGCCGCGAGGGCGGAGTTCGCGGCGCGAAGGTGAATCAGCTTGCGGTAGAGGTGGAGTAGCGAACCAGGGTCGTTTTCCTCAACCGCCACGTTCGCGGTGAGCGAGTCCGGTTGCAGCGGCTCCCACGGGAGTCCCGTCGTGAACCCGGCCGCTGCTCCGGGCTTCCAGTGCATGGGCGTGCGAAGTCGCGGGTCGGGTTTGTCGCCGGTCATCCCGATCTCCTCGCCGTAATACACGAACGGCAGCCCGGGCAACGTGAGCAGCAGCGTCGCCGCCATCTTCGCCCGCGTGACGTCGCCGCCCACGACGGTCATCGTCCGCGTTTGATCGTGATTGCGCAGGAACGGCGACCAGCGGTACGCCGGCATCGTTCGCTGCAGACGCATGTAGCCCATGAGCAGCTTTGTCGCGGAGCCGGTTCGAACCGCGCCGAGAATCGCGTCCGACAGCTCGAACGCGAAGTACGAGTCGAGCTGATCGGGATAGTACGGAAGCATCGCGCCCACGCTGTCCCAGACCTCGCCCACCGTGTACGATCGCGGCGCGGTCTGGCGAACGTAGCTCCCGTACTCGCGCAGGAACGCGTGTGTCCCCGGCGTTCCGGCGAGCTGATTGCCTTCTTCGACCAGGTACGGCACCGCGTCCAGCCGAAACCCGTCGACGCCCATGCTGTCGAGCCAGAAGCGCGCGATCCGCTTGGCTTCCTCGCGCACGGCCGGCGTGGCGTAGTTCAGGTCCGGCATTCCCTCCCAGAAAATGCCGTAGTAGTACTCGTCGCGGACTGGCGACTTGTGCCACACCTCCTGGCCCCACGGTCCCTTCTCCGTAGACTTGGTTTGCGACCAGCGGAACCAGCTTCGATACGGCGAATTCGGATCGAGCAGCGCCGACTTGAATGCCGGATGCTCACTGGACAGGTGATTCAGCACCATGTCGACGAGCACCCTGATTCCGCGGCGATGCGCGGCGGCGATGAAGCGCCTGAAATCAGCGTTCGACCCATACTGCGGATTGACGCGGTAGTAGTTGGTCGCGTCGTACCCGTGGTAGCTCGGTGACGCCGCGACCGGCATGAGCCAGAGGCACCGGGCGCCGAGGTCGCGCTGCGTGGCGGGATTGCCGTCGTTGATGTAGTCGAGCTTTTGCGTGAGACCGTTCAGGTCGCCAATGCCGTCGCCGTCGCTGTCGTAGAACGAGCGCACGAAGACCTCGTAGCACACCGCGCCGCGCTTCCAGTCGGTGGCTGGAATGCCCGACGAAGGCTGCGCCGAGCCGCGCACCGCCAGCGCTGACGCGATGAGGCCAGCGCAGACGAAGCAAGCTGCCGCATTGCGGCTCAGCCTCACGTCCCCTCCTTCACAAACGGGCCGTCGGACGACAAACTCTCCCCATGCAAAAGCCCCGGCTGAGCTTCTGGCAGCTGTACAACATGAGCTTCGGCTTCCTCGGCATCCAGTTCGGCTGGGGCCTGCAGCTCGCGAACATGTCGGCCGTGTACGAGAAGCTCGGCGCGCGGCCGGATCAGGTGCCGCTCCTCTGGCTTGCCGCGCCGGTCACGGGTCTCATCGTGCAGCCGATCATCGGAGCGGCGAGCGACCGCACCTGGGGACCGCTCGGACGCCGGCGACCGTATTTCCTCACCGGCGCCATTCTCGCCTCGATCGCGCTCTTCGTGATGCCGACGTCGAGCACGCTGTGGATGGCGGCGACCCTGCTCTGGATTCTCGACGCCTCGATCAACATCTCGATGGAGCCGTTTCGCGCGTTCGTCGCCGACAAGCTCGACGCGTCGCAGCGCACGGCGGGCTTCGTGCTGCAGTCGTTCTTCATCGGTGTGGGCGCGAGTCTGGCGAATGCACTTCCTCTCCTCCTCAGTTGGCTCGGAGTGAGCGGGAATACCGCAGGCGGCGTACCGCTCTCCGTGAAGTACTCGTTCCAGGCCGGGGCCGTGGTGTTTCTCGTTTGCGTGCTCTGGACCGTTGCCACGACGAGCGAGTTCCCTCCCGAGGATCTGGAGGCGTTTCACCGTGCGCGCCGCGAGAGGCGCGGTCTCGGCGCGGGCGCCCTGGCGCGCGAGATCGTCGAAGCCGTTCGCGACATGCCCCGCACGATGCGCCAACTCGCCGTCGTGCAGCTCTTCACGTGGCTGGGACTCTTCTGCATGTGGCTCTTCTTCGTGCCCGCCACGGCACGGCACGTCTTCGGCGCGGTCGATCCGCAGTCGGAGCTCTACACGCGCGGGATCGAGTGGGGCGGATTCGCCTTCGCCTTCTACTCGATCACCTGCTTTATCGTCGCGCTGGCGTTGCCGAGGCTCGCCGATGCGAGCAGCCGCAAGGCGGTTCACATCGGGTCGCTCGTCTGCGGCGCCATAGGGTTGCTGTCGGTCTATGTGATCCACGACAAGTATGTCCTTTTACTTTCCATGGTCGGCGTCGGCATCGCCTGGGCGTCGATTCTCTCGATGCCGTACGCTATTCTCTCCACGGCGCTACCGCCGAGCCGGATGGGCGTGTACATGGGCGTTTTCAACTTCTTCATCGTCATCCCCGAGATCATCGCGGCGCTGGCATTCGGCCCGCTCATTCGCACTGTGTTCGGAACCGACAACGGCAATGCGCCGCTCTACATGGTGATGTTCGGCGGCGTCTTTCTGCTGGGCGCTGCCGCGTTGACGGCGCTCGTGCACGACGTCGGATCGCGCGTGCCCGAGGCCGCGGTCATCGCGGGTGACGAAGCCGAGCTGCTGCTCGTGCAGGAGTCCGCGCAGCCTGTGCCAAGCAGCGGATTGGAGGACGGACGTTGAACGGCGACATGGTGAGCTCGTTCGCGAAACTGTTCGACCACTCGATCGTGCGGCCCGACGCCACGAGCGAGATGGTGCTGCACGCCGCGGAGACCGCCGCGCGATTGGGCACGGCCACGCTCACGGTACAGCCGCATTACGTTCGCTTTGCCGTCGAGCAGCTCAAAGGCACGGACGTGCTCGTGGGAACGGTGGTCGGCTTCCCGCACGGCAACGAGACGCCGTCGATGAAAGAGTTTCAGGCGCGGACGGTCATGGAGATGGGCGCGCGCGAGATCGACATGGTGATGAACATCCCCGCGCTCAAGAACCACCAGAAGACGGTGTTCATGCGCGACATTCGTGGCGTCGTCGCGGCGGCGACGGTGCATCACGCAATCGTGAAGGTGATCACCGAGAACTGCCTGCTCGAAGAGGAAGAGAAGCAGCGCGCCTGCCGCTGGATTGCCCAGGCCGGCGCTCGCTTTGTGAAGACGTCGACGGCATACGCCGAGGGCGGCGCGACGCTCGACGACGTGCGGCTCATGTACAAGGCCGTCGAAGGCAAGTGCCTCGTAAAGGCGGCGGGAGGCGTGCGCACGCTCGACGAAGTGCTCGCGTTCCTCCAGGCGGGCGCCCGGCGCTTCGGTTCGACGAGAACGGAGCAGTTCGTGGCGGCGTACGAGGCGCTGTCGCCGGAACAGCGGCAGCCATTCGAGCAATACCTCGCGCCGGCAAGGCACGAGATCCACGCATGAACCAACGGGCACGGCTCGGCGTCCTCACCGCGTCATTGCTCGCTGCCGTCATCGCTGGCTGCCAAAAGAAGGAAGTCCGGACCGAGGAGCTCTTTCAGGCGCAGGCGCTCGGGTTGGGCTACCTGGAGACCGGCCAGCTCGCGCAAGCCGAGTCACAATTCAAGCGCGTCATCGATCTCGCGCCCAAGGATCCACTCGGCTACGCCAACCTTGGCGTGACGTATCTGCGCGGGTCGCGCTACGACGAAGCCGACAAGCAACTGAAGCGCGCTCGCGAGCTGGATCCGGCGAACGTCGACATCGGGCTGATGGCGGCGAAGCTGTACTCGGTGACCCGCCGCCCGACTGAGGCGCGGAGCACGCTCGAGGAGCTCCGGCGCGCCGCGCCGCGGAACGCGCATGTGTCGTACGCCCTCGCCGAGCTCGATGCGCCGCGCGATAGCGTGGCTCGTGACAGCGCGGCGATCGCGAAATACGCGGAGGAACTGCGCGGTGTCATCGCACTCGCGCCGGAAAATCTCGCGGTGCGGCTCAAGCTCGTCGACGCGCTCGTACGGCGCGGCCAGGCGGACAGCGCCGTGCGCCATCTCGAGGAAGCACGGAGAGTAGGCCCCGAGATTCCAGTGGCGGCCCAGCCGTCGCTGGACGAGACGATACGTTCGCTACGCGCGGGCAAAGTCGCGGAGGCACGGCAGCCGCTCGACCGCTTCCTCCACCTGATGGAGCTCACGTCGGCGTATCAGGCCGCGCTCGACGACGTGAAGTGGCTCGAGGGGCCGCTGGTCGGGCGTCCGGTGCTCGGCTTCACGCCCAAGTCGCTCGTGATGCTGCGTGGCGCAGGGCGCGGCAAGCCGTCGCCCGACCTGGTGCGCTTCCTCGACGCCACGACCGACGCGGGACTTCCCGGTGTGCAAGCCGTTGGCGATACGTCCGTGCGCTCAACGATCGCCGTGGGCGATTACGACGCCGACGGCACCGACGACGTGTTCGCCTCGTTCGCGTCTCCGCAGCAGCCGGCCGCGGCCGCACACCTCTACCACGTGCGAGGCGGCCAACTGCTCGATGTGACTCAGCGGGCAGGAATCGCGCTGCCGCGTGGCGCCGCTTTCGCGACCTTTGCCGACGTCGACAACGACGGGCATATGGACTTGTTCGTCATCGGCGGCGATCAACGCGCATATCTGCTGCACAACGACGGCGCTGGCAAGTTCCAGGACGTCAGCGCGAAGCCCGGGATTACGAATCTGGGCGGGGCGCGGAAGGCGTTGTTCGTCGACCTCGATCACGACGGTGACCTGGATTTGCTACTGGTGGGTGGGCCATCGCCCTTGATGTATCGGAACAACCTGGACGGCACGTTCAGCGAGAGTACGCAGGCGATGGGCTTCGCCACCGCGAGCACGGCTGGTGCCACGCGCGACGCGGCATTCGCCGACTTCGACGGCGACGGACGGATGGATGTCGTCGTCGTGCGGGACAAAGGCAACCTCACGTTCTTCCGGAATGCTGGAAACAGACAATTCACCGATGCTACGGCAGCGAGCGGCATTCGCGTTACGGGAGGTTCCGCAGTTGCGGTCGGAGACTACAACAACGACGGGTTCTTCGACCTGTTCGTCGCCAACGGACGCGAGTCGAGCATTTGGTTGAACTCGGGTGATGGAACTTTCAAGCAAGACACCCGGTCGAGCCGCGCATTCGCAGCACTCGCCGGCATCACGGCGGCCGGCGCCACGTTCGTCGACTTCGACAACGACGGCTGGCTCGACCTCGCAATCGTCGGCGCCCCGGCAACCGCCGGTGGCCGCGGCACGGTCCTCCTTCGGAACGACGGCACCGGCGCATTCACAGATCGCTCAAGCATCCTGCCCTCGACGGTCCAACCCTCGACCGTCCGATCGGGCGGCACCGTCGTCTCACACGACATCGACGGCGACGGCGATCAGGATTTACTCGTCGCCGAGCCGGGTGGAGTACGACTGCTGCGAAACGATGGCGGGAACGCGAGCCTGTCGATGCAGGTCCAGTTGATCGGCTTGCGCACGGGGAGCGGCAAGAACAACGACTTCGGCATCGGCGCCAAGGTCGAGGTTCGCGCCGCCGAGCTGTATCAGACGCGCGTGGTGACGTCGCGCGTCACGCAATTCGGGCTCGGGCCACACCTCAAGGCCGACGTCGTGCGAATCGAGTGGCCCAATGGCGTGCCCCAGACGGTGTACTTCCCGGGCAGCGATCAGGACGTGATCGAGAACGAAGTGCTCAAGGGCTCGTGCGCGTTCCTGTACGCCTGGAACGGCAAGCACTTCGAGTTCCTCACCGACGTGATGTGGCGCAGCGCGCTCGGCATGCCGCTCGGCATACTCGGGAGCAACACGGCATATGCGCCGGCGGGCGCGTCGCAGGAGTATCTGCGAATCCCGGGCAGCGCACTGCAGCCGCGCGATGGCAAGTACGTGCTGCAGCTCACCGAAGAGTTGTGGGAGACGGCGTACGCCGACCATCTCAAGCTGCTCGCGATCGATCATCCGGATTCGGTGGACGTGTTCGTCGACGAGCGTTTCGTGCCGCCGGGACCGGTGTCGCTCCGGCCATTTTACGTGTCGCGACAGCAGCTACCAGTGTCGGCCATCGACGAACACGGGCGCGACGTGCTGCCGG
>DATJHY010000241.1:0-9872 GCA_035493635.1 Gemmatimonadaceae bacterium | reverse complement strand
CGCGCGGACGGCGGACGAGCTGGCGGCGCTCCTCGATCGCGCCGGCGATCTCACGCTCGACGAGTTGCGCGACCGCGTCGGGTCACCCGAAGAAGGCCGCCGCGGCGATCCCGTGTTCGAGCTGCTCGACCGGCAGCGCGTGGTGGGAATCGACATTCTCACCGCGAGCGGCGCGCGGCAACGCTTGATCCTCACCGAGAACTACGGGCGATACGCCGCCGCGTTCGGCGGAGTGAGCGACGCGCTGGCGACAGTTTACGCCGGCTCGACACTCGAGCCCGCGCCGGCGCGCGGGGTGATTCCGGAGCCACTTCGCTCACCCGCGATGACCGGTGCGGCGGCTCGGCGCGAGATTCTCGTGCGGTTCGTATCGCTCGCCGGCGCCCTGTCGCTCGACGACGTGCTCGCGCGCTACGACTTCGATCGCGCCTGGGTCCGCGAGCGCCTCGACGAATGGACGCGCGCGGGTAAGCTCGTGCGCGGCACGTTCGGCGGCGATGTGTCGACCGAGCGATGGTGCTCGCGCCGTCTGCTCGAGCAGGCGCGCCGTCGCGAGCTTGCGCACGCGCGCAGGCAGATCGAAGCCGTGGGACTCGATCGCTTTTCGCGGTTCGTGCAAGAGTGGCAGCACCTGGCGCCATCGTCGCGGCTCGCGGGCGACGAGGGGACGCTGATGGCCGTTCGTCAGCTGTACGGGCTGGCCCGTCCCGCCGAGTCGTGGGAGCGCGAGTATCTCCCGTCTCGAGTCGACGAGTACGATCCCGACGCGGTGTCGCGCGCGATCGCCGCGGGCGAGCTCGTTTGGATTGGCGGAAGCACCGCAACCAAGCCCGGCGAGATGGGCTCGCTGGCGACGATCCGATTCGTCCAGCGTGGAACGGCACGCGCCTGGATTCCTGCCGCCGACTCGACGCCGCTCACCGATGACGCGCAGCGAGTCATCGACAGCCTGGCGCGCGAAGGCGCATCGTTCTTCGACGAGTTGGCGTCGGCGACGTCGCTCACCTCGCGCGCGCTGCGCGACGCGCTGCGCGAGCTCGTCGGCGCGGGGCTCGTCACCAACGACACGATGGATTCGCTGCGGGTCGTGATGCGGTGGCGGCCAATCGTGTCACCACGCGATCGCGCGCAGCCCGATCCCACGCGCTGGCTGCCGGCGGATTTCACGCCGTCGGCCAACCGCTACGTCGTACAACGCCGGCCGAATCTCCGACGCTTGCCCAAATGGAAGCGCCCCGACAAGGAAGGCGCCGAGCCGAGCACCTGGCCAGGACGATGGTCGTTGGTGCGCGCGCCGCGCGTACTCGGCCCCGACGTGGACGAAAGCGTGTGGGCCGAGTCGATCGCGCGACAGTGGCTCGCGCGCTACGGGATCGTGTCGCGCGAGGTCTGGCGGCGCGAGCGGCCGGCGATCGGCTGGCGCGCGATCTACCGCGAGCTCAAGCGTCTGGAATTCCGCGGCGACGTGCGACGCGGGTACTTCGTGCAGGGACTTTCCGGCGCGCAGTTCGCGCTTCCCGAGGCCGTCGAAGCGCTTCGCTCAGGTGAGGACGGCGAACCGGAACCGATCGTGATGCCGGCGACCGATCCCGCCAATGTGTTCACGCTGCCGATACCCGGCGATCCGGCACGCGACCCGTTCGTGCGGCCGCGCAGTCGTGGCGCGCTCCTCGTCACCGTCGGCGGAGTGGTGACGATGATCGCTGAGCGACGGGCCGCGCGCGTCGTCGTCCGTCCCGATACGGCCGACTCGCTCGTGACGGAATGCGCTCGGGCGCTGGTCGCGCATCTGTCCGCGCGCTCGAAACGAGACATCGTCGTGGAGACGATCGACGGCCAGCCGGCGAGCGGGAGCCGGTACGCGGAAGCGTTCCGGCTTGCGGAATTCAGACGCGGCACCTCGGGGTTGCGCCACTACCAGAATCCGTAATCACGTCGTTCATCGCTTGGGCTTTCTCCCCGTCTGCTCCGTGCTGCGAGTCTGCGGCTGCGCCGCCGGATTGGCACGCAGCGTCACGCCCGTCGAATCGCCGGTCGCTGGCGGCGCGCTGGCCGTCGACTCGAGCGCGCGCGCCAGATCGTCGAGGCGAACCGCGGACGCGACTTGACGCGTCGTATTGAAGATCGCATTTGCGCCGGCGACGTCGCCCTTCATGCGCAATGCATCCGCCAGCTCGGCGCCGGCGAAGATGTAGAGCGCGGGCATGCTGGCCGACGTGCGGTCGACCCAGTGGCCTTCGCTCACGACCGAGCGGTAGCCGGTGAACACCTCGTTCCAGAGCGCCTTAGACCTCGGCACGTCGAGCCAACCTTCGCCCTGCACGAACACTGTATCCCTCGACGCCGACGCTGGCGGCACGAAGAGCTTGGACGCGAGTCCCTGCAGCAGCACGTAGTGCTCGAGGCCGAGTGCGCGCGGATAACCGGCCGCCGAGCGCGCGAAGTAGATCGGCCGCTCGGTCCAGGCATCCTGTATCATTCGCAGCACGAGCGCGTCTGCGCGCTGCAGCACACCGTACTGCAGATTCCTGGGGTCGATCGTCGCATGGAACGGCCCGCTGTTGAATTGCATCGGCTCGCGCATCTCGTAGTACTCCGGGATCGCGTCGGCGTCCGCCATCGTCATGTGCAGCGGTGGCGCCTTGGGCTTCGCCCAGGCCTTGTCACGGTAGATCGCCGGACCTTTCGCCGCGTCGTAGTCGTAGATCGGGCGGCGAATGAGCTGTCGCGTGTACCAGTCCGTGTTGAGCAACGAGGTGTTCGCCACCACGACGTCGCGTCGAATCCCTTCCACTTCCTGCGCATACCAGAGCGGGAAAGTGTCGTTGTCGCCGACCGTCACGAGCACACCGTATGGCTCGACGGAGTTGAGCATGTCGGCCGCGACGTTGCGCGTCGTGGTATGGTGCGCGCGCGATGCCGAGCTCCAGTTACCACCGAGCGGCGCCACCGCGAGCAGTAGCAGCGGCGAGGCGGCGAGCCAGCCGCGCTGTGTCGGTTCCACGAACGTCGCCTTGCCGACGCGCCGCTGCTGAGTGCCGACGAGCGCCGCGACGGACTCCCAGATGTACGCCAGGCCGATCGCCGCCCACACGCCCCAGGCCGAAAAACTCCAGATGAAGAAGTAGTCCCGGTCGCGAACTTCGTGCTCCTGCTGCGCGTTGGGATCCTGCGACGCCCCGAGCTTGAAGTTGAGGTAGTAGATGAGCAGCAGCGACGTCGTGAACATCAGCGCGCCGAAGTACCAGAACGTCTTTCGGTCGCGCTTGAAGTGCACGCCGCCGCCGATGATGCCGAGCGTGAGAAAGAGCGCCGCGAGCAGCGCCTGGACGAATGGCGCGACCATGTCGGGGTCGCGCAACCACTGCCACTTGAAGTACAGCCACCACATTCCAATCTGCTGCAGGAAACTCGCTTGGCGCTGGCTCAGTGCCGGCTTGCCGTACTGTCCGCGATTGAAGTTGTACATGAACGCGCGGTACGTGTCCTTGGACATGGTGCACGACAGCGCGAGTGTCGTGCGGCACGCCGTTGGCTCGCCTTCATTGAGCGCGGGGAAGTACGCCGCGCGAATGGGCTGCGTGGCGAACGGGCTGACACCCACGACGAGGGCCACGACACAGGCGAGCAGCAGCTTGACGCGCAGCAGCGTCGCCGGGCGTCGCATGAGCACGGCCAAGGCGATCGCCGGCGCCGGAAGCATGCCCGCCATGTGATTCGCGTATCCCAGGCCACAGAGATAGGCGATCAGGACGAGCAGCCGGTCGGCGCGCGCGCCGACGGGCTGATTCGACCAACGGATCGCAAGCCACGACACGAGCGCGATGCCGGCGAGCGATACCGTGTACACCTTCTCGTTCACGACCGACTGGTTCCATACGGTGAACGCCGTGGCCCCGAGCACGGCGGCGATGACCGCACCGGTGAGTCGGAGCCACCGCGCGGAGAGCCACGCGCCCAGTACCTGCTCGGCGACGAGGAACCACAGCCCGGCGGCGGCGGCGCTCGAGATCGCGGCCAGGACGTTGATGCGCTGCGCAACCGTCGGCGCGATGGGAAGGACCGAGAACAACCGGCCAACGATCACGAACAGCGGATTCCCCGGCGGATGCGGCAGACCGAACGTGTACGCCGCGGCGATGTACTCGCTCGTGTCCCACATTGCCGTCGACGGCGCGAGCGTGACGAGATAGAGCGCGAGCACACCGGCCGACACGATCGCCGCCACGCCGTACGACGGCGGCGTCGGATCCGCGGTCGCGTCGCGTTCATCAGTGCGACCGGCGACCCAGATCGCCAGCGGGATCAACCCACAGTACGCGATCGCGAGCAGAAATGCCGAGATGGTCGTGCCGCCTCGCGCCAGATCGGCGTAGCCGCCGGCGAGCACGATCGCCGCGACGGCGTATAGATAAGTTTTTCTCTCAGCCAGGCGAGCCAGAACGCTCATCGTCAGTTTGCGGGGTTCAGGGGCGAGCAATGGGCACTTGGGGAGATACTTCCGGAGATGACTCGAGCGGAGCCGCGAGTCCGCGCGCGCCGAGCGCGTACCGGGCCCACGCGCGCACCCGCGGATTCGGATCCCACTCCGCCGCGGTACGGGCCACGGCCACCGAATCGGGCCGCTGCGCCAGGCCGAGCACCGCGTAGGCCCGGGTCTGCCAGTTGCCGTCGCGCATGAGCGTGGTGAGCACGTCGCGCGTCGGCGCGAGTTGGATCGCGCTCATCGGCCAGACGAGCGCCAGGGTGGCGGTTGCCGCCAACACCCTCCACTGCCGGGCAAGCGGACGCACGGCGCGACGAGCGTCGACGATCAACAACAGACGGCGGCGCAATCCGACCCGGTGGGACAACGCGAGCGCGGTCCGCGGCCGCGCGCTGTCGCACCATAGTGACTCGGCGGCACGCATCAGGAGACTGGCGTAATCGCTTTGCCGCGCGCCGCATGCGAGCACGGCATCGTCGCACGCAATCTCGCAATCCTCGCGAAGCCGTCGTGCGAGGAACCACACGCCCGGATGGAACCAATAGGCCGCGCAGCTCACGCGAGCGATGAGTGCGACCAGCCAGTCATCGCGGCGCACGTGAGTGAGCTCGTGAATCAACGCGAGGCGCCGTTCGTTCGCGCTCCAATCGACGATCGCATGGGGGAGCAGCACGACCGGCCGCAAGCAACCCCACGTCATCGGGACCCCGACGTCTCGCGAAACGAAGAGTCGCACGCGCCGGCGTATCCCGAGACGCTGTCGGCTGTCGTTCAACAACTCCTCCCACGCGGGCCCCGCCGGCACTGCGGTCGACAGCGCCCGCCGGGCGCGAGCGAAGGCGAACACGGTCGGCGCGAGCACCACGATGGCGCCCGTCACGTACACTGCCAGGAGCACTTGAATCATCGTCACGACGCCGGCATTCGACAGCTGATCCATTCGACCGTGTGAACCGAGCGCGAGGGTCGTCATCTGCACGCGACCAAGCGCGACGAGCGGCGAAGCCAGGAGCGCGGGCACGACCCACGCCGTCGACTGGCCGGTGAAAGGCCGCACGACGAGCATCGAAATCAACAGCACGATCGCGGCTCGCCACACCAGCACCCGGCTCTCGGCGCTCGCGCGGCGAAGCGCGAAGGCCGTCGCCGCCGCGGCCACGATGGGCAGCAGGGCAAGGAGTGACATCGTGTAGACCGCGCCGACGGCGCGCGCGCTGTCGGCTGGGGTCAGAACGGGAACCGGCGCGACCACGGCTACTTCCCCTCCGATCGGAGCCGGCGAATCATGCCCGCCAGCTCGGCGCGCTCGTCGTCGGAGAGCGGGCGATCGGACTCCTCGAGCAGCGCGGCGACCGCGGCGGTGCGCGATCCACCGAAAAACGTGCCGATGAGATGCCGCACGGCCGATCGCTGAGCGACGTTACGCGGCATGGTGGGATGGTACACGTGGCGAGGGCCATCCTTCTCGTGCCGGAGATGGCCCTTGTCTTCGAGGATGCGAAGCAGCGTGCGCACGGCGGCGGCGCAGGGCGCGTCGGGCAGCTGTTCGTGAATCTCGGCGGCCGTCGCCTGTCCGCGGCGGTACACGATGTCCATGATCTGGCGCTCGCGCCGACTCAGTTGCACGTGCTGATTGGCTGCCCGGTTCGTCTTCACGGCCATTCAGAGGCACTCACCATATGCGCGCCGAGTCGGATCTCGAATCCGCGGCGTCGTGATAAAGAATTATCTCCAGAAGAGAATATTTTGGCGCGGCGCCCGCTTGTCAATGGCCGGCCGACGCCGGCTCGTCGCGCCGCTCCATCGCGATCTCCCCGCGCAAGCTCTCATCGTCGCGGAACAGCGTCGCGAGGGCGAGCAGACGGCCGTCGCGGCTGAACCGGACCGCCACGTCGCGATGGCTCGCCTCGCCGTCCACCTGTACCTCGTCCCAGCGCTGCGCGTGCCCTACGTAGTTGATGCTCACGTCGTAGTGCGCGCTCCAGAAGAACGGCACGTAGTCGAACCGCTCGCGTGCGCCGAGCATGTTGCGCGCGGCCGTCTGGCCCTGTCGTTGCGCGACCACCCAGTGCTCCACGCGAATCCGTTCGCCGGAGTGCGGGTCGGGCCAGCGCGCGATGTCGCCCGCCGCGTAGACACCGGCGCGGCTCGTCTCCAGATACTCGTTCACCATCACGCCGCGATCGATCGTCAGGCCGGCCTGCTCGGCGAGCGCGAGTCTGGGCCGCACGCCGACCCCGATCACCACGAGGTCCGCCGCGAGCCGCGTTCCGTCATCCAGGATCACCGCGTCCCGCTCGATGCGCTGTGCCGTGTGGCCGAGGTGGAAGGTCACGCCCTTTTCCTCGTGCAGCGACCGAATGAACGACCCCAGGTATTGGCCGAGCACGCGCTCGAGCGGAACCTGTTCCGGTGCGACGACGTGGACATCGACGTCGCGCGCTCTGAGGGAGGCGGCAACCTCGAGGCCGATGAAGCTCGAGCCGATGACGACCGCGCGCTGCTTTCCTTTGGTCGCGGCGATGATCGAGCGGCTGTCACTCAGCGACCGCAGATAATGGACGTGCCGAAGGTCGGCACCCGGCGTGTCGAGCCGCACAGGTTCGGCGCCCGGCGCCAGCAGGAGTACGTCGTACGGCACGGGTGCGTGTCCGTCGATCTCGAGACGTTTCGCGTCCAGGTCGAGCTTCGCGACGCGACCGCGTACCAGCTCGATGCGATGGTCGGCGTAGAATTCCGCGGGCCGGAGCGGGATCCATTCTTCGGGCGCATTTCCCGCGAGGTAATCCTTGGAGAGATTCGGCCGATCGTACGGCGAGCCGGAGTCATCGTCGATAACGGTGATGACGCCGGAGAAGCCGCAGCGTCGCAGCATCTCGGCGGCGGCGGCGCCGGCCGCGCCGGCGCCGACGATCGCAATGCCGCGCGGCGCAGTGTCACGCGGGACGGAGACCGGAAACGTGGGCGCGAGCGGATCGCGCTCCTGCTTCTTCGTCACGGCCACCGTGTTGCCGCGGCGCTCGACCGTCCAGCACGCAACCGGTGACAGCGCCGGCGCGCGCAGCGCTTCGCCCGTCCGCAGGCTGAAACAGGCGTGGTGCCAAGGACAGCGTACGGTGTCGTCGACGATCACGCCTTCGGCGAGGGGACCCCCGTAGTGTGTGCAGGTGGCACCGATCGCGAGGTACTCGTCGCCGACGCGCGCGAGCAGCACCGCTTCGCCATTCGCGTGGCCAAGAACCTTATCGCCCGGCGCGAGCTGGCTCGCGTCGATTCCAGCGCCGAGATCCGGGCCGGAGAGCTCAGTCTGTCCCGACATCTTCGCCTCCGTGCATCGTGGCGTCTGGCTCAGGAGTACATTCCACGTACGCGATGTTCCCGGCCATCGACAACCTCTCATCACTCGCCATGGAAGATCTCCAGTACCCGGTAGGACGTTACCAGCGGCCCGAATCGCTGAACGCCGCGCAGCGCCAGACCGCTATCGACACGATCGCCGCGACTCCGCGCGCGATGCGCGACGCGGTGAGCGGCCTGAACGACGCGCAGCTCGACACGCCGTATCGTCCTGACGGCTGGACCGTGCGTCAGGTCGTGCATCACGTTCCCGACAGCCACATGAATGCGTACACGCGATTCAAGCTGACCCTCACGGAACATACGCCGACGATCAAACCGTACGACCAGAGCGCGTGGGCGTTGTTGGAGGATTCGCGGTCGACCGCGATCGAGACCTCGCTGACGCTGCTCGAGACGCTGCACGATCGCTGGGTACGCGTGCTGCGCGCGATGACGGCGGCGGACTTCGCGCGCACGCTCAATCACCCCGAGAACGGCGTGATGACCCTCGACCAGCTGCTGGCGATGTACGACTGGCATAGCCGGCATCACGTGGCGCACATCGTGAATCTTCGCCAGCGCAACGGCTGGTAGCGCGGCAGCTGGCAAAGAATTTTCCGGCGAAGTAACGGGCCCGCCTCCGCCCGCGCCGGTCCCCTTAACGTCCCGCGGGCGCACGTCGTCAGCCATGGTGAGCGCGGCCGCGTTGGCCGCGCACCGGAATCGACAACCCGAACGGGAGCGTATGGTATGTCCAGCGTGAAAGCGGCGGTGCTCGGTGCAGTGATGGTGGTGGCGGCGGCGGGGATGGCACAGGCGCAGAGCGCGACGCCCGCGAGCCCGACGACCAAAAAGGAAGTCCGCGACTTGCGTCGCGATCGGCGCGACCTCGTCCGCGACCGGCACGACGTGCGGTCTGACGCGCGCGACCTTCGCGCCGACCGGCGCGATCTCAAAGCCGACGTCAAGAGCGGCGACAAGGCCGAGGCCAAGCAGGACCTGCACGAGATCAAGGGCGATCGCAAGGACATTCGACGCGACGCGCACGACGTAAAGGCCGACAAGCGCGACATTCGCCACGACCGGCGCCAGATTCGACGCGACTCGATCAAGTAGTAGCGGTCGGCGCGGTCTTCACCCAGCAACGAAGAACCTCCGCCACGCTCCAGGCCTGCGCGATGCAGCCCCGGGGCGTGTACGGAGGTTCGGCGTCGAAGATCTCACCGATCGTTCCAAGTCCGAATTCGCCGAGCGCGTCGACGCAGCCCTGCAGGAAGCGCCGTGCGCCGGCGCGATCGCCTGGATGAACCCTGAGCCAGGCGTCGATCCACGGCCCGATCAGCCAGCCCCACACCGTCCCCTGGTGGTACGCCGCGTCGCGTGCGCGCAGATCGCCGAAGTAGCGCTTCTTGTATTCCGGCTCGTCCGGCGCGAGCGACCGCAGGCCCACCGGCGTGAGCAGTCGAGCCTCCACCACGTCGAGCACCGAGCGCCAGCGCGATTCCTCGAGCACGGGATGGTCGAGCGATATCGCCATCACCTGATTCGGCCGGCAGAGCGCGCTGTCCTTGCCTTCTTCGCCATCGACGACGTCGAACAGGAAGCCTTGCGACGGCATCCAGAAACGCTCATTGAACGAGTCATACACTCGGTCGCCGAGCGCGCGGACGGCCGCGGCGTCGCGCCCTCCACGGATGTTCTCGAGCCAGCTCTGCAGCAGCCGCAGCGCGTTGTACCAGAGCGCGTTGATCTCCACCGCCTTGCCGCGCCGCGGCGTCACGACCCAGCCGTCCACCTTGGCGTCCATCCACGTCAGCTGGTAGCCCTCGGCGCCCTGACGCAGCAGGCCGTCCTTTTGGTCGACGCAGATGCCGAACCGCGTGCCTTTCACATGATGGTCGACGATGTCGGTCATCGTCGGCAGCAAATGGACGAGCGTCGCCTCGTCGCTCGTGCGCCGAACGTATCGCTCGACCGCGTGGAAGAACCACAGTGTCGCGTCGGCGGTGTGATACAGCCCCTCGTTGCTCCCGTCGGGGAACATGTT
>DATJHY010000240.1:0-2067 GCA_035493635.1 Gemmatimonadaceae bacterium | reverse complement strand
CCGATAGTTTCCGCCCGCGCGCTCGTACGGCTCGAGCATGAGCAGGTTGCCCATCAGCTTGGCGCGCACGTCGGGCGCAAGGTTCATGGCCCACAGCGCCGCCGAGCCCGCGCCGTTGTCCTTCTCGACGAAGTTGAAGCCGCGCACGCGCCGACGCTGAGCCGTGTCCGGATCGCGCTCGAGCAGGCGCACGCGGCGGAAGTCGCCCGCTGGGATCGTCGTCACGTCGTACGTGTTGCCGCCGATGCCACCCGCGAGCGAGAAGTCGACCGTGCTGTAGAAGTGATCGGCGAAGAACGTCGACACGTAGCCCCACAGCGATTCCACGCCGTCGTTGACCCACTCGGTCCATGTGTCCTCGGTCACCGAGTCGTCGTTGACCTTGTCGGCGAGTAGCTTCGCGCCCTTGATCAGGCGGACGAGCGGCGTCGTCGTGACGTTGCACGAGTCGCCCGCCGGCCCGCTCACGCTGAGCAGCAAGCCATAGAAGGACAGCTGCACGGGCGTCGTGCCGTCGCCGGCGAGGCCGGCGCGCGTCGTGAACACCACGAACTTCGACCCGCCCGGGTTGTCGATGTCCATGCGGCCGTTGACGCCCACGAAGACGCCACCCGTGCCCGCGACGGACAGCGAGAGCGTGCCCAGCAGCGTTCCGCCCCCGCTGGCGTCGCTCTCGGTCGACGTGGCCCACACTTCGAGGACGGGCGCGCCGCCGGGACAGGACGCGATCTTGCCAATGGCGCTGAACAGCAGCTCGACACGCGAGTCGAACGCGTCGAAGTCCACGTAATACTCGGCCGCGACCGTGCGAACGTTCGCGACGCTGTTGGTCTGCGGACTCGCCGTACCCCCGAACGCCTCAAGGGTGATTTCCATCAGCTGGACGCCTTTCGAATGTTCACGGTCAGGCCGCGGTAGCTGAACGCGGACGCGCACGGGCCGAGCTGCGCCGCGGCGTCAGTCGCGATGTCCGATGCCGAGCGCTCAAAGTTCAGGACGCGAACATTCGCGTACTGCGCCCCGCCGCTGTTGCCGAACGTCCCCGCGGGAGGCACGCCACTCTCAGTGCCGCCGATGTAGAAGACTTCATTCCCCTGGATGGCATGCCCGCCCGGCGTGTGCGCAACGGTGCCGATCAGTACTCCGTTGCGGTAGGCATGATAGTTGTCGCTCGCGTCGCGCGTGACCGCGAAGGCAGCCGGCGCCGCGTAGGGCGGCGGCGAGCCGGGCACCTGCGCCCACGTCGCGTTGTTCGTCCCTGGGAACGCGCCGTAGAACGGACTCGGCAGGGTGCTGCCGATGTTTTGGTCAGAAATCTCGCAGTCACCGCCCGTCGACCAGATATCGTAAAGGCTGCCGATTCGGTCAGGGGCGCCGTCGCGGTGCGGCGTAATGTTGTCGGGGTTGACGCAGCAGAAGTGTGAGATCGAAAAGGTCCGCACCTGGACCATCACCCACTGAAACGTGAACGGCCCCGTGAATCGCAGCGCAGCGGCCAGCGCCGCAGGTAGCTTCAGCTTGGCGTTGAAGGTCACCCCGTCATAGGTCGTGTCGACGGCCTGGGTGCAGCCGTCGAACGTGACGTACGTGGGCGCCTTGGCGACCTCGGTGCGAGCGTCAACGGCCGTCAGGGTGAGGCCGTTCCCTGAGGTGTCGACCAGCGAGCCGTTGAGCGGCCAGTTGGCCACGGTGCCGCTAATGTTCGGCAGCGGGCGCATCAGCCGGACCCGTTCTGCGAGACGACAAGCAGGTACCGCTTGCCGCCAGGGTTCACGATGCCTGCCCCGCTCGCCGTAACGGGCGCGTAGACGCCGCTCGTGTACGACACGTCGAGCGCCGCGAGCTGCGTTCCACCAGAGGTGCTCGTCGGGCTCGTCGAGGCCCACAGCGCAACGCGCGGCTTGGCGATCGCGAAGGTGTCGGCGTTGGCGATCGCGGCCACGTCGATGTCGAGAAGCGGCCCGAGCTCGTCGAAGTCAACGAACCAGGCTGCGTCGATGTTCGGCGTGCTCGAGGCGTTCGTGATGGGGCTCGCGACCGGCCCAAACTCCGGGATCGAGAGCCCAG
>DATJHY010000239.1:0-45435 GCA_035493635.1 Gemmatimonadaceae bacterium | reverse complement strand
TTGTCGCGAAAACCCCAGAGCTCTTTCTTGAGCCGATAATCGAGCTCCCTGGCCCACTTCCGCACGAGGAAGGCGCGGATCGCGGCGCGCCCTCGCAGGAACTCGGTGCGATTCCGCCAGTCCGAGTCCTCGGTGTAGGCCAGCACGACCCGATCGGGGTCCCGGCTGTTCCAGGCATCCTCGGCGGCCTTCACCTTGGCAAGCGCGCTGTCGAGCGTGAACGGCGGTCGCATCGTGCTGGTCATCGTTGTTCTCCGATTACGCCGCGGCCACGAGGGGGACTTCCGGGAAGTCGATCGTGGTCTTGGCGACGTTGTTGAGGTAGTTGGTGAAGACGTTCGCCGCGACAGCCGCGACGACCTCGACGATCTCGGCGTCCGTCACTCCCGCCGTGCGTGCCGCGGCGAGCGTTTCGTCGTCGACTTGACCGCGCGACTGATTGATGGCGGCGGCAAGCGTGAGCAAGGCGGTGGTCTTGGCGTCGGCCGCCTTGGCGTAGCGCGCGGACTCGAGCGCGCTCGCCGAAAGGCCGGCGCCGAGGCCGAGCGCGGTGTGTGCCGCGAGGCAGTAGCCGCAGCGGTTCGCGTTGGCGACCGTAACGGCGATGAGCTCTCCCGTCTTTCCGCCGAGCACGCCTTTCCCGAGGTTGGAGATCATTCCGAGCAGCGCGCCGAGGGCGGCGGGCGAATGCGCTACGGTCGTGAACAGGTTGGGCGTGCCGCCGAGCATTCTACGCACGGTGGCGAGATGGGTCGCGGCGTCGCCGGTGGCGGACGATGGGTCGATCGGATTTATGCGGGGCATGGTAGTTCCGGGTTGTGAAGTGGATTGTGGTATACCGAACGATCGGTACAATGCGATCCACTCGCGATTTGTTCCCGGGGTTTGCTTCCTGGTCGCTCAACGAGTCGCCGGCGCGAGCAGTTCGGCGGGCAGCTGCTTGAGCGCCCGGCTGAACAGCGAAGCGTCGTCCATGCCGCCGGCGAGGATGAGCGCTCCTTCGATGCGCATGACCGCGTCTTCGGCCCGCGCTCGGGCGACCGACCTTGACAGGCCGGCGTCAGTCAGCGCGCTGGCGAGCGCGTCGATCCATTGATCGAAGATGTCCCGGAGCTGGGCGCGGAAGCGGCTGCGGCTGGTCCCGAGCACGAGATTCCCGAGAACGCAGGCTTCGCGACCGCCCCGGTAGAAATCGTCGAGGGACTTCACCATCTGCTCGACGCGGCGGCGCGCCGGGCCGGGCGCGCGGAGCGGCGCGAACACGCCTTGGCGCAGCTGGGTCTCGAGATGCTCGAGCACGGCGCGCACCATGTCGTCCTTCCCGTCGGGGAAGTAGTGGTACAGGCTCGACTTTCCCAATCCCGTGGCCTTGGACAGCTCGGCGAGCGAGGCGCCATCGTAGCCGTGCCGGCGAACGACGCGCATCAGCCGTTCGATGACTTCTTCACGCGAGAGCAACGCGGCAGGCATGGGTATCGGACCACCAGCGTGTGGCAAAGGACGAACATTGTACCGATCAGTACAATCTAGAAGGTCGCACGATCAACGTCAACGGACGAGGGCGACGGGTCGGGGCGCGGCGTCCTACCAGGACCGCGATGCTTCAGTCGACGTAGGGGCCGCACCCTGCGTGAGCGTTGGACACTGACACGGCTTCGAGGCGAATGCGTTCAACGCGCCCTTCCGCGAGAAGCGGCTACGACGCATCGTCAGTCATGTCCGGACCCGATGCCGAACGATGGACGAGCGACGAGGAGCTGTACCGCCGCGCCTACGAGGAACTGAAGCGCATGGCCAGCCGCCACCTGCGGTCCGCGGACGGCAGCGCCACGCTCTCGACGACGGAACTGGTGCACGAATCGTATCTCAAGCTGCAGCGCGGCTCGAGCACCGATTGGCAGGGGCGCGCCCATTTCTTCGGCGCGGCGTCCCGCGCGATGCGCCAGGTGCTCGTCGATTTCGCGCGGCGACGTGCGGCAGCGAAGCGCGGCGGCGACGCGACGCACGTGTCGTTCGGCGAAGTCGGTGACGACCTCCAGATCGAGCTCGACGAGATTCTCGCGCTCGATGAAGCCCTGGATCGTCTTGCCGCCGTGGACGAGCGCCTCCGGCAGATCGTCGAGCTACGATTCTTCGGGGGATTCTCGCAGCGAGAGGTTTCAGAGATGCTGGGTGTGACGCCGCGGACCGTCGAGCGGCATTGGCTGAAAGCCCGGCTGTTCCTGCTCCGTGAGCTGGAGGCCGCCCAGGATACCGCGGAACGGCCGCCAGACGAGGCCTGAGACGACAGGCTCGGAACCGACGCCCGGAATGCTGTAAAGATCTTTTGCGCCTGTCGGGCCGGGTCTCCCGATTTCGTACGTATATGAAGGGAGCAAGGCCGATGTCGGCCATCCCGTGTTTCCCCAGCCCGCAACAACCATCCCCAGTCAGAGCGCGAGATGCTCCGGAGTAGCTGCCTTACTGTCGCGACGGTCTCGGCGGTCGTCGTGCTCACCGGCTGTTCGGACCGACCGACCGCGCCAGTGCGCTCGGCCGCGGGCCGGACCGCCGACGTCGCGCCCTCGGTCGACGACATCGTCACACCTCAACTCGTGCGACAGCTCGCCGCTGTTCGCGGCATCGTGCCACTCCCGCCGCCGCCTCCAGTCCGGCCGGCGCTCGCCAGGCTTGGCCAGGCGCTCGCGTTCGACAAGATCCTGAGCGGGAACCGCAACATCGCATGTACCACGTGTCACCTCCCGAAATTCGAGACGGGGGATGGCAAGAGCCTCTCGGTCGGCGAAGGTGGCGTGGGCCTGGGTCCGCCGCGCGAGCACCCGAACGGCGTGTTCATTCCGCGAAACGCGCCATCGTTCTTCAATCTGTACGCGATGCGCCACCTGTTCTGGGACGGCCGCGTCCAGATCGACGCGCAGCATCAGTTCCATACGCCGGCTGGGGCGCAGCTCACGACCGAGATGCAACAGGTGCTCGAGTACGGGCCCGTCTCGGCGCTCGGCATGTTCCCGGTCACGAGTCGCATCGAGATGCGCGGCGGGCCGGGCACGGACCTCGGGGATCTGGCCGACGACGACTTCACCGGGATCTGGGCGGGGCTCATGAACCGGCTCGGCGCGATCCCGGAGTATCGGGCGTTGTTCGAGGCCGCGTATCCGGGCACGCGGTTCGAGGACATGACGTTCGCGCACGCCTCGAACGCAATTGGCGCGTTCATCACCGCTCAGTTCTCATTCCGGAACACTCCGTGGGACCGATTCCTGAACGGTGACGACAGCGCGCTGTCCGCGCGGCAGCTCGCGGGCGCTCAGACTTTTCTGACGTTGAAATGCTCGATTTGCCATAACGGAGCGATGCTCAGTGACGAGCAGTTTCACAACGTCGCGCTGCCGCAGATTGGGCCGGGTGAAGGCAACGGCGCGTCGACGCACGACGACTTCGGCAGAATGAACGTGACGGGCGATCCGGCCGATCTGTACCGTTTCCGGACGTCGCCGCTCAGAAACGTCGAGCTCACCGGTCCGTATGGACACGACGGCGCGTTCGTCTCGCTTCGCGATTTCGTAGCGCACTACAGCGAGTCGGATCTGTCGCTGGCGACGTACGATCCGACGCAGCTCGAACCGGCGCTTCGCACGACGCTGCAGCCCACGACGTCGACAATCCTTGCGAACCGCGATCCCTTGCTCGACGGCGTGGTGCTCACGCCCGATGTCGTGGACAAGCTGATGGACTATCTGCAAACACTCACGGACGATGCGGCACGTAATCTTTCGCGGTCGGTGCCGGTGCGAGTGCCGAGCAAACTCCCGGTTGACCACCCGTAGCAGCGCCGGCTACCGGGCGATCGCGATCGCCCGGTAGCGGCTCGCCTCCGCGCGCCGGCCACGCGCGTCTTCGAGGTCGGCCAGATAGCCGTAGAGCTGTCGAACGTCCGGATAGTCGCGGCCAACCTGGCGTTCCAGCACGGCCAGAGAATGCCGGAGCACCGAGTCGGCGGCGGCATACTTGCCCTCGCGGGTCATGAGCATTCCCAAAAGCCCTTCGGCCGGTGCGGTGCCCGGGTTGTCCGGCCCGCCCGCCAGTTCGCGAATGCGAATGGCGTCGCGAATCAACGAGTCTGCCCCTACGTAATCGCGGTGATCGATCATGATTTGGGCGAGGCCGAGCTTGAGTCCCGTGAGATTCTCATGATCGGGGCCGCGGAGGCGCCGTGTGGTCGCGATCGATCGACGGTAGAGCCTGGCCGCTTCGTCGACGTTGCCGGCCCTGTACAGAATGGCCGCCAGCCGGCTGCTTTGTACGGCGACAACGGAGTTCTCTACGCCGTACTCGCGGATGACGATGTCCACGGCCTGTCGTGCCGGCAAGACGGCCGCGGCGCGGTCGCCGCGTCGCGACATGAGTTCGGCGTAATCGAGCAGGCTTGCCGCAAACAGCGGATGCGTTTCCCCGAATGCGCGACGGCGAATCTGAATCGCGCGACGGTAGAGCGTGTCGGCCTCCGCATATCGTCCGCGGACCTCATCGAGGAGGTACGCCAGCGCCATCATGGCGTCCGCGACCTGAGGATTGTCGGGGCCGAGCGCGCGGCTCAGACTTGCCAGTCCACCGCGAAACTCTCGCTCCGCGTCCGCCATTCGACCTTCGCGACGGAAGATCGCGCCAAGCTGAAGCTGGCGTTCCGCCGTGAGAGAGTCATTCTCGCCGAACGCCTGCTGGCTGACCGCGAGTGCCTCGCGCTGGCTTCGCTCGGCAACCTGTAGTCTGCCCAGGTATATCGCGATGCTCGCGATCTGATGCAACGTACCCGCGACAGCCGGATTCTCCCGCCCGAGCGTTCGCTGTTGGAGCTCGAGCGCTTGCCGGGCGACTGAATCGGCCGCGGCGTATCGCCCGAGTCGAAGGAGGAGCTCACTCATCTGCCCAAGCGCCGCGGCCAGCTCGGCGGGATTGCCGGGCCGCAGGGCTCGGCGAATGGCGATCGCTCGCTGCAGGATGGCGAATGCCTCGGTATACCGACCGAGGCTTTGGTACAGTCGGGCCGTGACCTCGAGCATGCGGGCGTGCGCGAGCGGCTCCGCGTCGAGGAGATCCGCGCGCGCGACGGCGCGGCGAACCAGTTCCACCGCCGACAATGGGTCACCGCGAGCCACCGTCGGATCGCTCGCGTTGAACAGTCCCATCACGAACGACGTGACCGCCTGCGATTCGCGCGACGCCGCCGCTGCCAGGTCGCGTTCCCGCGCCGCGCGGCGCGCTTGCCACATGGCGACACCCGCGCCCACGAGGACAGAGAGCGAGATACCGGTCGCCGCGACCGTCTCGATCCGATGCCGCCGCACGAATCGTCGCATTCGGTACAGGGGCGTGATCCGCCGCGCGAGCACCGGGTGGCCGGACAGGTACCGGCGAACGTCGTCGCCGAGGGCATCGACGGAGGCGTACCGTTCGACCGGCTCCTTGCGCAGCGCCTTGAGGGTGATCGCGTCGAGATCGCCACGCAACAGCCTGCCGCGAGCAGCATCGGCGCCGGCTATCGCGGCGGACGGCGGCATCGGATCGCCACGCAGCACGGCCGCTTGCAGCTCGTGCAAGTCACCGTTGGCCGTCGTGAACGGCAGGCGTCCAGTGAGGAGCCGGTACAGGACCGCACCCAACTGGTAGACGTCGGTGAGCGTCGTGACGGCCTCGCGCCTGATCTGTTCGGGCGCCGCGTACTCCGGCGTCATCCAGTGCGCGACGGTCTGCATCCTCGATGATTCGCGGCCGTACGCGTCGGGTTCGAGCAGCTTGGCCAGTCCGAAATCGAGCAGCTTCACCGCGCCATCGACGCTGACGAATATGTTGGAGGACTTGATGTCGCGGTGCACGATCAGGTTTCGGTGCGCGTACTGCGTCGCCTCGGCCACCATGAGAAACAGGCGCAGCCTCTCGCGAATGGAGAGCGCATTCGCGTCGCAGTACGCGTCGATCGGATGACCGTCTACGTACTCGAGCACGAGGTACGGCTGGCCGGAGTCGGTGAGGCCTCCGTCCAGCAGTCGCGCGATGTTCGGGTGATTCAGTGAGGCGAGGATCTGTCGCTCGGCGCGAAATCGCGCCTGATCGATTTCGGTGTCGAGCCCAGGTCGCAGGAGCTTGAGCGCGACGCGCTGCTCGAACTGGCCGTCGGCGCGGTGCGCGAGAAACACGCGTGACATGCCGCCGCGACCGATCTCGTGCGCGATCTGGTACGCGCCGATCCGTCGTCCCGATTCGGAGGGCTGCGCGTGCTTTGTCTCGGCGACCACGGCTGCCGCGGCCGCTGTCGGCGGCGACTCGAGGAATGCGCGGGCTCGGTCGACCCGAGCGAGCAACTCCTCGACCTCGCGGCGCAAATCCGGCGCGCCCGCGCATGCCGCGTCGAGCACCGCGGGCCAGTGCTTGGGCTCGCGGGACAGCGCGGCGTCGAGGACCTCGCCGATTCGGCGCCAGCGATCGGGGTCGAGGCGCGTGGTCATACAAGACCGAAACGATGTGGGTTGTACGCGTGACGTCGGACGGTCGCTCAATACTCGAGCACGCGACGGACGCCTGCAAGAGGCGTAGCGACGACGCTCTCATCGGCGTCCGGCGCCGCGCGACGCGGTAGATTTCGGCATGGTCGCTCAACTGCCAGGGTCCGGCGAGCCCGCCCAGGTGCTGCCGCTGAGCCGAGCGAAAACGATCGGCCTCGCCGTGTTCGCCCTCGCCGCGGGCGCGTTACTGCTCGCGTTCGGCCTCATCATTCTGGCCGGGCTGGTAGTGGCGGGCACCGTCGTGGGCGGCGGAGGCATGCTCTACCACCGGATCACTGGCCGTTGGCCGCGATTCCTGCGCGTTTCGACGCACGTGTGGACGATCGGAGACCAGGGGCCGAGCCGGGGCGTCCCGGGACTGGATCCGTCGAAGGAAGTATTTCCCGGGTCGCGCGAGCAGCGATCGCTGCCGGATTCGGCCGATTCGAAACCTCGCGACTGAGCAGCGTCGTCGGGCCGCCGAGCTCGATCAGAGAACACTCATAGCAGTCTGAACGACGAGCAAACTGTCGTGTTTGCGTCGTCTTTCGCGGTGCATTAGCGTGCGTCGCGCACGAGCGTCGCACGTCGAACGGGTTTCGCGACGCCGCGGGATCTTCGATGTGGAACGCGGTTCGCGCGACGCCCGTGCCGGTTTGCAATAGGGGGTGTGCTATGCTGATCCTGTTCGGCGGTGGGGATGGCGGCGGCTTCTATGTTGGCGCGGACGGCAAGATTCACCGGATCCCGCCATGGACACCCGACATCCAGCTGCAACTCAAGGCGGTGAGCGCGCTGGTGGGGCTGGAGACGGTTCACGAAGCGGGAGTCGCGAAGGAAGCAACCGCTCTCGCCGAGCGCCTGTCGACGAAGGTGATTCCGCAAATCGCCAAGCAGACGGGCGCAACGCAGCTCGGCGACGCGTCGATTGCATTCATCGACGGCGAGGACGGATTTGTCTGTGGCTCGACGGGCAAGCATCCGATCCCCGTGCCGCATCAGATTCGTGCGAATCTGTTTTCGCCGGTGACGTCGCAGGAGGCGGTTCGCGTGTGACGCGACGAGCTCATCGACGAGAAAAGGAGACGGCGGCTCGCCGTCTCCTTTTTTTTCGTGCAGCCGACGCTCGTTCGCTACGTGGACCGCAGGGCGCCGAGTGGATCGATCCGACTCGCTCGCGCGGCAGGCACCCACACCGCGAGCAGGGCGACGATCGCCAACAACACGGGAACGCCGATGAAGATCAACGGGTCACGCGGTTGAACGCCGAATAGCAGCGAGCTCATATAACGCGAAAGTCCGAGCGCGGCGGCAATGCCGATTGTCACGCCGACGAGCGCTAGCCGGAGTCCCTGGAGCACGACCATCGTTCGCACGGCGCCGGGCTGCGCGCCGAGCGCCAATCGTACACCGATCTCGCGCGTTCGCTGCTGCACCGCGTACGCCATCACTCCGTAAATGCCGATCGCGGCCAGCGTGAGGGCCGATAGTGCGAAGATCATCATCAGCAGGGTGTTGAAGCGCTCGCGCGATACGGAGCGCGAGACGATCTGGTCCATCGATCGAATGTCGGACACCGGCAGGCTCGTTGCCTGTCGAAGCTGCTCCTGCACCGCCGCGCTGATCGACATCGGAGGCACGCTCGTGCGGATCACCCAGGCCATTGGCGCGAGCCGAGTGTTGAGCGCGTTGACCGGGTCGGGTACCTGCGCCTGGGGAATGAACATCTTTGGCCCGGGATCCTGATTGAGGCCGTCGTCTCGACTGTCGGCGACGACGCCGATGATCTGCCGATCGGGCTCGCCGGCGAACTCCTTCATGACGCCGCGGCCGATGACCAGGCGATCGGTCAAGGGATCGGCGTTCTTCCAGTACTGCTTGGCCATCGACTCGTTGATGATGACGACCGGCGTCGCGGCCTTTGTATCGCGATCGGAGAAGCTCCGCCCGCGCAGCACCGGAATCCTGAATACCTCGAAGTATCCTGGCGAGGCCGTCGTCCACGCGCCGCCTCCCAGCCATGGCCCGTTGCCGGTCGGCTTGCCGACGATCCGGAACGGCAGTCCATACCCGCCCTCGAGCGGCACGCAGCACGCCGCGCTCGCCTCGACGACGCCGGGAATAGTCCGAAGTCGCGTGACGCCGTCACGAATCGTCTGATCGACCACGGTGGACGACGCGAAGCGTGGTCCGGTGAACGACATCCGCATCGTCAGCACATTGCTCGCGTCGAACCCCGGCGACACCGCGCGAAGCGCGAGCGACGTGCGAATGAGCAGCCCGGAGCCGATCACGAGCGCCAGGGCGAGGGCCACCTCGACCACCACGAGCGAGGAACGCAAGCCGTTGTGTCGGCCTCCGCCCGCCGAACCCGAACCTTCGCGCAGGACGCCGTTCAGGTCCTCGCGCGCCGCGTGAATTGCCGGCGCGACGCCAAACAGCAACCCCGTGACGATCGACACGGCCGCGGTGAAGGCGACGACGCGCCAGTCGAGGGTCACTGCCGAACCGGCATCGCCCACACGCGGCAACCCCGCGGTGTTGATCGACAACAGCCATCGAATGCCGCCAAGGCCGAGCGCCAATCCCAGCGTGCCGCCGATGATCGCGAGCAGTACGCTCTCGGTGAGCAGTTGGCTGACGATGCGGCTGGTACCCGCACCCATCGCCGCGCGGATCGCCATCTCACGGCGCCGGACCGTCGACCGCACGAGCAGCAGATTCGCCACGTTCGCACAGGCGATGAGAAGCACGCCCACCACGGCGGCGAGCAGCACCTTCAGGATCGATCGGGAGTTCCGAATGAAGACGTCCTGAATCGGTTCGACGCTGAAGCTCTGCTTGTCACCGAGCGCGTTGGGGAACTTCGTCCGGAAGGCCTGGGTCGACTGCTCGAGCCTGGCCTGCGCCTGCGCGAGCGAGACGCGGGGCTTGAGGCGCGCGCCGACCATGAAGTAGTGGCCGTGATCGGTAGAATTCGGGTCGAGCTGGAACGGTGTCCACACGTCGGGCGAGTCGCCGAACTCCGACGGGTCGAAGCCGCGCGCGATCACACCAATCACGGTATACGGATCACCGCCGAGCTGGATCGTCTTGCCTATGATCGACCGGTCCGATGCGAAGCGCCGCGTCCACCAACCGTACGAGATCACCGCGACGTGCGCCCCGTTCGGACGATCCTCGTCCGCCGAGAAGGTGCGGCCGATCAACGGCCGGGCGCCGAGCAACCTGAAGTAGGCTTCACTGACCTGACTCGCATGGACCTGCTCCGGCACGTCGCCGCCCGTGTAGTTTTGCGTCCCGTCGTGCATCGCGGCGGCGTCCTGAATGACGTCGGTCTGCTGCCGCCAGTGAGCGAACTTGGCGGGGGACGCCGCCGGCCCCGAGCCGTTCGGCGACTTGTTCATGAACATCACGATCCGGTCGGGGTCGGGGTACGGGAACGGCCGAAGCAGGATGGCGTCGACGACGGAAAAGACGGCGGTCGTGGCAGCGATCCCTAGCGCCAGCGCGGTCACCGCGGCGAACGTGAACGCGCGCTGCTGGCGCAAGGTACGGAGCGAGTACTTGACGTCCTGGAGGAAATGCTCCATGAGAGTCCGTCCTGAGTCGCTGGTCTCGAGCACTACGGCCTGGCGGCCACGAAGTTGCGTCACTGTTGGACACCCCGGCCGCCGCGACCGTTTTCGAAGCCGTGCCTCCACCGAGCCTTCCGCAGGTTCGGAGTCCGTTATCGAAGTGTAAAGACGTTCCCTTGGTGCTCCGGCGGACGTTCCGCGCTGGAGTGTGGTTGACGCCGCAAAGACACCCGCACCCACCCATGATCGATCACACTGATACTCCTGTCTTCGGACTGTCGCACTCCTACGTCTCGAGTGGCCTTCCGCGCACGCATACCGACGCCGAAGAACGAGGCGCGGCATGGGCACGGAACTGGAACAATCGGGACGTCGAAGCCGTGCTCGCGCATTTCGACGACGACATCGTGTTCCGCTCGTCGATTGCCGCGGACATCGTCGGCCGCGGAACGCTCAACGGCAAATCCGAACTTCGTGCCTACTGGGTGAAGGCGCTGGCGCGAATCTCGTCTCTGCAATTCTCGGTCGACCGTGTGCTGTGGGACCCCGACCTGCGTGAGCTGGCTGTCCTGTACGTTGCCGCGCTCGACGGAAAGAAGCGTCGCGCGCTCGAGCGAATGCGGCTCAACGACCAGGGGATGGTCATCGAGGCGGACGCCTTGTACGGCGCACCGCTGGCCGACCTCTGACCATGACCAGTGCCGCGGCGAACGGAATCACGGTCGAACGCGCCGCGCTCGCGCCACGACTCATCCGTGCCGGGCTGCTGACCGCGGTCGTCGACGGTCTCTTTTCGAGCATTCTCAGCGTCTTCTTCTACCACTCCAGCGTCACGCGCCTCTTTCAAGGCGTCGCCTCGACGATACTTGGCAGAGCCGCGCTCGACGGCGGGCCGACGACGGCGCTGATCGGCATCATCATGCACGTCTGCGTGGCCTTCGGCTGGTCCACCGTTTTCTTGCTTCTGACGCTCCGGTCCGCATGGATTCGCCAGGCCCTCGCGGCTCCGTTGGGCGTGTTGCGGGTGGCGAGCGTGTACGGCCCGTGCGTGTGGCTGGTCATGTCGCTGATCGTGGTCCCGCTGCTGCTGCGCCGGCCGCCGACGTTCAACATCCGTTGGTGGGTTCAGCTGATCGGGCACGCGCCGTTCGTCGGACTTCCGATCGTTGCGTCGATTGCCGGCGGCATCAGCGGCGATAGGCGCTCATCTTCATCGGCATGAATGTCCGTCTAGCTCTGTGTCTCGTGATCGTCGCCGCAAGCTCGGCGCTACGGGCGCAGGAGCGTTCGCTGGTGACTGCGGCGCAACAGGAGCCGCGGCCGCTCGCGATCACCAACGTCACCGTCATCGACGTCGCCGCGGGTGCCCGATTGCCGAATCGTACAGTGATCGTCGAGGGCAATCAGATCACCGCGACGGGCGCCGCGGGAGCCGTGCCGGTTCCCGCCCGAGCCATACGGATCGACGGGGCCGGAAAATTTCTGATGCCCGGGCTGATCGATACACATGTGCACCTCGCGCTCGCCCGCAATCGGGACAGCCTCGGCGCAATCGGCCCCCTGCTCGCGCACGGCGTCACGGGTGTGCGGGACGCCGGAGCAGGCGGACAGGACGCGTGGCTGGTCGCGCTGCGCGACCGGGTGAGTCGTGGGGAGGTCCTGGGTCCGCGAATGTACGTCTCCGGGATGGTGGCAGGCCGCACGCTCGCCCGAGCAGGCGTGGATGCGACGACACTGGCACGGCAGCTCGTCGACCTCAGAGTCGACGGGCTCAAGATCCGAGACGGCCTCAAAATGGACGAGATTCGCGCCGTGCTCGCCGTCGCGGCGGAGGCCCGTCTTCCAGTGTATGGACACACCTACGACGCGGTGAATCGCGATCGGGACGAGGTGTACACGCTGGAGGCGATCCGCGCCGGTGTGAGCGGTACGATGCACGTTCTGGGCATGCCGCAGCTCGGCGGCAACGAGCGGCCGACGCCTCCGTCGCGCTCCCGGTCCGAGGCCTGGCAGCAGTGGTGGGTGTACTACGCAACCTTCTGGTTGCACACCGATCCCGCGGCCGAGCAGGCGTTGATCGACACGATGGTGGCGCGCGGCGCCTGGCTCGAGCCGACGCTGGTGACGGAAGATTGGGTCGCGAACCCCGACGTCTATCGGGACTCGTGGGTCGTGCGTCACCTTCCCGGCTCATTCGCGGCGGCACATGAAGGCTTTCCTGCTCTGGACGGCACCGCGCGGGAGCAGTATCGCGCTGCATTCGCGCGGATGATGGACTTCGTGCGACGATTTCACCAAGCGGGCGGACGGCTCGTCGCGGGTACCGATTGCATCCCGGCTTGCGGCTACGGCCTGAACGACGAGTTGCGACTGCTGGTTCAGGCAGGGCTCACGCCCGCGGCAGCGGTGCGAGCCGCGACGATCGATGCGGCACGCGTGCTCGGCTGGGCCGACCAATTGGGGCGCGTGGAGAAAGGACTCGTCGCCGATCTCGTGCTGCTCGACGCTGACCCGTTGCAGGACATACGCAACGTAAGCCGCGTCAACGCGGTGGTCGCCAACGGACGTTTGCTCGATCGCAAGCAGCTGGCCTTGCTGGCGCCGCGAGATTGAACGGGTGACCGAAAGTTCAATTTACGCGACCTACATCGGCGGCCCGACGGCGCTCATTGAATTCCACGGGCTTCGCTTTCTGACCGATCCGACATTCGACGCCGCCGGAACGAGCTACGAGACGCCCGTCTACACGCTGCGCAAGACGACCGACCCGGCGGCGAGCGCTGACGCGCTCGCGCCCATCGATGCAATCCTGCTCAGCCACGATCATCACTTCGACAATCTCGATCGAGCGGGCCGCGCCATGCTGTCCCGGTCCCGACGCGTGTTCGCGCCGGCGGCGGGCGCTGAGCGACTGAATGGCATCGCAACGAGCATTGCGCCGTGGCAGACGGAGACGCTCACGGCCGCGGATGGTCGGGATCTGCGCGTGACGGGCGTGCCGGCGCGGCACGGTCCGGCCGGCGGCGATCGTGGTCCGGTGCTCGGCTTTCTGCTCGAGGATGCGGGTCACGCAACGGGACCGGACTCGCCGGCGGTCTATGTATCCGGCGATACGGTCTGGTACGATGGACTGGAGGAGATCGCGCGGCGCGCTGACGTGCGGGTAGCATTCCTGTTCATGGGCGCCGCGCGAGTCCGCGAGGTGGGGCCCGCGCACTTGACGATGACGGCGGACGAAGGCGTGCTCGCCGCGCGGGCGCTGCCGCATGCTGCGGTCGTTCCGCTGCACTACGAGGGCTGGGCGCATTTCTCTGAAGGGCGCACGGACGTCGACCGGGCCTTTGCCGCCGCGGGCCTGAGCGAGCGTCTCCGTTGGCTCGTCCCCGGCCAACGAACCGCGCTCGGGAATCTTGAGTAAACCGTAAATGGGTTTTTCACGTCAATCCGTCACGTTTCTGCGCGAGCTCGCGCGGCACAACGCCAAGCCGTGGTTCGAGAGCAATCGCGGCCGCTACGAAGACTTCGTGCGCCAGCCGCTGCGCGATCTGGTCGAGGAGATGGACGTCCGCCTCGCGCGAATCGCGCCGGAGATCATCGGCGACGTCAAGCGCTCGCCGTTCCGCATCTACCGCGACATACGGTTCTCGGCGGACAAGTCACCGTACAAGACCCACGCCTCCTGCTGGTTCTTTCATCGTGATGGCGCGCACAACGTGGGCCGGGAAGCGATCGGTGGCGGAGCAGGGTTCTACTTCGAGTTCTCGCCCAAGCGATCGTTCGTGGGCGGCGGACTCTGGATGCCGCCGCGGTCTGCGCTCAACCGTTTGCGTGAGGCGATCGTCGAAGATCAGCGCGGTTTCGAGCGGGCGATAGGCAATCCCGCCGTGAAGCGCCGCTTCGGCACGTTGAGCGACGAGGCGATGCTCAAGCGCACGCCCCGTGGCTATGCGCCCGATCATCCGGCCGCGCATTGGCTGCGCCATCAGTCGTTCGTGCTGGGCAGAGAGCTCACCGCGGCACAGGCCACGAGCGCGCGCCTCCCGGCGCTGCTCGAGCGAGACTTCGAGTTGATGCTGCCGCTCGTTCGCTGGCTCAACCGCGCGCTGGGTCTCATGCCGGCCGAGCGACGCTGACGGCGCTCGAGGTGCTCGACTGGTTGCGCCCCGCGCGTGGCCATACATTCGCCGCCGCATGGTGAAATCACTCGACGCGCCGGGCGGGACGATCGCGCGCTGGTACAACCGGCTCGCGCCGCTCCCGGGCGGCAAGGCGCTCTTCAGCCGATTGATCGGTCGAATGGCGCCGTACACGGGATCGATCGGCGCACGGGTCGACGAGCTCGCTCCCGGGTACGCGCGCTGGACGATGCGCGATCGCCGCGGTGTCCGGAACCACCTGGCATCGATCCACGCGATCGCGCTGGCGAATCTCGCCGAGGTCACGAGCGGCACCGCCATGCTGATGACCGTTCCCCCCGCTGTGCGCGGGATCGTGACGAGCCTGTCGATCGAGTACGTCAAGAAAGCCCGTGGCACTCTCACGGCCGAATGCAGGTGCAGCATGCCGGAATTCGCGGACGAAACGTCGTTCGACGTGACGGCAGTGATCACCGATGCAAGCGGCGAAGTGGTGGCGCGGGCAACGGTCACGTGGAAGCTCGCGAGGAGCGGGTGAACGACGACGCCGCGATCGTGCCGGCCATCAGCGTCTGCATTCCGACCTACAACGGCGCCGCCTTTCTCGCCGAAACGCTGTCGAGCGTCGCGGCGCAAACATTCCGCGACTTCGAGGTGTTGATCGTCGACGACGGCTCGTCCGACGACACGTTGGCGATCGCCGAGCGATTCGCCGCGACCGAGCCGCGTGCCCGCGTGATTCGGAACGCCGAGCGTGCCGGTTCCAGCGCGGGCAACGCCAACCGTGCTGCCGGGCACGCGTGCGGCGAATGGATCAAGTTCCTCTTTCAGGACGATGTCATTGCGCCGACCTGCCTGGCCAGGATGCTCGATGCCGGGCAGCGCGGCCCGCTGGTGATTGCCTGGCACGACTACCTGTTCGCGCCAGATGTCCCGGACGGCGTGCGACAGTACTACGAGACGCTGCCGACGATTCGAGAGAGTCTGCCGGCCGCGTACGCCAACCCTGACGAAGTCTGTGTCGCCGTGATTCGTCACCTCGGCATCAACTTCATTGGGCCCACCAGCAGCAGCTTCGTGCGCCGGGATTGCTTCGAGCGCTACGGCGGTTTCACTCCGGAAGTCGCGATGTTTCCCGATCTCGAGTTCTGGATGCGCGTCGGAAGCAACGAAGGACTGTCGATCGTCCGCGAGCCGCTCGTCAGCTTTCGCGTGCACAACCGGTCGATCAGCGCGCAGCTTCGCGAGGATTCCGGTCGTGCGTTCTGGTATCAGCTTCAGTGGGTGTTGACGCTGCTCCTCATGGCGCGCTCGCCAGCATACGAGAACTTTCGGCAGTTCGCTCGCCGGTGCGATCCTCCGTTCGACGCCAGGGCGCTGCTGGCGCGTGAGGCGTTCGATGCACGCTGGGTCGCGCTCGACGCACGCTTCCGCGGGCGCGACGAGACGCTGTTCGCGCAATGGACGGCGCTCTGCGAGCGCCATCCCGAGATGCGCGACGTCATGCACGACATCGACGCCGGCCTGCCGCTCTGGACGAAAGTGAGGCAGTTCGTGAAAGCTCGACTGTGATCGGCCGCTACGATCCGGCGACGAGGCCCGCCACACGCTCCGCCAACCATGGCGCGAGCGAGTACTTCGCCGTGTCGACCGAGATGTAGCCCCGGTCGACCGACACCGCGAACTTGTCGCGCTGATGCAGCGTGCTCGCACGATCGGCCAGTGACCCTTGTCCGATGGCGTAGACCCAGCCGCCGTGGACCTCGAGCTCACTCGCCGCGCCCGGCAAGTCCGCGACGCGCGGGAAATAGTCGGCTAGTGCCGCGAGCGTTCGCTCTTTCACCGTCGCTTGGCGCTCGGGAGTGAGGGTCGCCTGATCGCGCGGCGGCTCGATCGCGTGCCCCTCGGCGAGCAGACCAGCTTGATACCACGACAGATAAAGCCGGCCGTCCGCATACCGCTTGACGTCACCAAACGGGCCCGTACACAGGACGGCGCTTCGCAACCGGCTTCTGGGCGCGTGCGCGAACAGTGCGACACGAAATCGATGCGACCAGGGCGCGGGAGGCATCACGCCCAGCGACGCATCGATCGCTGGCCGGCCCTCCCACAACGCGTTGACCACGACGTCGAAGCCGTCAAACGCACTGTCGGCTCCGTTCCGGATTGCGACGTCCATGCGTCCGTCATCGCGGCGGTGCACCCCTTCGACGCAAGTGGCGACGTGCAGCTCGATCCGCGGCTCCGCGCGAACGGCCCGGCACAACAGGTCGGCGATAGGCACCGTCGAGACGGAGCGCTCGGGCACACGAAAGCCGGCGACGACGTCGCTCGACGACGTCACTTCCGCCAGCTGCGACGGCGCGAGACGGTGAACGCGTCCGTTGCGAACGTCGGTTAGATAGCGGGGCGCGTCGTTGCGCGACGCGGCCTGACGCACGAGCTCGGAGACGCGCGCCGCGTAGCTCGCGAACGAATCGGCCGACACGACGGAGCCGCGGTGGACGAGGAAGACATCGTCCTCGGTCGTGAATGCGTCGAGTGACTGGCAGAGGTGGTGCTCGAGGAGCTCGACGAACGCGAGCCCGCCGGGAATGATCCGGGTTGCCGTGTTGAAGCTCGGATCAGCCGCGTAGAGATAGCCCAGATGGATCTTGCCCTCGTTCCACCGACTCGCGCCCTGCATGATGTCGGTGGCGCCTTCGATGAGCGTGACGTGCTTGCCGCGGCGCGTCAACTCGAGCGCCGTGCAGAGTCCGAGCATTCCGCCGCCGAGCACCGCGATGCGCCGCCCGGTCACGAGGCGACCCGCGGTGTTCCGCTCGCGTCCATGAACGCGTCCCAATCGCGAATGTACTCGGCGTCGCCGAAGTGCGTGTCGGACAACACCAGACACACCGCGTCGCCCGAGAAGTGGTCCAGGCGGATCCAGGTCAGAGCAGGGACGTACAAGCCGCGATGTGGATCAGCCATCTCGAAGGTGGCGGAGCCGTGTCCGTCCGCGACCTCGACGCGAAACCTTCCTGCCACCGGCACCACGACCTGGCGAGCGGCGCGGTGGGCGTGTCCCCCACGTACTCCACTCACGGAATGCAGAAAGAACACACGCCGAATCTCGAACGGCACATCGAGACCGCTCTCGATGGCGGTGAGCTCTCCGCGCTCATCGCGCACGTGCGGAAGGTCGATCCACTTGACGTCGGCCAGACTCATGTCATTGGGTGGGTGGGATGCCCGGGCTACAGAAACGACGGTAAGGCGGCGCGTTGCGCAACGAAGTGACCAAGCTAACCGCGACGACAACACGAAGGCGCGTGAAGTCGGGCTTCACGCGCCTATTCGCGGAGTGCCGCCCGGGAGCGCCACCATCGGCGCTCCCGGAGTGGGACAGTTTCAGTATCGACGCGCCGCCTTACCGTTTCCAGATCGGCGCCGCTTCCTCTTCATGGGCCGCTTTGGCGCGCAAGCCGTTCAGGCTCTGGAGCATGTCCATCGGAATCGGGATGATCGTGTTGTTCCCGGCACCGCTGATCTCGACCAGGGTCTGGAGATAACGGAGCTGGAGCGCGGGCGGCTCTTCGCGGATGATGCGCGCCGCTCTGCCCAGCGTTTCGGCGGCCATGTACTCACCGTCGGCGCGAATGACCTTGGCGCGCTTCTCGCGCTCGGCCTCGGCCTGGGCCGCCATCGAACGCTGCATGGTTTCGGGCAGGAGCACGTCCTTCACCTCCACCGCCGTCACCTTCACGCCCCACGGCGCCGTGTGCTCGTCGATGATCTGGCGCAGCGTGCTGTTGATCTTGTCGCGACGCGACAGCAGCTCGTCCAGCTCCGACTGGCCGAGGACGCTGCGCAGCGTCGTCAACGCGATCTGCGTGGTCGCCTTCATGTAGTCGACGACCTGCAGCAGCGCTTTCGCCGGGTCGACGACCGCGAAATACACCACGGCGTCGACCTTGATCGTGACGTTGTCGCGGGTGATGACTTCCTGCGGCTCCACGGTGAGAGTCACCGTCCGCGTATCGATCAGGTACATGCGATCGAACAGCGGCACGATCAGATTCAGTCCGGGCGGCCGCACGCTCTTCAGTCGGCCAAGCCGCAGGACGACGCCTCCCTGGTATTGCTGCACCAGCCGCCAGGACATCTTGATCAATATCGCCGCGACGACCGCGACGGCGATCCATAGCATGGTCGTGTTACTCATCGAAGTGCCTCCTCGGCAGAATTACAGACCGACATCGGTGAAGCTCGAGTGATCGCGCAGTGAGACGTGCTCCGCGGGCTCCGGCTCGAGCCAGCGACCCGGCGCGCTCGACACCGGACCCCAGAACGGCAGCACGCGGGAGAAGATCAGCATCACCAGGAACGGGAGCGAAAAGAGAAGGACCGCGGCGACGAGCCCTTCCCGGCCGGCAAGATCGACGTCGAACGTGAGGAAGCCGCGGAAGCTCTTCGAGAACATCTGCCCGCCGATCACGACGTTCCAGCGCATCGCCAGGACCTGCACGAGCAGAAGCAGACTCGCCGCGAACGCGATGCCATGCCGCGCACGGTCCCCGATCGCATGCCGATAGACGACGAGCGCGCCGAGCAGCGCGAACGGGATCGCGGAACCGACGAAGAACTGGATGACGAACATGCTCACGTAGAGCTTCTGCGTAAGCAATTCCCGCAGGATCTGCCAGTCGTGGTTTGCCATGTACGCGTGGTTCACCAGCTCGAGCAGCTCGAGGGCCACATCGATCATCAGGAACATCCACGCGTAGCTCACGAGCGCGTCGACGCACGGCGTATCGACGGGCCGCTTCGTTACCCACTGCGCGATCAGGTAACAAAGCAGTACCATCGCGATTCCGGACAGGATCGCGCTCATCAGAAACACCACCGGCATCAGCGGACTTGCCCACCACGGATTCGCCTTGATCGCGCCGAACAGAAAGCCGACGTAGCCGTGCAGCGCGCACGCGGCCGGTATGCCGATCGCCGCCAGGAACTGCATGACCTTGCGATCGAGCGCTTTCGCCTCGTCGGAGACGTCGGTGACACCGAGTGCCAGTACCCAGTAGACGCGCCGCATCCATGGGGTTCGCGCGCTCGTCGCGAGCAGCGCGATGTCGGCCCGGTACAAGAGCCAGATCTCGACGACGAGGATCAGCAGGTACGCGCTGTAGATGAATCCGAACCCTGCCATCGCCGAGGTAACGTTCGGCGTGAACATGATGTTCAACGCGCGCTCGGGATGGCCCAGGTGCATCAGCAGGGGCAACGGCGCGAACAGCAGAAAGGCCAGCGCCATCAGCATCGCGAAGCGGCTGACCGGCTTCAGCACCTCCTTGTGGAACACGTGGTAGAGGGACGAGATGATGAACGCACCGGCCACGATCCCGGTGATGTAGGGATAGAGGACGATCATGATCGTCCAGTAGATGTGCGTCTGATTCGGCAGCACGTAGCCTTCGACCACGTAGTGATGCACGACTAGATCACCTCCGAATCGAGGCCGATGTAGCGCGTCCGCGGATTGGTGCCGAGGTAGGACTTGAGCACCTGCACGCGATTGCTCGCCAGGAGTTGGCTGATCTCGCTCTTTGGATCGCTGACGTTGCCGAAGATCCTGGCCTTGGCCGGGCAGGAGACGACGCAGGCCGGCTGCAGGCCCTTCGTGATGCGGTGGTAGCACCACGTGCACTTGTCGGCGATTCGCGTCTCGGGGTTGAGGTACCGCGAGCCGAACGGGCAGGCCTGCACGCAGTAGCCGCAGCCGACGCATCGCTGTGGGTCGACGAGTACGACACCTTCCTTGGTCTTGTACGACGCGCCCACCGGACACACCTGGATGCACGGCGTGTTGATGCAGTGGTTGCAAAGCTTGGGAACGAAGAAGCCGCGCACCGGCGGTTCGTCCGTTTCCGGGACGTCGAGCTGGGGAGCGTCGGCGAATCCGTTCAAGCCGCCGGACGCCGAGTTGACCGTGACCTCGCCGTTCTCGTAGAAGGCGTACTGCTCGACCCACGTTCTATAGTAACCGTCGGGAACGTTGTTCTCGGCCTTGCACGCTCGGACGCACGAGCCACAGCCGATGCACTTCGTGGTGTCGATCAGAAATCCGTAAATGACCTCGTTCGCGTCCTTGTCCGAGCCGTCCGGCGAGCGGGCCTCGGCGAGCGAGGGCAGCATCAGCTTGGCCGTGGTGCAGACGACGGCGCCGAACACGAAGATGCTGGCGCCCGCCTGGGCGCACACCTCGAGGAACTTGCGCCGGTCGATCTCCGACTGGTCGGTGGGTGGCGGGGGTGGCGGGGGTGGCGGCGCGGTAATCATTTCACCACCGTCGTGTGGGGATCGTGGCAGTCGGTGCACTTCGAGGAGGCGCTGTACGTCCCGCCGGTCTTCTCGACGTGCCGCTGGACCGAGTTGATCGACTTCAGCGTCGCCGGCCGCTCGAACGTCTTGAGATGGCACCACTTGCATTCCTGAATGCCCGTGGTGGGCCGCAGCGCGTTGGGGAAACGCTTGATCGGATCGGGATACGCGTCAGTGGAATCTTCGCTGACGGTCTTTACGTGCAGCAGGCCAGGGCCATGACAGTTCTCGCATTGCGGCTTCGAATGTTTCCCGTCGTGCCACGCGACGTAGATCGAGTCGTGGCAGTCCTCGCATTCCTTGCTTCCCAGGTGGCGCGGCTCGCGCGCGGCTGCCTCGGTGATGGCACTGGCCCTGAAGTGGCCGAGGGTGCCAAAATCCTTGGGCACGGTCATCGCCCGGATGCTCAGGAATGCACCTGCGGCCAGGCCCAGTAGAGCCGCCAGCCGAACGAAGTGCTTCCACCTGCCCACGGCTTCCACCTCCTATCGCCACCGGTCGCGACGCGAATGCCGGAGTCAAGGAAGACAGGCTATTGAAATACGAATCGTCTCGCGGCGCGTCGGGCGATCCTCGCCAGTCGCGACGCAAACACCCGACAGATTGTTCAGGTGTCGCCCGACAGCATCGGGCGTCCGTGCGGCACGCCGGCCGCGCGGCTCGCGGTGGTTGGCGGCCCGGCCGGCGTACGATTCGCCGGTTCGGCTACTTTCTCAACCAGACGTAGAGCTGCGCCCCGCAGTCCGAAGTCGACATCGTGTCCGGCTGCCAGCCGCGCGTGTCCGGCGGTCGCCTTTTAAACACCTGGGCTACCGCATCAGCGTTGGTTCGCCGGGGTGGCGGCGTCGTGTAGACCTCCATCATCTCGATGTCGGCAGGCTCGAAGGCCCAGAGCGGCAGGCGCATGGGGCCGCCGTCGACGATCGCCGGGCAACGCTGGTCGATGCGCTTTCCCGCCCCCACCGTAGCGAGCTGCGGCACGTCGGTCACGCCCGATCGGAGAATGTCCTCACGCGTGAGCAGCTTGGACCACACCGGATTGCGGACGAGCAGCCGGTGGGCGAGCGAATCCATCGCGAATGATTCGCGGTATCCGCCGGCGCGGTTCGCCGGCGTGAGCCACACGACGACGCGACGCCCGCTGTCGGGCGGGATCGTTACGGTGAGCATTCGTGGCGCGAATCCGTCGCGGCTCACGCGCAGGACGTGGCGTCCCGGTTTGAGACCCAGAAAGAACGCGCCCGTCGAGTCGCTGACGGCGCGCTCATTGCCGGCGAGCACGGCGATCGCGGCGCCCGAGACGATGTTGTACGCCGTGTCTCCGACGACGCCGCTCAATCCCAGCCGCGTCGCGGTGGACACGACAGGCGCGAGCGAGTAAGGCCGCTGAACGAGCTCGAATTTGATCGCGCCGCCGCCGGTGTCGACTTTGACGCGCCGCGTCTGCGGGTAGAATCCGAGCTTGCGCGCGACGAGCTCGTAATTGCCCGGCTTCACATCGTCGAACTCGAAGCGCCCGTCGGCGCCCGTAACCGTCCGACGATTGGGCGACGCCAGAATCACCTCGGCGCTGTCGATGGCGCGGCCTGCGGTATCGGCCACCGTTCCCACGATCGCGCGCGGCCGTCGACCCGGTTGCGTGGTGGTCACCGGCTGCTGTGCGTGGCCGATCGGCGCCCCGATCGAGGCGAGCGTGATCAGGATCCCCGACCAACGAAAGTGCAACGTTATCTCCCAGAGGAGGGCGCGGCACAATTGTATGCAAATCAGCCGCGGCGCGCCAGCCCAACGCTCGGCCGCCGCACCCGATGCATGTCGACGTCTTTTCCACACGTTGTAGGCGATCCGCTTCTTGCGGCAACAGGCCATCGTCCCGACGCTGTGCGAGCTGGCGCAGTCCGCGATCCCGGACCGCCTCGACCGAAAGGATTCGCAAATGAGCACACTTCTCGATTCACTCGGCTCCGTCGTCTCGCCCGTCATCGGTCGGATCGCGGCGCAGCTCGGCGAGACTGAAGCAACCCTGACGCGCGGAATTCAGAGCAGCGTCGCGTCCATACTCGGAGGCATCGTCAACAAGACCGAGGATCCTGCCGCGATGGATCGGATCTTCGAGCTGGTGCAGACCCGCGATGTGAGCGCTGGTCTGGAAGCCGACGTTCAGAAGATGGCCACGGGCAGCGCCTCGGTTGCGCCACGCACGGCGCGGGCCGCCTTGCTGCTCGCGGAGCTCTTCGGGCCACGGAGCTACGCGCTCGGGCAGCTGATTGCCCAGACTGCCGACTTCAAGAAACCCACCTCCGCCTCGTGGTTGCTCGACTTCAGCGCCGCATTGATTTTGGCGTTTCTCGGGAAGAAGGTGCGCGATGACGGCATGCGGTTGGGGGGATTCTCCAACCTGCTCGTCGCCGAGCGGGCCGGCGTGCTGGCGGCGGTGCCAATTGAGCTGAGGAGTTTCATCGGTCCGATGCCGACGCCGCGTGTCGACCCGGACATTCGCGTGAGGGGCATCGTCGTCCCCACTCCGGGTGCGATCGAGCCGGCGCGTCCGTCAGCCGTGAATCGCATCGTGTGGCCGGTGATCGGCGTGACCGCGGTCGCGCTCACCTGGTTCTACGCGACTCGGGGCCCGGTACCCATAAAGCCGATCGTCAGCCTCGATACAGCGGTGGCACAGGCGGCCGGCGAGGTCGCGGATGCGGTGACTGGATTCGTGAAGCGCGTCCTCCCGGGCGGCATCACGCTCAGAATCCCGGTGAGCGGCATCGAATCGAAGCTCATCGCGTTCATCGAAGACAATTCGCGTCCGGTCAACGACACGACGTGGTTCGACTTCGATCGACTCAAGTTCGCGAGCGGATCGGCGACGATTCTGCCAGAATCGAAGGAGCAGCTGGACAATATCGTCGCGGTGCTCAAGGCGTACCCGAGCGTGAACGTGAAAGTCGGTGGCTACACCGACGACGTCGGCGGCGAGGACGCGAATCTGAGGCTTTCGCAGCGCAGAGCCGATGCCGTGATGCAGGCGCTCGCGAGCAGCGGGATTGCGGCCAATCGTCTACGGGCCGAGGGCTACGGGGAGAAACATCCCGTTGGGGCCAACTCCACTGAGCAGGGACGCGCCCGCAATCGGCGGATCGCGCTGCGGGTGACGAAGAAGTAGACAGCGGCTACTGTTTGGTGGCAGACACCATATAGGCGTCGCCGGCGGCACGCTGCAGGCGTGCGACCTTGTTGCGCATCGCCGCACAGATCACGGCGGCAACGAGCGCGAAGCCCGATAATGTGAGGAAGGCGCCGGAGTCGCCGCCCGTGTGGGTCCGCAGGAAGCCAACGACGTTCGGCCCCACGAAGCCAGCGACGTTGCCGATCGCGTTCACGAGCGCGATGCCGACTGCGGCGGAGCTTCCGCTCAGCAGAATCGTCGGCAGTGTCCAGAATGGCGCAAGAAAGCTGATGACCGCGATCTCGGCGAGCGCGAGACTCGTCATTCGCGCGACGGGCGACTGGAACAGCGCCGCGCCGGCGCAGGCGATCGCCACGACAAGGGCACACGCCGCCGCGTGCAGGACGCGCTCGCCCGATCGATCCGAGCTCGCGCCGACGACTACCATGCCGAGCGCACACAGCGCCGCGATGGCCGCGGTGAGCCAGCCCACCGCGAGGTTTCCGAGATGCAGCGCGTCGCGCAGCATCGTCGGTCCCCAAAAGAGGTACGCGTAACCCGCCGTCGTCACGAGCAGCTCGGGAATCGACACGAGCCAAATGAGCGGATGCGCGAGCGCGCGGAGCGGCGGCATTCCGTGCGGGGCAGGGTGCTCCTCACGATCGCGGCGTAACCGCTCGACGAGCCAGGCGCGCTGATCGTCGCTCAACCAGCGTGCGTCCTCCGGGCGCTCGGTGAGAAACCGAAGCACCACGAACCCGAGCACCACGGACGGAACACCTTCGATCAGGAACAGCCATTGCCACCCGGCGAGGCCGCCGTGCCCGTTGAGGTTGAGCAACCATCCGCCGAGCGGACCGCCGAGGGTGCCGGAGAGGGGAATCGCGATCATGAACCATGCGCCCGAGCGCGCGCGCATCGACGCCGGGTACCATTGGCTCAGGTAGTACATGATCGCCGGAAAGAATCCGGCTTCGGCAATGCCGAGCAGGAGGCGCAGCGTGTAGAACTGGGCCGGTGTCCTCACGAACATGAGGCCCGTGGCGATGGCGCCCCACGAGATCATGATCCGGGCGATCCACCGCCGCGCGCCGACGCGCACGAGCACGAGATTGCTTGGCACCTCGAACAACGAGTAGCCGAGGAAGAAGATGCCGGCGCCAAAGCTGAACGCGGCGGCGCTGAAACCGAGGTCGCGGTTCATCTGTAGCGCCGCGAGCCCGACGTTCGAGCGATCCAGAAAGTTGAATATGTAGAGAATGAAAACGAACGGGATGAGCCGGCGCGTCACGCGCCGCGTGGTCTCCCGCTCGAGCTCAGAAGCGAATGCCGCCGCCGACGGTGACGACCTGGCCGGAGATGTAGTTGGACTCCGGGGTGCAGAAGAGATAGACGCCATTCGCCGCCTCCTCGACGGTGCCCAATCGGCCGAGCGGGATCTGCTGCTTCTCGAGCGTGTCGAGGAGCGCGGGCTGTACGCCGTACTTGATCGCGCGGCCGCCCACGTCGACCGGCGTGCTCGCGGCGTCGAGCGGCTGCGTCATCCGCGTCTGGATGAATCCGAACGCGACACAGTTTACGTTCACGCGATAGCGGCCCCACTCCTTCGCCAAGGTCTTCGTCATGCCGACGACTGCTGCCTTCGCGGCGGCGTAGTTCACCTGCCCGGCGTTGCCGCCCAGGCCGGAGACGGAGGAGATGTTGACGACTTTGCGAAACACCTCTCGTCCTTGCTCAATCTCCGCTTTCGCGAATCGGCGGATCGGCTCCGCGGCGGCACGGAGGATCCTGAACGGCGCCGTCACGTGCACGTCGATCACCGCCTGAAACTGCTCGTCGCTCATCTTCTGAATGACGGAGTCCCAGGTGAAGCCGGCGTTGTTGACGATGATGTCGAGTCCGTTGAATCGATCGAGCGCCGTCGTGATGAACCGAGGAGCGAACGCCGGTTCGACCACACTTCCGTTGCACGCCGCCGCCTGACCGCCGAGCGACACGATCTGCTCGACGGTCTCGTTGCCGGGCAGGTCGTCGAGGTCGTTGACGACGACGCGCGCGCCCTCGGAGGCGAGCTTGAGCGCGATGGCGCGACCGATCCCCCGGCCGGCGCCGGTTACGAGTGCGACTCTACCGTCGAGATTCATGCGATCACAAAGCGGACTTCACGAACGTGTGAATCTCGCGATTCACCGCAGCGGCAGCCTCGCCGAACACCATCGTCATGTGATTGCCGGGCACGAGCGCGTAGCGAACGTTCGGGAAGACGTCCGCGGTGCGTTTGGCGTACTCCGGTTCGACGAGCGCCGGCGTACCCGGCGGGCCGTACGCGCCCTGGGCATTGAGGAGGAGCGTGGGCTGTTTGACCGCCGCCACCAGCTCGAGCCATGGCTCCGTGGTGAGCCCGGCCATCGCCTGTGCGATCGCACTCGCGCTCGTCGCCGCCTGTGCCGTGCCGTCGGCATTCTCCTGGATCTCGGCGCGGTAGAATTCCTCGATGGCGTCGTCCCAATAGCCGACGAGGTGCGGCGCGGTGCGCGCTTCCTCGAGGTACGCATCGACCGACGCCGAAACGCGAGACAGTCTGTCGAGCGACGGCTTGATCAGCTCGCCCACACGGGGGTTGAGCGTGATTGCGGCATCCATCACGATCAGCTTCTCGACTCGCTCCGGATACTTGGCGGCGAGGTAGATGGCCAGATAGCCCCCGAACGAGTGCCCAGCGAGGACGATGCGGTCGAGCTCCAGATAGTCCATCAACTCGATGACGTCGCGCGCATGGTCTGGCATCGTGTAGCCGGTCGTCGGCTTGTCGCTCTTGCCGCGGCCGCGCAAGTCAGGCGCGATCACCCGAAACTCGGGACTGAGGCCGGCGGCGATCAATCCGCCAAAGCAGTACGCGTTGGCGGAGAGTCCATGAAGCGCCACGATCGCCGGGTCCCCGCCCGCGGCGTCGATGTAATGGATGTTCAGCGCGTCGCGCCCCTTGCCCGTTCGCACGATATGGTCGGTCGGTCTCGCGGAGGCCGAACGCTGCGCACTGCGCGTCGAGGGCGTCGTCATCTCACACCTTCGTTAGAGTGAGCGCGGCGTACTGCTCGCGCAGCACGCGCTTGAGTGTCTTGCCCGCGGTGCTTCGTGGCAGATCCTCGACGATCACGACCTCGTGCACCTGCTGGTACCGGGCCGCGACGCGCGCGTTGATCCACGTGCGAAGCTCGTCCGCGGCCACGACGATCTGTTCCTTGAGCACGATCGCCGCGTACGGTGACTCGCCCCACTTCTCGTTCGGGACGCCGAACACGGCCACTTCCCGCACCGCCGGATGGTGGACGGCGACTTCCTCGATGTCCTTGGGGAACACGTTCACGCCGCCGGAGATGATCATGTCCTTCTTGCGGTCGACGAGGTGGAGGAAGCCGTCTTCGTCGGCCATGCCGACGTCGCCGGTGAAGAGCCACCCGTCGCGGATCGCCTGCGCCGTGAGATCCGGCCGCTTGTAGTAGCCGGGCATCATGAGCGGCGACGTGCCCACGATCTCGCCGACCTCTCCCGCCGGCAAATCGCGACCGGAATCGTCGACGATCCGCATCTGACAGTACGGAATCGGAGTACCGACCGAATCGATCTTGCGCGCGAAGTCCTTGCTGTCGAGCACCGTGATGAAGCCCTCGGTGAGTCCGTACAGCTCGTAGAGCGAGTTCGGGAGAATCGGGAGCAGGGCTTCCTTGTGCTCGCGGTGCCATGGCGCACCGACCGAGCAGAGCATCTCGAGCGTCTGGAGCTTCTTCGCCGAGAAATTCGGTGCGTTGAGAATGCCGACGATCTGCGACGGCACCATCATCACGTGCGTCACGCGTTCCCGCTCGACGAGATCGAGGAAGTGCGCGGCGTCGAACTTCTCCATCATCACGAACGTGCAGCCCAGGAACCACGCCGGCATGAGCGTCACGAACGAGCCGTTGAACACGAGCGAGCCGCCGTGGAGCACGACACTCTCCGGTGTGAACCGGAACTGGTTGCCGAACATCGTCCCATACAGCGCGCGAACGTAGTGCGTGTGGACGATGCCTTTGGGCTGTCCCGTGGTGCCGCTCGAGTAGATGATGTTGTAGACGTCGTCGTCGTCGATGTGGACCGCGGGCGGCGGTTCCGGGCTCGCGGCATCGGTGAGCGCCGCGTAATCGCGGTATCCCGGCGAGCCTGGCGCGTCGGTCATCACGTACATGTCGTGGTCTATCTGCGGAAGCTCGGGCCGCGCCTCGTCGAGGGCCGCCATCGTCGCCTTGCAGCCGAGCACCGCCTTGGTGTCCGAATCGCGCAGCAACGTCACGAGTCCGGAGCCGCGCATCAAGGGACTGAGCGGCACCGAGACCACGCCGAGTTGCGCGCAGGCTCGGTACGCCTCGAGCAACTCGACGCAATTCGGGAGAATGATCGCCAGCTTGTCGCCCTTGCGCATGCCCAGCGATCGCAGTGCGTTCGCGAAGCGGTTCACCCGCGCGTAGTGCTCGCGGAACGTGAACCGCCGCGCGCCACACACCACCGCCGTCTTGTCCGGCTGAAAGCGTGCGTGGCGCGCGAGCAGCGAGCCGACGTTCATCGTCAGCTCACTGCTGAACGCGGAGGCCGACGAACAGCATGCCGCCGATGTCCGGCATGTTGATCATCTCGCGGTGCTGGCGGCCAAAGCCACAGCCGCGGTCCTCGCTGGCGATCACCGAGTTGGCTGGCGTCGTGCCCGTTTTGTACACGACATTCTTGGCCGTGCACGAGAACAGATTGCTGACGCCGACGTTGATCATCGTGTTCGGCAGTTGCCGGATCTTGGCCGACACGGTCGCGTCGAGCGTGCCGAATGTCGGAATGACGCCCGTGTTCACGCCGGAGCGGAAATAGTAGGCGTTCACGTTGCGGAAGGTCAGGCCCGTGGTGACGGGGCCGATGTCCTTCGCGGTGGCGCCGAGCGTCCACTTCGTGCCGGGCGAGTTGAGGGCCGTCGCTTCCTCGAAACCCTTCGGCACGGACATGTCCGAGAGCTTGGTGGTGGACAGCGTGCCGCGCAGCTCGACGTGGCTCGTGGCGAAGTAGTTGGCGCCGAGGTCGAAGCCCGACAGCGTGGCGCGACCGAGGTTGTAGTAGATGAGCACGACCGGTGCGATGCCGCCCGGCGTCACGATCCGACCGGTGGAGTTCACCGGAATCCCGTTCGGATTCGCCAGTGGGTACGCATAGGTCGGGGCGGCGGTGAACGGATTGCTGATTACGCTCAGCGGGCTGGTAAAGTTGTCGTACTTCGATTGGTAGTAGGTGCCGTCGAGGTACAGCTTCTCGGCGAGAATGCCCTTGTAGCCGAATTCCCACGTCTTGTTCTGCTCGGGGCCGATCGGATTGTAGGTCGCCTTGACGGTGCCGCTCGCGTCCTTCACGACGAAGCCGTCGGTGTTGCCGTAGATCGAGATGACCGAGGTCCAGTCGGGGATGAAGAAGTTCGTCTGCAGGATCGTCGGGGACTTGAAGGCGCGGTTGTACGTGACGCGGAACGCCTGGTCGGCGATCGGCTTGAAGATCACGCCCGCCTTGGGACTCCACTGCTGGTCGTAGGCCGACGGATAGTCGAGGCGTCCAGCGAGCACGACATCGAGCCAGGTGGCGACCGGCGTGGTCGTCTGCGCGTAGAAGCCCGTTTGATCGTTGTTGATGTCCTTCTTCGTGACGCGATCGGTGAGCCACTGGCGATCGCTGCTCACGATATCGGCCCGATACTGGGCCCCGAACACCACGGCGGTCTTGAGGAGTGGCGTAACCGTGTAGTTGCCCTGCGCTTCGGCCGCGTAGAGGCGCCCATCACTCGGCCAGTCGCTGAGCTGTCGGAGTGAGTCGGCGCTCAGGCTGGCGTTCGCCGGCGTGAGCTGTGCGCCCGCATACCGGTTCAGTGCGAATGACTTGCCCGACTGTGACTGCTCGCGATAGCCGTTGAAGTACCAATGCGGCGTGCTGTACTTGGCCTGCAGCACGCTGTACTTCCAGCCGCTGAGCTGATTCCGGCCGACGTTCGTCTGGCCGATGCCGTTCGTGTAGCTCATGCCGCCATTGAGCTCGAAGCGGTTGTCTCCGGCGTAGTGGACGATGGCGCCGGTGCCGCGACGGACCTGAGAGCGCCAGTCGATCGGAGTCTTGAGCTTCGACTCGTTCACCGAGCTCGCGGTGCCCGGCGCTACGAGCGTACCGCCCGCGTTGTAGTTGAGATAATTCTGCCAATCGTTCGCGTCCTGAAACTCGCCGGCGATCTTGTAACCCCAGTTGCCGTACGTGTTGGCGTAGCGGCCTTGCACGTCCTTGTACGAGCGATTGCCGCCGGTGACCTCGAGCGCGAATCCCTTGAAGTCGCGTGGATCCTTGGTGCGCGTGGAGAGCACGCCGTTCGAGGCATCGGGCCCGTAGAGCGCCGAGCCCGGACCGACCAGGACTTCCATGCCCGCCAGGTCGATTTTGGGCGTGGGCGTGAGATTGCCGGTGGGCAGCCCACTCTCCGGGATCACCGAGATCCGGCCGTCCTCGACCATGAGGAATCTGCTATTGAACGACGAGTTGAACCCGCGCGCGTTGATCGCGACGCTGGTCATCCCGGTTTGAATGAAGTCGAGGCCCTTGGCTTCCTTGAGCGCGCTGGCGAAGGTGTTGCCGATGCTGCTTTCTATGAGCTCTGGTCCCAGGCTGGTGACGGTGGCAGGGGCGTCGGTGACCTTCTCGGCGCGGCGCGACGCGGAGACCACGACGTTCGCGAGCTGTGTCGCGGCGCGCGCGAGGACGATCGACACGCTCGTCTCTGCGCCAGCACGCACCGTTACGTTCGGGATCGAGACGAGGCGCGAGCCGAGTCGCTGGGCGCGGAGCTCGTACGTTCCAGCGGGCACGCCGGCGATCGTGAAGCGGCCGGCGTCGTTGCTGATGCCGCGGAAGGTCGTGCCGACGACGGTGATCTGCGCACCGGACACGGCGATCTTGGCGGAATCGGTGACCGTGCCGGCGATACGTCCGGCCTGGGCAGTAGCGACGGCGAGCGGCGCGAGCAGGCCGGCGAGGGCGGCGAGGGTACGTCGCATCATGGTGCGGATCCCTCCACGGGGCGTGGGGAAGGGTAGGCTTGCCTGATAATGCGTATTAGCTCCGGCGCTAATACGCATTAGCGCACCGAAGTTGTCAAGGTGGAGGGTTGGAGGGCCTCTAGCCCCACCGAATCTCCCACTCGCAATAGGCATCACCTTCGTGCTCGCAGCGCACATGGCGCACGCTGACATCGCGTCCGCCGGCCAGCTCCGCGGCCCGCCTGAGTCCGCCGGTCTGACGCTGACAAAACAGCGGTCCGGCGGTCGGAAATCCGTCGAGCCGTAACACCGCGCGACCGGGTTCCGCTTCCACCGGCACCATGTCTCCGGGCGCGTAATACAACTGGAAGAGCGAAACGGACTGGGTCACGAACTCCATCGGACTCGCTTTACGCAGCAATCCGCCGTATAGCCGCTGCCCCAGCGAGTCGATCGCGAATGCTCCCGCGCGCTCCATCCAGCCGGCGTCGCGTGTCCGCAGGACGTCGTCGGCGGCACGCCAGACCCTCAGCAGCGAATCGTAAGGCAGCTCGTCGGTCATCGCGGTTTGCATCACGCGGTCGCGCGTCGACGGATCGACTCGCTCGAGGATGTCGGCCAGCGTTGCCTGCCCGTAGGTCTGCTCGATGAAGCCAAGCGTGGCGTGCGCGGTCGAGCCACGCGCCGTTCCCGTCGATGCTGCTCTCATCGCTCACCACCTGAAGGGGGCGCGGTCGAACCGCGCGTGACCAACTCTACGCCGAGTGGTTTGGCGCTCCGCTCTCGTTCGCGCTTTCCGTCGGCACCTCCGCTCTCGACCTGCCGGATGAGCAGACGTGCCGCCCGCGCGCCCATCTCGCGCGCGCGCACATGGACCGTCGTCAGCTCGGGCGTGACGAGACGCGCCGTCTCGATGTCGTCGCAGCCGCAGATCGACATCGCCGTGGGTACGCTGACACCAGCTTCGATGCACGCCTTGAGCGCGCCGAGGGCCATGAGGTCGTTCGTGCAGAAGACTGCTGTCGGCCGATCGCGCTCGGCGAGCAGCGCGCGCATTCCGGCGCGTCCGCCTTCCACCGTCGGCGGGACTCGCCGCAAGTGATTCGAAGCCACACGAATATTCGCCGTCCGCAATGCCTGCATGAAACCGCGCTCGCGCATTCGGAACGCCCACAGATCGCTGGCGGGTCCGATCAGCCCCATGCGCGAGTGGCCGAGGCCGAGCAGATGCTCAGCGGCAAGACGGCCGGCGGTTGGCGCATCGCTCATGACGGAGAGTTGCGAGTCCGAGGGCTCGTCGATGAGCACCGCGTTGAGGTCGGCGAACATCGCTGGGTCGAGCGACGCGGCGCCTACGGCGTCGATGATGATCCCGTCGATCTGTCGGGCGCGAAAGGCCTCGATGTGCCGTTCGGCGGCTACCTCGGCGGCGTTGGCGAGAATCACCGCGTAGCCTTCGTCCGTCGCGACCCGCTCGGCGCCGGCGACGACGTCGGCGAAAAAAGGATTGTAGAGATCTGGAATGATGACGCCGAGCGAGTACGATCGGCTTTGGACGAGCGCGCGGGCGATGACATTCGGGCGATAGCCCAGCTCCTCCGCCGCCCGCAGAATGCGATCGCGGGTGGCGTCCGAGACGCGCACGGACCGACTACCACCAATGACCTGTGAGACCAGTGGCTGTGACACGCCGGCGCGGCGGGCAACGTCGTGCATCGTTACGCGGGCCATGTGCTATGGTAATACGAAATACGCGCGGCGCGCGAGGTAGCGTCGCGCGATCACTCCTTTCCTGAGCGAACCATGTGGCTACTCGCGATCGCGGCGCTTGGCTTCGTCGTCCCCAACGGATTCTTCGTCTACTGGCTCTTCGTCGAGTTCGACGGTCTCGGTCCCGTGCTGCAGGACAACCTCGCGATCGGATTCATCCTCGACGTGCTCCTCGCGCTTATCCTGCTGACGGTGTACTTCGCGCGGCGACCAATCGGGCCGATTCGCTGGTACTGGTTCGTCGTGCTGTCGTTTCTCGGCGGTTTGGGGTTCAGCCTGCCGCTCTATTACTGGCTGAATCAGCGTCGGCTTCGGCCGGCGAACTGAGCGCACACAAGCAGCTTCGCTGGAAGGCGCGCGCGAGCGGAACGCGCGTCTCGAAACCATCCAACCATCGCTGCTCGTAGGATGTCAAAGCACGAGTACTCCTGGCTTGTCTCGGGAACCGGGCGGCGAAATGATCAGCTCGATTGTCGCGTTGGGACTCGCAGCGATGCTGCAGGTTCCGGAAGTCTCACACCGCGGTGCCGCCTCATCGGCAACTACGACCACCCGCGTGCCCACCGTCACCGACAGCAGCGCGTTCGCGATTCGAGCTGCTGTCCCGCCGGTGATCGACGGCAGGGACGACGATTCCGTCTGGCGCCTGGCGCCGCCGATCACGGGCTTTCGCGAGTGGCAGCCGGTCGAGGGCAAGGAACCTCGCTTTCGCACGGAAGCCAAAGTTGCCTACGACGCGGCGAACCTCTACGTCTTCGTCCGCGCGTTCGATCCGCATCCGGACAGCATCATCAGGATCCTTGAACGCCGCGACACGTTCACGGCGTCCGACATGATCTGGCTCTTCGTCGACTCGTATCACGATCGTCGTACTGGGTACGAGTTCGGGGTGAACGCAGCCGGCGTGAAAATGGATCTCGCGATCTACGACGACGGCCGGGAAGACGCCGCCTGGGACGCGGTCTGGGACGTCGCGACGCGGATCGATTCGCTGGGCTGGGCCGCGGAGTTCCGGGTCCCGCTATCGCAGATGCGGTACAGTACCGATCGCGAGCACACGTTCGGCTTCACGATCGACCGGAACATCTATAGATACTCCGAGCGCGTGAGCTGGCCGATGTTCAGTCAGGCCAAGGCCGGCATGGTGTCGCAGTTCGGCGCGCTTGGCGGGCTGGAGGCGCTCGAGGCGCCGCGCCGACTCGAGGCGATGCCGTACGTCGTCACGAAGAACGCATCACACATCACGAACAATCGCTTCACCGACCGGTCCAGCGTCACGCTCGGTGGTGACCTCAAGTACCGCGTGGCATCGAACCTGACGCTCGACGCCACGGTGAATCCAGACTTCGGTCAGGTCGAAGCGGATCCAGCGGTGCTCAATCTGACGGCGTACGAATCGTTCTTCGACGAGCGTCGGCCGTTCTTCGTCGCCGGACGGGGGTTGTTCCGGTTCGACGTGAACTGCAACCAGGTGAACTGCAGCAGCGAGGGCCTCTACTACAGTCGGCGCATCGGCCGAACGCCGCAACTCGCGGGGACGTACGGCGACACGGTGCCCAGCGAGCCGACGACGATTCTCGGCGCCGCGAAGCTGCTCGGCCGATTCCCTAAGGGTTTGACGGTGGGCGTACTCGAGGCGGCGACGAGGCGCGCCGCCAGTCCCGGTGACACCACGTTCGAGCCGGCGACGAACTTCGCGGTCGCGCGTATCCGACAGGATTTTCGCAATGGCAGCAGCGGCGTAGGCGCAATGCTCACGGCGGTGAACCGCCGCACCGATACCTGGTCGTCTCCATATCTGGCCTCGAGCGCGTACGCGGGCGCGATCGACTTCCGCCATCGGTTCTTCAAGGAGACGTACGAGATTTCGGGCACGCTCGACGCGAGCCAGGTGCGCGGCAGTCGCACAGCGATGCTCGCCCTGCAGACCGGCGCCGTGCACTACTACCAGCGTCCCGATGGCGGTTTGCCACTGGACTCGGCGCGCACTTCACTGAGCGGCGACGCCGAGGAATTCAAGTTCGGGAAGGTCAGCGGCCAGCATCTGAGCTTCGAATCGGCGTATCAGCGTCGCTCACCCGGATTCGAGGTGAACGACCTGGGGTTCTTGCGGCGCGCCGACCAACAATCGTGGAGCACGTGGGTGGGCTACTTCGATCGTCATCCACGAGCGTTCTACAATCGCATTCAGTGGAACAACAACTGGTGGCAGTATTGGACGACGGCTGGGCTCGCGCAGGAAGCCGCCTACAACACGAACGCCCATATCACGTTCAAGAACAACTGGGGCTGGCACATGGGCGGCACGGTCGGCCAACTCGGTGCGACGTACGACGATCGCGCCGCGCGAGGCGGCCCCGCGGTGCGCCAGGATACGTACCTCGCCCCGTGGCTGTTCGTGAACGGCGACGATCGTCGAGCGATCGTGCCTGGCGTGAACGTCAGCTACGTTCGGCGCAACGGCGGACGCGGTTCATCGATCTATCTGAGCCCGCAACTCGACTACAAGCTGCTCGGCCGATTCAGCTCGTCGCTTTCCTTGAACTGGGGGCACGACGTCAACGACGATCAGTGGTACGGAAACTTCACCGACTCGATCGGCGCGCGTCACTACACATTCGCTCATCTCGACCAGACCACGACCTCGGCGACGGTTCGGCTCAACTACACGATCACGCCGAACGTGTCGCTGCAGGCGTACATGCAGCCGTTCGTCTCAAAGGGAACCTTCAGCCACGTCCGCCAGTTGTCGGGGACTCCGCGAGCCGCGGACTACGATGCGCGATTCGCGCCGTACGGTGATTCGGCCGTCACGGACAATCCCGGCGGCTTCAACTTCAAGCAATTCCAATCGAACGTGGTCTTCCGCTGGGAGTACCGGCCCGGGTCGACGCTGTTCGTGGTGTGGAACGAAGGGCGACAAGGCTCGCGGCCGGGCGAGGGCACGGCGGATTTCACCGGGGACATGCGCGACCTGTTCCGGTTGCACCCGGCGAACACGTTTCTCGTGAAGCTGTCCTACTGGCTGAACCGGTGACGCCGGAAAGATCGGATCAGGGCTGGGGCTTGGCCGGAGCATCGCGAGGTGTGAGCAACAGCGTAGGGCATAGGCGGTGAGGTGAGAGTGCGGGAGAGGTGAGATACGGGCCGAGGTGGCTCGGTCGCGCCGCGAACGGCAAATGGCGGCAGGTCGTTCGCAGTCCCTGGCGCACATCAGCCACCTCGGGCCGTCTCTCGCGTCTCCCGCACTCGTCCCTCAGTCCTATGCCCTTGCAGTTCGCTCTTTGGCTCTCAGTCGTATGCCGTCGGCTGTCGGATCCGGGCGCCGTTTTTCGTATGTCAGAAGAAGTGGTGTCGGAGGTGACTTTCCCCTTAGCGCGAGGAGCGACGATGCAGAGCGACACCGGTACGGTGCAGAAGGTCAGCGTGCAACTCGACCTGACCGACGAACAACGCGAGCAGATTCGCCAGGCTCTGGGCAAGGACGCGGCGGCAATCGAGCTCACGGCCGAGCCGCTCGAAGAGCGGGTGGCGCCGATCATCGCGGTCCTGATCAGCTTGTGAGCATGACCGGACGACTTGCCGAACGATGAGTCGGCCTCCGACTCGTGGTTCGGCAAGCCCCGGTGACAGGGCTCAGTGGCGAACGGTCGGCGCCCGCGCTCAGGCCAGCGCGGCCACGCCCATCACGCGCCGGTAAAGATTCAGATACTTCGCCGCCGACTGTTCCCAGCCGAAATCGCGAGTCATCGCCTCGCGCATCATCAGATGCCAGCCGTCGGGATCCTCGAACTGGTCGACGGCGCGCATGACGGCGCGCATGAAGTCGGCCGGCGTGTAATCGTCGAACAGGAATCCCGTCACGCCGTCCTCGATCGTGTCGGCGAGCCCGCCCACGCGCCGCGCGATGGGGATCGTTCCGTAGCGCTGCGCGCGCATTTGCGTGAGGCCGCACGGCTCGTACAGTGACGGCATCAGGCACATGTCGGCGCCGGCGAGCAGATGGTGCTCGAGCTCCTCGGTGAACCGAAGCTGTACGGAGATTCGATTGGGTGCGCGCTCGGCGATGGTGGTGAGCGCCTCCTCGTAGCGCGGCTCGCCGCTGCCGAGAAACAGGAATTGCGCGTCGAGCGCGAAATACCCCGGGTCGCCCAGTACGAGGTCGAGGCCTTTTTGCGAGACGAGTCGCGCGCTCATCGCGACGATCGGCATTTCGTCCGTGGGCCGCAGTCCTGTCTCGAGCTGCAGCGCCTCGCGGCATTCGAGCTTGCCCGCGAGGTTCGTGGCGTCATAGGACGTTGCGATGATCGGATCGGTGGCCGGGTCCCAGACGCTCTGGTCGATGCCGTTGGTGATGCCGACGAAACGGTCGCGCAGCTCGACGAAAACACCGTCGAGCCCAAAACCGCCGGCGGGCGTGCGAAGCTCGTGTGCGTGCGTGGGGCTCACGGTGGTCACGGCGTCGGCGAACACCAGCCCACCCTTGAGCAAATTCACACGACCGTACCACTCCAGCTGACGCCAGTTGAACAGTAGCATCGGCAGCCCGATGTCGGTCAGCGTCGCCGGCGGAAAATGTCCCTGGAATCCGGCATTGTGGACCGACAGCACGACCTTGGTGCGGCGCGCCAGCTCGGTGCGCCCGAGGACCGTCCGCAGGTACACTGGCGCGAGCGCGGTATGCCAATCGTGCACGTGGAGCAGGATCTGGCCGGATTCCGCGATGTGCGGCAGCGAGGCGAGGGCGGCCATCGAGAAGCACGCATATCGCCGCGCGTTGTCCATGTAGTCCGAACCGGGCGGTCCATAGATGTACGGCCGCGCGAAGTACTCCTCGCTCTCGATGAAGAACACGCGCGTGCCGGCGAGTAAATCGCCGGGCTGCGGCACGAGGCGCCACAACCGAACCGTCTCGCTGCGCGGTCCGACGTGCACCTGGAATGCCGGGCCGACGGGCTCGATGTTCGGCGCTGCCTGCCGCGCGAGGTCGTAGAGCGGCATCACGATCGCGGTCTGCAGACCGCACGCGGCCTGGAACCGCGCGAGACTGTTGACGGCCTCGCCCAGGCCGCCGCTCCGCGCAAATGGCGCGAGCTCGCCCACGAGGTGGACGATCCGAACGGCGTGCATCGGATCATCACGGGTGTCACGAGGGGGCGGCGGCGCGGGACGGACCGAGGTCATGCGAGGCGAGCTGGCGATGAGGGGATGATAGTGGAGCGGTGCAAGGGAAAAGCCAAGAGCGGAACAGCGAAACTGCGAACTGCAAGGTGCCAGCTGAGAGCTTGCAAGCTGAAAGCTTTGAGCGTTGGTCCGGGCAACGACGGCCGCCTCAGACGATTCATCAGCAGCTCGCAGCTGCCAAGCTATCAGCTGGCACGTAACCGTTCTCTTTTCTTTCGGCTCTGCCCGGTGCAGCTTCAGTCTCCGCCCGTCGCCCGTCGCCCGTCGCCCGTCGCCCGCCGCCCGCCGCCCGCCGCCCACGATGAACACCCGCCGCCAATTCCTGATCACCGCGCCGCTCGGTCTCCTCGGCGCCGTCACCGCGTGCCGCAACGAGCCCGAGGTTCGGCAACCGGGTGCTCCCCCGGCCGGCGCGCCTCCGACCTTCGGTACCACGCCCGCCGCGGGCCCCGAAGTTTCGCCGGCGACGTTCGCCGAGGCCGAAAAGCTGGCGCGGGTGGAATTGACCGACGCACAACGCACGATGGCCGCGCGGTCATGGCGGACGACGATGGCGGCGATGCTCGAGCGGCGGACCGGGCCGCGAAAGATCGCGCTCGAGCCAACGCTCGCGCCGGCGACGCGTTGGAATCCTGCCATCACGAATCAATCAACCGGTCCGGCGGCCGATCGATTTGTGCGCGGCGCGGGCGACCCCGGCGCGCTGCCGTCGAGCGACGATGCGATCGCATTCGCGCCGGTGTCGCAGCTCTCGCGCTGGATCGAGACGCGCAAGCTCACGTCGGAGCGTCTGACCAACATCTACCTCGACCGCATCGCGCGGTTCGACGGAAAGCTCCGCAGCGTCATCACGCTCGCGCGCGACCTCGCGGTGGCGCAGGCAAAAAAGGCCGATCAGGAGATCTCCGCCGGGAAATACCGAGGACCGCTGCACGGCATTCCGTGGGGCGGCAAGGACTTGCTCGATACCGCCGGAATTCCGACCACCTACGGCGCCGAGCCGTTTCGGAATCGCGTCCCCACCGCGGATTCGGCGGTCGTGGCGCGACTCCACGACGCGGGCGCGGTGCTGATCGCCAAGTTGAGCATGGGCGCGCTCGCGTTGAACGACATCTGGTTCGGCGGACAGACGGTGAATCCGTGGCTGCCAGAGGAAGGCGCATCGGGCTCGAGCGCGGGACCGGGCGCGGCCACTGCGGCAGGACTCGTCGGCTTCTCGATCGGCAGCGAGACGGGGGGCAGCATCATCAGCCCCAGTATGCGGTGCGGCGTCACCGGTCTGCGCCCGACGTACGGGCGAGTTCCGCGCACCGGCGCGATGACACTGTGCTGGTCGCTCGACAAGCTCGGGCCGATGACACGCGGCGTGGAGGACTCGATCCTCGTGCTGCGTGCCATCTCGGGTCCCGATGCCGGCGATCTGGCGAGCGTGCCGAGCCATCTCGACTTCGATGCGAACGCCGGCGTCAAAGGGCTCCGCGTCGGCTACTTCCCGGCGTGGATGAAGGAGAGCCCCGCGACCGACGTCGATCGTGCGACGCTCGAGACGATTGGAAAACTCGGAATGGTTCCGACCGAAGTCTCGCTGCCCGACTGGCCTTATGACTCGCTGCAGCTCATTCTGTTCGCCGAAGCGGCAGCAGCGTTCGAGGAATTGACGCTGAGTGGGCAGGCCGATCAAATGAAGGTGCAGGTGCCCGACGCGTGGCCGAATATCTTCCGCGAAGCGCGGTTCCTCTCCGCCGTCGACTTCGTGCAGGCCGATCGATTCCGTCGCAAGGTGGCGATGGAGATGGCCCGCGTGATGACGAGCGTCGACCTGCTGCTCGTGCCGTCGCTGCGCGATGAGATGCTGGTGATCACCAACTTCACCGGCCATCCATCGCTCACGCTGCGCACGGGGTTCGTTCAGGTTTCGGAGGCGCGGAGCGACTGGGCGCCGGATCCGAACAATCCGCTGCCGAAGTTCTCGCCTCCCCGTCGGGTGCCGCATGGTGTGACGCTCATTGGCCGGCTGTTCGACGAGGGAACGATCGTGCGGGCCGGCATCGCGATCGAGCGGGCGGCTGGGGTCGCGAATGAGCGGCCGCCGGGCTTCGCTGCGTAGCGGCCTTGTGTGCCGCGAGCCAACGGACCTGCGGCACTATGTGGAACATCGCGTCGCAGAGTACGCGTGCTTGACTCCTCGGCACAGCGAAGACCCCGCGCACGCCGCCGCCTTGATGGACGTTCGCACTGTCAACGTCTGTCGCCAGTCGGAACGACCACGATGACCTCAACGGAATCTGCAAGGATTCGCCCGTTGCGATCGAGGGTTGCGACGACGTAGGTGTAACCGCCGGCCAAGGAGCGCAGAACTCGGGCGGAGTCAATCGTAGCTACGGATGGATTCCTTGAATTCAGGTGGAAGGCTCCGTCGAGGTTGACCGTGGCTCCGGAGGCGTCGAGGGCTGAGAGTCGAAGCGTTACAGCGCCACCGATCTCCATGTTGATTGCTTTCTCTCCACTCGGTCCAACCAGCGAAATCGACTGCACTGGGTCAGCGACGGTAGCCGAACCGCAGGCCACTGAGTATCCGAGTGAGGCAACGACCGCCACGGCGCGCGCCAGCCTTCCGCAGCGTAACCCGCTGGACGCCGGCCAAGGTGGCTTGCGCTACGTTCGCGTGGTTCCATGCTCATTGTCAGTACCCCTCAAATGCAGCGCGCACGACCGAGCACGAATGTAACGCACGGCGCCTGTGCCTGGCGAGTGTTCTTATACTCGTATTTAAACAAGCTCTGGCGCTCATGAGGAGAGTATGAGAATTGCGCAGTGCGCACAGGAACCGAAAGATCATGGGCCCAGATACTGATGGGCCCAAAGCCGTCGCCAGTTGTCCAGGCCTCACGGCCCGACGCGTTCACCACGAGCGCTGCGGCTCCTTGTACTCGGGTGGCAGCGATCGTAGGATCATCCTGTCGGCAAGAAGCAGAACTGGCCGGCCGCGCGTCGACGTGAGAGCTTACTTTCGCGGAACAACTCCAATCAGCACTGGAGAAGCGCCAATGACTCGCACGAACCTGGACCGTCGCCCGTCCGCTTGCGCGATCGCGATCATCGCGCTGATGCTCACCGCGCCGGCCGTGCACGCGCAGTCTGCCGGCCAGGCCGGCGCATCGCCATCCTCCCAGACGCTCGAGCCGGGTTGGAACCGCATCGACGGCGGCCCTTCGACGATATGCTCGCTCGGTTCGCCCTACGCATTCTTCGTCGCGCCAGGCGACGCACGGCGGTTGATGGTGTATTTCGCCGGCGGCGGCGCCTGCTGGAACGCGGAGCTGTGCGACGACAAGGCGCGTCCGCGGCGCTACAGCGCCGCGGTCAACCCCCAGCGTCCTCGCACCGGAATCTTCGACACGACGCGCGCGGACAATCCTGTTCGGGATTTCACCAAGGTGTTCGTGCCGTACTGCACGGCAGATGTGCACCTGGGCGCGCGAACGACCACGTACACGCTCCCACCCTCGAACGGCGAGCCGGAGCGCACGATCGAGATCCACCACAACGGCGGCGCAAACGCCGACGCGGCGTTGAAGTGGATCTACGCGCACGTCGCGGCGCCGCAGACGATCCTCGTCACCGGCCAGAGCGCCGGCTCGGCGGCGACACCCTTCTACGCGGCAGTGCTTGCCGAGCGCTATCCCGCGGCGCGCGTGGTGCAGCTCGGCGACGCGTCGAATGCGTACGAGGGCGCGGGCGCCGCGGCAGCCAGTTGGGGAGTGAATGCCCGGCTTCGAGCGGCGAAGGCGTTTCGCGACCTGGACACCACGAAGTTCAACTACCTGTCACTCTTCGAGCTTGCGGCGCGATCCTCGCCTCGAATCACGTTTGCCGTCGTGAATAGCGTCGACGACAGCACCCAGGCGTTCTATCTGAGGTCGCTCGACGACAAGTCACCGACGACGGCGACTATGCTCGCGCGGCACGATCGCGAGCTCTCGCAGGCGATACCCGGCTATCACAGCTACACCTACCCGGGGTGGATGCACACGATCATTGGCCGACCGGAGTTCTACACGCTGGCCGTCGATGGAATCCGGCTGCGCGATTGGGTCGCACAGCTCGTCGATGGATCACCAGTCCGATCCGTCGGCACGGCGCTCTTCCCACGCGAGTAGTTCGGTCCGAGTGTCGAATCACTCCGCGGCGAGCGTCACCGCCGGATCGACGCTCGCCGCTCGCCGCGCTGGACCCAGGCACGCCAGCAGCGCAATCGCCACGAGGACGATTCCGCTCACCGCGAGCGCCACCGGGTCCACCGTCGTGATCCCGGCGACCATGCCGCGCATCACGCGCGACAACGCGACGGACATCACAATACCGCTGGCCACGCCGATGCAGGCGAGTACGAGTCCGTCGCGGAGCACCGACCCAACGATCTGACGACTTGCCGCGCCGAGCGCGATTCGTATTCCAAGCTCCCGTCGACGGCGTGCGACCGTGTACGCGAACAATCCGTACGTGCCCACCGCCGCGAGCAGGAGGGCCGACGCGCCGAACGTGAGCAGCAGGAGCATCTGAAAGCGCGGCGTCTTGAGCTTGTAGTCCATCAACTCCGACATTGTCTGGATGCTGTGTGGATCGAGGTCGTGATCGATCGCGCGAATTCGCGCGCGGAGCAGCGGAGCGATCGTCGCCGGCGGAACCGTGGTTCGCATCAGGAAATACGTATAGCCGCGCGGCTCCTGCCGGTTCGACCAGTAGATTTCCGGCTCGACCGGTGTGTCTGGGTTCACGGGCGGAACGTCGCGGACGACGCCAACGACCTGGACGAGCAAGCGATCCTGAAACAGCGAGATTCGCTTGCCGATCGGATCTTCGTTGGGCCAGAATCGCCGGACGAGGGATTCGTTGACGAGTGCGACCTCGGGAGCGCCGTCGCGATCGGTCTCGTCCAGCGGCCGACCGCGGACCAAGGGAACGCCCAGCGTCTGGAAGAATCCCGGGCTCACGTCGTACCAGCGCGCGGGCGCGCGATGTTCGCCGTCGGCGGCCTGGAAGCGGACGTCGTCGCCCTCCCGGCTACCAAAGAGGGGGCCCGCCGATGCCGTGCCGACGTTCGATACGCCGGGTATGGCCGCCAGATCGCTCTCGAGTCGTTTCCAGAGCGCCGGAATCCACTCCCTGCGAACGTGTCCCTCGGAGGGCGCGAAGAGGGTGAACGTGAGCAGATGCTCGCGCTCGAACCCCGGATTCCACGCCGTGAGCGCGGAGAACGACCGCACGAGCAACGCCGAGCCGAAGGTGAGTGTCAGCGCCAGCGCCAGCTCGCCAATGACGAGCACTTTCCCGAATTGCGAGCTTCGACCCGATGATCCACGCCCGCCTTCGCGCAGGGCCTGCGCCAGATCGACGCGGGCAGTGCGCAACGCCGGAACGAGCCCGAACACGAGCGTCGTGGCGACGGACAGAGCGAGCGCGAACGCGAGCACTCGTCCATCTACTCGCACACCGTCGATTCTCGGGACGTTCGCCGGCGCGAGCGCCTTGAACGCGACCGTTCCCCAGTCAGCGGCGACGACGCCAAGCGCGGCGCCGCAAAGCGCGATTACGAAGCTCTCGACGAGCAAGCCTCGCACGATTCGCCAGCGGCTGGCGCCGAGGGCGGAGCGCAGCGCCATTTCGGCGCCGCGGCCGCTCGCGCGCGCCAGCAGCAGATTGGCCACGTTCGCGCAAGCGACGAGCAGCACCAGTGCGACCGCGCCCAGAAAAAGGAGCAGCACGGGCTTCACGCCGCCCACCACGAGGTCCTGGAGTGACTCGAGCTGCAACCCCCAACGGGCCTTCGACGCGAAATGCTCGAGCCGCAATTGCTCGGTGATCCCCGCGAGCTCGGCGCGTGCGGCGCGAATGTCGACGCCCGCGCGCAGCCGGCCGTAGGCGACGAAGCCCGCCCACTCGCGATGCGCCTCGTCGCGCGGGTTGATGTGGAGCGGCCGCCAGATCACCATCTCCGAGTACGGCGGGAGCTGAAAGTCCTGCTGCAACACGCCGATGATCGTCACCGGCTTGCCGTCGAGAACGATCGATCGGCCGACGACATCCTTTGCCGCGCCGAAGCGCGTCCGCCAGAACTGATCGGTGATGACGACGACGTTGCTCTCCTGGCCGATGAGATCGGCCGGCGCGATGAGGCGTCCGAGCTGAGCGCGCGCGCCAAGCGCCGCAAACAGGCCGGGGGTCGCGATGCCGCCGTTGATCCCCTCGGAGCCTTCGGTGGTCGCGAGGTGATAGGGCCACGATCGGCCGATTCCGATCGCCTCGATCGATCTGGATCTGGCGGCGATGTCTTCGACGTTGGGCGGTGATATGCTGCACCAGTCAGGTGTCGAACCCGGGTACTGCTCGCAGATCGTGATGAGCCGGTCCGCGCGCGGAAACGAGAGCGGCCGGAGCACGATGCCGTCGACGACGCCGAAGATCGTCGTGGTCAGCGCGATCCCGAGGCCGAGGGTGAAGATGGCGGTGGCGGAGAACGCGGGCTGCGACCGGAGGCTGCGCAGCGCGTAGCGGAGATCCGACAGGAGATTTCGCATAAGGCGGGGGGAAATGCCCAGCTCGAGTCAGTGACTCTCTCTGGCATTCGCCAGGCCGTCGGCGCGCCGGCGGTCGCGCGCATAAGCGTCACGCACGCCGACACTTCGCGCTGTCAGGAATCCCCGCGCGCCGCCTGGTGGTGTTCGCAAATGGGAATTCTCGTTCCGAAACGCGACGATCGCGTGCTACGGTCGCGCCGACTTCTCCTTGCGCGTAGGCCGGTCGTCATCGTCGACGTCAACCGCGAGCGGAAAGAACAGCGCCCGTTTGGTGCCGGGATAGCGCGCATCCCAACCCCTCGCATCGTGCCAGAGAATGCGATTCAGCCGGTCCGTGGGCGCCTCGTCGGGTCCCTCGAAGCTCATGCGCGCTGATGCGAGCGCCGCCGCCCGTCGGTCCCGCGAGAAGGCGCCGTTGATCGATCGTACCGGTGGGTTGACGTCGGCCAACGACTGCGCGGGCTCGAGCGCGACGTAGGGCGTGAGGTCGGGCTTTTCGTCCGGGCCGATGAAGCTCGCCCGCATGTCGGTCGCGACGAGATCGAAGATCGACATCGACGGCAGGCCGAGCATCAGCTCGATCGTTTTCACCATGCTCGGCTGCGTATACACGATCGAGTCGACGACGCCGCGGCGCGCGTACGGCGAGATCGCGAGCGCTACCGTGCGATGTCCGTCGATGTGGTCCACGCCATCCTGCGCATCGTCCTCGACGACGAGAATCGCCATGTCCTTCCAAAAACTCGAATGGCTCAACCCTTCGACGAGCTTGCCCAACGCGAAATCGTTGTCGGCGACGCACGCGCGCGGCGTGCACCATCCAGGATTCGTACCCTCGGTGTGATCGTTCGGCAGGACCAGCATCACGAGATTGGGCATCGCGCCCTGCTGTTCCCACTCAGCGAGGTGCGACAGGATGTCGGATGCCTTGACGACGTCCGGCACCTCCAGCGTCCAACTGGGATACTCGCGCACGAGGACGCGGTCCAGCGAGGGAATGTCCGACCGCGTGGTGTAGCGCTTCTGCAGCATC
>DATJHY010000238.1:0-3599 GCA_035493635.1 Gemmatimonadaceae bacterium | reverse complement strand
CCCGCTAGCCAGCAGGAATCGATCGAAGACGTTCGCCTGGCGATGGGCGCGCTGGCGTTGAGCGAGGTCGAGATCCCTGCCGGCCTCGAGCCACTCCTCGGCCAAGGCACCGTAAATGGTCTCGTCGCGCTCGGCCGGCTTCAACGTTACCTGGCAGCGCACGGCCTGCTCGATCTTGGAGCCGCTGGCGGACCCGTCGTGCGCGCGGACTTCCTCGTCCAACTCTTGTTCGCGTCCAACGAGGTTCCGTACGGAACGTTGATCGGCTCGTTTGCCGACCGGATTGGCGCATGGTCTTCATTGACGGAGGAGGAGCGTGACGGGATCCGATCCGGCGACCCGGCGACCCGGTCGCGTGTGATCGAAGCGCTGGGTCGGAGCTTACGCCTTCTGGCCGAAGACCGCCTCAAGGGTGGCTGAGCAGTTCACGAACATCGCGACAACGACGACCAGAATCGAGTCGCCGAGCTGACATGGCGCGCCCGCCGTCGCCGGTCGCTGCTAGAGGCCGGTCAACGTCCGCTGGCGGCGCGGTCGAGCCAACGAGCCACGTCCGCCGCCACCGCCGGTTCGTAGCGGCCGCCTCGCAGATGGTACGAGTCCTCGGCGCTGGCGAACACGTGGATCCCGTGACCGAGCCCGGGATACACACGAGCCGTCGCCCGGCCGGGGTGATAGCGATTGACACGGGCCGCGGCGATTGCCGGCTCCTGAGACCCCATCACCCAGTCGTATTCGCCACCGATGAACAATGCCGGCACGCCGAGCGACGCCAGCGCGCCGTCGACGTCCAGCGCCTCTACCTGCTGGAAGTACGCCGCGGACCGACCGTACTGCCCGGTCTCGGCGTCGTACCAGTACGAGCGCAGCTCCGGGCGGTACTCCATCACCTGGCCCGGCGTCCGATGACCAATCAGGAACTGCGAATAGAACAGCTCGAATCCCCGCATCGCCGGCGAGAATCGCTCCGGCGCCGTGCCGGCGAGCGTGAGCCGCCGCCGCTCGTGGTCGATCATGTGCTCGTACCAGGTGCGCGCGAAGCTGTTGACCGACACGACGCCCGCAACCAGCTCGGGCGATTCAGCGGCGAGAACCACCGCGAATGCGCCGCCGATGCTTCCGCCTACGAGGAAGATTCTGTCCATGTCCACGTCCCGGCGCGACCGCAGCGCGGCTAGCCCCGCGTGAAACGCGGCGAAGTCGTCGTCGAGCGTGCTCGCTGAGCAATCGGGGCCCGGACTTCCCGCGACGCCTGGCTTTTCGACGCGAACGACGATCATGCGAGATCGTGCCGACAGGTCCCGAACGAAGCGGATGTATCCGTCGTCCGTGGCGCCCGGGGCCTCGACCGGATCGCACGACAGCCACGGGATGAACAGCACGCCGGGCCGGTGCACTTCGTGGTTCGCCACCGGACGCGTGGTGACGAGACGAGCGCCAAAACCGCGCGCCGTTGCCACGACCGTTGTTTCCTGTACGAGCCCCGCCCGCGCGGCCCAATCCAGCGAAGCGCCCTTTGGCGCCGACTGGGCGCGCGCCGGCACCGCCACGGCGAGTACTGCGGCGCTGACGATTGTACACAGCGAGGAGCCCCAATCCATCCAGCTACCAACGATTTGCGGCACCCGCGGCTCCATTCCCGTGTCCTGTCAGAAATCCGCGGTGCGCCGCTGGCGTTCCGCGTTGCGTCTCACAGGGGCGACAGGAGGCCGGAGCGGGAGGATTCACCGGCCGACGATCAGGTTCTTCGGGCTGCCCTGTCGCGATTCGAGTCAAGTCGCGGCGCAGAGCCAACCGGCGACTCCCCTATCCGACTGCCGCCGTCAAGACTCTGTATCGCACATTAAGATTATGCGAATCGTCAGATTCTGATCGACGAACAACCCCGACCCCAGTCTATCGATGTCCAATGCATCGTCAATTCCGTAGCATCGTCACTCGGCAAGCCTGTTCGACGACGATCGGGCTCGCCGTACTTGCCGGATGCGCCGGCACCACGGCTAGTACGCCACGCGCAACGGTGGATTTCCTGCTCCAGCCGCATGCGTGCAGCTCGGTGTTGCCGGTGCAGTTCGCGGTCGACAACATCCAGATTGGCGCGGACACGTTCAAAGTCGCCGTTGCGGGTGGCGATCACCTGAAGTCGCGCACGTTCACCGTTTCGATTGGCACGCACACGGTGAGCGCCCGAGTGACCGGTGGGTATGTCTGGGCCGGTAAGCAGGTGACCGTGGCACCCGGTGACGCGGTCACGGACACCCTGCCCTTCTCCTGCTCGTAACGCGGCCTACTGCGTTTTCAGGCGAATGGGGCCCTTGAAGGTGCGTACCATGACCTGCGAATCACCGCGGCCGAGCGTGACTCGGAGGCCCTGAGTCCGTGAACCGGCGGGCCGCACCTGCCGAAAGTCGTTCTCGATCGGGCCAGACACGCTCGACAGCGTGAACACGCCCGAGGCGGACGGCGGCAGCGAGAACTCGATGGCGCCGCTGTGATTCGAGAAGTCGGCGATCGATCCGCGCGCGGGCGTGCCGACATAGTGAATGTCTCCCGACACCGACACGGCCTGCGCGCGGAGGACGCCCGTCGCCGCAAAATCGAGTCGGCCGCTCACCGTCGCGACGTCCACGTCCTGCGGCGCGCCGCGAAGGAGGAGGTGTCCACTTCCCGTACGGGCTCGAGCCCAGGGGGTCGTGACATCGAGGTCCAGATCGCCGCGCATGGTTTGCGCGTCGAGCGACGTGGCGCTGCCCGAGAAGCGCAGATTTCCGGAAACGGAGTAGAACCAGCCGGACAGGTCGCTTGCCGTGACGTTCGCCGTCACGGTCTTCAGCGCCATGTGCGCCTGTCGGGGAAGGTAGACCACGAGATCGGAGGGCGACGGATCTCGTGTCCCCGAACGATTTTCGATTCCGAACTTCACCGAGCTGTCGCCGCCGGCGAAGTAGAACCCGTCGCCGCGTGCAACGCGTCCGCGCACGACGATCGAGTCGCGGTCCCAGCCGATCAGCCGGATCGAGCCGGCGACGTGAAATACCTTCACGTCGGCCGTCGGCGCGAGGTGTCGCGCGCGCAACACGGGCAGATGCTGCGACCCCTGTGAGGCCGCGCTTGACAGCGCCGCCGTCAGTCCGTATGCAGCGAAGCTCAGACGTGTCATGGTCAGCCCGCGTTCGAGACGCGCTTCAGCACGTCGACCTTTTGCCGGTACGAGTCGGCGAGCAGCTGCCGCAGAGCCGGGTTGCGCGGATCCCGTGCGATTGCCGTCTGCAACTCGGCGATCGCGGAATCGATCACGGCAAGGTCCTTGTCGATCGCCGCCGCCGCCCCTGGTTCGAGCACGGAACGCATCAACGCCAGACGATCGAGCAGAATCTGCGCTTCTTCCTCGTACGCGCGCACGGAATCGGCGGCGAACGCCATCGACCCGGCCGTATCACCTCGAAGCCCAGCGAACGCCGGTGCGCTCGATGTGCCACGAGCGCGAAGTCCGACCCAGGCCGCCACGATGAGTGCGGCGGCGACTGACGCGATCGTCAACACGAGTCGGCGACTCTTCCATCGCGCCTTCGCCGACTCGGGCGCCAGTGTCACGACCT
>DATJHY010000237.1:0-4017 GCA_035493635.1 Gemmatimonadaceae bacterium | reverse complement strand
CATCTCGTCAGCGACCGTCGCATCACGGTGCTCGCCCGCCAGCTCGCCGAGTTGCTGCCGCCGAACGCTAGTGTGCTCGACGTCGGCTGCGGTCCCGGAACGCTCACCGCGCGCGTTGCCGCGCAGCGCCCGGACTGCACGTTTCGCGGCATCGACGTCATGGTGCGCCCGGACAGCGTGATCCCCGTCGACCTGTTCGACGGGCAGCACATCCCACTGGCCGACGCCAGCGTCGACGTGGTGATGTTCGTCGACGTGCTCCACCACACCGACGATCCCAACGTGCTGCTGCGCGAAGCGCGGCGCGTGGCGCGACGTTGCGTGGTGATCAAGGATCACCGGCGCGACGGCTTCCTGGCCGGGCCCACGCTGCGTGTGATGGATTGGGTCGGCAACGCGCATCACGGCGTGCGGCTCCCGTACAACTATCTGTCCGAGCGCGAGTGGCGCGAGGCGTTCGCGGCGGCGGGGCTGGTGCCGGACGTGTGGCAGCAGAGGCTCGGGATTCACAGTCCGGTACTCGATCCGCTGGTTGGACGTGAGCTGCATTTTCTGGCGAGGCTGGCGTAGGGCGGCGGGCGGCGGGCGGCGGGCTTCGCGCTTGGCCCATCGCCGCTCGCCGTTTGCACCCGCCGTTTGCACCCGCCGTTCGCCCCCGCCGTTCGTCCGCGCCCTTCGCCCCCGCCGTTCGCCCCCGCCGTCAGCCCTCACTGGCCCGTCTTCTGCCCTATCTCCCCCCGGTAATCACGAAATGGACGGGGCTGATGTTGTGGACATGGCTGGAAATCATCGCGAGTATCGCGATTGCGGCGTATCTGTGGATGCGGTTCGACGATATGCGGAAGGCCGCGGCGGAAAAGGCCTCGACGGGAAAGCCGGGCTCGGCGGCGTTGCGAGCAGTCGAGGGTGAGGCCGCCGACTAAGAAAGCGTCACTGAGCGGTCGGCGACATGAGTAGGTCGGCCGGCCTTGTCGGACGTCACGGCGCCGTCATGCGTTGCTCCGTCTAACCCGGCCGTCGAGCGCGGACTCGAAGCTCGCCAGCTCGCGCAGCAATGCGTTGTACCGTGAGTACGCGTCGCCCCCCTGCTCCCGCAACAGCCGGTACAGCTCCCGCTCCGGCTCCGCCGGCTCGGCCACACTGCCGATCGGGTAGAGCCCGGCCCGCGCAAGCCGCGGCCGTGCGATCGCGACCAGACACGATTCGATCGTGCGCCGGCCGGCTGCCGCATCGGCGAGCCCTTTGCGGACGAGCGCCTCACCAGGCATCCCGGCCAGGACGTCAGCGCTGGTCATCGATGCCTCCTTCCTCGGTGACGAACGCCATCACCGCACGGCGAAACGAGCGCGCGTCAAGCGCCGGGTAGCGGACGAGCTGCGGTTCGATGCGCTCGAACATGACTTGCAGCCCGTCAAGCTCGACCCATCCCTCGCGCACGAACGATCTGACATCCGCCATGTCCCGCTCATGCCCGCGCTGCAGCTTGGCGAGTGCCTGACCGTAGGGATCGTAATGGAAGTACGAGACCGCTCCGTGCCGTGCGACGAAGATGCTCCGCTCCCGCCAACCCGGAACGGCCGGGATGAACTGGTCGGGGCTCGCCAGCTCGACGTTGATGTCGAGTTCGTCCTTCAGGGCGGCGATTGCCTCGAACAAGCCCGCGGGTTCGGGATCGGGTTTGATGTCGACGTCGATCGTCGCGCTGCGCCAGCCGCGGAGCAGCGCCGTCGCACCGCCGGTCAAATAGACCGTGCCCTCGCCGTGCACGCGCTCGCCGAGTGCTACCATGAATCGCTCGAGTTTGGCCCGGTCGGTCTCTGATCGCATTCGAAGATCAAGGTAACGTCCGCGCTGGTTCAGTGCTCAGCCCGCCGCCCTCACTTCTTCGCGCCCGTCCTCCGTAGCCGCGCCCGGTGTTGAGAACACCTCTTGCACTTAGCCTCGCCTCGGCTCGCTGCCGCTCAACACAGGGAGGAGGGGGAATGAACACGATACACTTTCGAACATCAGCCACGGTGGCGCTCGCCGTGGCAGCAGTCGCCGCGCTCGGCGCCTGCAGCAAGAAGGGCGAGTACGCAAGCGACACGACTGCGCGGCACGACAGCGCGGCCGGCGCGATGGCGGACACGATGCACCGCGACACGCTCAACCGCGACACGACGCACATGACGACCGGCGGCTGGACGCCGGGCTCGATCGTGGGCTACGCGGCCACGGCGGACACCAGTGAGATCATCCTCGGGCGGCTCGCCGAGAAGAAGGCGACGAACCCGGCGGTCAAGGCGTTCGGCCGCGAGATGGTCACCGACCACTCGGCGATGCTCAAGGGCGACCGCGAGCTGGGCAAGAAGCTCAACGCCACGTGGGACAGCACGACGAACAACGTCGGCGACGTCCTGAATCACACCCGCGACGAAGTGAAGGACCTGACCGACAAGGCCAAGGGTGCGGACTGGGACAGTGATTTCATCGACAAGATGATCGACGATCACCAGTCGGTGCTGGGCAAGCTGCAGGACGCGGCCAAGAACACGACCGACACGAGCGTTCAGACGGCGCTCGCGAAGGCGACCGCGAAGGTGCAGGAGCACCTGACCAAGGCGCAGGCCATCAAGGACACGAAGCTCAATAAGAAGTCCTGATGCACGAAGCACGGCGAGCAAGTGAACCCCGGGGCGATGAGCCCCGGGGTTCTCGTCTCTGGACCATCGGGCACTCCACCCGGTCGCTCGACGAGTTCCTCGCCCTGCTGCGCGCCAACGACATCACGCGGGTCGTCGACGTGCGACGATTTCCCGGTTCGCGCAAGTATCCTCATTTCAATTCTCAGGAGCTCGGTGCCGCGCTCGAGGCGGCCGGCATCGGCTACACCCACATGCCGGCGCTGGGCGGCCGGCGCACGCCGAGGCCGGATTCGCCGCATATCGAGTGGCGCAACGCGGCGTTTCGTGGCTACGCCGACTACATGGACACGCCGGAATTCGCGGCCGCCGCGTCCGAGCTCGCCCAATTGGCCGGGCGCGAACGTGTGGCGATCATGTGCTCGGAAGCAGTGTGGTGGCGATGCCACAGGTCGATGATCGCCGACTGGTTCGCGGCGCACGGGTGGACGGTGATGCACATCACCTCCACTGCCGCGCCCAAGCCACACCCACTGCGTGCGATCGGTCGAGCCACAAAGAATTCGAAAGAATACACATGACGTTCGAGCGCCGAGTCCGTCAGCAGTGACGCGGCGCATGGTTGCTGCCGTCATTGCAATGGCAGCTTGGTCGCGTCTGGAACTGGACTCACCTTTTCGGCAGGAGCGTTTCGAATGAAGAGTTTGCGATTCACGGCAGTCACGGCACTCACCGCGGCCGCGCTGGTCTTGCCGCTGGCCTGCTCCGACTCCGGATCGACCTCTCCCTCCCTGAGCAACAAAGGCATGGTCGTCGTGAAGTTGACCGATGCGCCGTTTCCCACCAGTGAAGTGAAGAGCGTGGACGTGATGGTCGTGCGGGTCGATGCGCGCACCGCGTGCACGGACGACCAGAGCGCGGACGAGGACAAGGACAACAACAGCGCGTCCGGTTGGATGACGCTCGCCTCGCCCAACGCCAAGTTCAACCTGCTCGACTTGCAGGGCGGCAAGAGCACGTCGCTTGGCAGCCAGCCGCTCACGCCCGGGACCTACTGCGGGCTGCGGTTCATCATCGATCCCGCGCAGTCGAGCGTGACGCTGCAGGATGGCACGCTGCTCAACGGCACGAGCACGCCGGGCATCAAGTTCCCGAGCGCCGACAAGACGGGCATCAAGGTCAACCTGTCCAAGCCGCTCACGGTGGTCGCCGGCACCACGACGACGCTGCTGATCGACTTCGACGTGGCGAACAGCTTCGTGCTGCGGGGGAACACGATCCACAACAACGGGCTGCTGTTCAAGCCCGTGATCACCGGTACCGTGATCGACCAGGCGACGGTGAACGCGCAGGTGCGACTGGCGAACGCCACGAACACGGCGCTCGACCTGCTGCA
>DATJHY010000236.1:0-6940 GCA_035493635.1 Gemmatimonadaceae bacterium | reverse complement strand
TCGAGCTTGGAACCGCGGCGCGCGCCGGCTCGCTCGCGGGCGCGTTCCTGCTCGTGCAAAGCCTGGCGGGCGTGCGCGGGCCTTCGATCGTGGGCTACTGGTTTGACGTGGCCGGGTCGAAGCGCGCGTTGTTCGTGTTGCTCGCAATGTTCCTGGCGGGAGCATTCGCGTTAATGGCCACGCTGGCGCCCGGGTTCGGCGAGGCTGAGAAACGGAGCTCCGCTGCGCGACGCGGCGAGGGCGTTGGTAACGTGCCTTCGCCGCTATTCGGAGCGGAGTGACTCGACCGGATCGATCTTCGTCGCGCGCAGCGCTGGCCACAGCGCCGAGAGAAACGCCACCACGAACAAGACCAGCGCCACCGCCGCGAACACTGGCGCATTGTACTCGTCGTCCTCGAAGATGAACGCGTGCAGCCAGCCGGCGGTGTTCTTCGTCAGATAGAGCCCGACGGCGACGCCGGCCAGCGCCATCACGTTGCCCTCGCGCAGTACGGCACGAAGAATATCCCGCGCACTCGCGCCGAGTGCGATCCTCACGCCCAGCTCGCGCGTTCGCTCGGCCACCGAATGCGCGACGATTCCGTAAATGCCAAGCGCGGCCAGTCCCACGCCGAGTGCGGCGAACGTGAGGAATACCGAGGCCACGAAGTCGTGGCTTTGGCGCTCGGCGCGAATGCCCATCGCCTCGTCCATCGCCTCGACACTCGTGCCGAAAACGATGCCGCCCGCTGGCAAGAAGCCACGCAGCGTGACGACCAGCCGGTCCGGATCGGACTTGGCCCGAGCAATAACGCGAACGACGGCGAAGCGATTGGGAGCGCGAGCGCGGATGCTGTCGCCATCGCTGACGACGCGGTAGATGGCGCCGAGTCTGCTCGGCTTCACCTCGCGCCGATACATCAGGACCTGCCGGTAATCGCTGACCTCCGCCACGACGCCGACTATGCGAAGCCACGGCGCGTCCGACTTGAACTCGCCGAGCTTGATCTCCTGCCCGATCGGATCGACGCCGGGGAAGAGTCCGCGCGCAGTGTGCTCGTCGATGACGACTTCGGGAATCGCCGCCGCGCCGTCAAGAAACTCGCGGCCACGCAGCACGCGGATGCCCATCGTGCGAAAGTAGTTCGGCGTCACCAGCGAATAGCCGAGCATCGGCGCGAGCACTTCGTGTGGCGTCCCGTCGCGCTCGTCGACTGTGACGGTGTTGTGGACGGGCGCCACGTTCGCGACGATCGCGGCATCCGCCACGTCGGGGATGTTTCGGACGCGCGCGAGCAGTTCGTTGCCGTACGCGATGCGACTCATCGTGGTATCATGCTGCGGACGCAGATACACCATCGCCTGGACGAGCGGGCGCGTTTCGAAACCGACATCCAACGTCCGCACCTCGATGGCCGTGCGCGCGACGAGCGTCGCGCCACTGAGCAGGGCGAGCGACAACCCGATCTGCGCCGCGACCATGATGCCGTACTGGCGCCGGTTCCGCCGGAGCGCGCCCGTGCCGGCGCCGGACTTGAGCAGCGAGTTGGGGTCGACGCGCGACACACGGATGGCCGGATACAACCCGACCAGCATCACGCACACGATCGCCGCGACCACCGCGAACGCGAACACCCGCCAGCTGATCTGCGGCTCGATCACGTACCGTGCCACGCTCGGCGGGATGCGCGACTGGAGCAGGTGCACGCCCCAGAACGTCATCACGATTCCCGCGCCGAGTCCGACCAACGCGAGCAACGCGCTCTCGAGGAGAAGTTGGATGATGATGTCGGCGCGCGACGCGCCGAGTGCCGTGCGCAGCGCCAGCTCCCGGGTCCGCCCGATACCTCGCGCGAATTGCAGGTTGGCGAGGTTGGCACACGCAACGAGCAGCACGGCGAACACGGCGGCGGCGAGCGCGAAGTGAAAGCGCTGTGGCGAGAACTGTGAGACCGCGACCGGCTTGAGCTGGAATCGCGTCGCATCGAGCGCGACGCGGGCAAGCACCGCGAGCCGCTGGGCCTGTACCTTGAGCGCCTCCTCGGCGACGGCGCCACTCACACCGTGACGGACACGAACCAGGTTCATCGGGCGGGTCGCGCCTGGCGGCACCAGCATCACGATGTCAGCGTGACTCGACGTGGGGGTGAGGAATCCGCGCCCGAACACGCCGATGACCGGTGCCCGCGCGCCGTTGACGAGAATCGTCGCGCCAAGCGGAAAGTCGCCGTCCGGACTGAGCGTGGCCGCGAGGCGGTCGCTGATCATGACCGGACGCGTGTCGGCGCGCGAGTCGTCGTCCATGAACGTGCGGCCGCGCAGCGGGCGTACGCCGAGCATCTGGAACAGATTCGGCTCGACGACAGCGTCGGCGACCTGAGCGTACCGACTGCCGTATTCGATCGAGGCGCCGCCCCAGCCCGACCCCGAATAGCTCACCGCTTCGATCGCGGGCGACGAGAGCACGAGCGCGCGGAGGGTGGCATCGTCGACACGATGCTTGGGGTCGCCCCAGGTGATGATCCCGTAGATCTGCCCGGGGTCGCGCGCGTCGAACTTGGGGCGGATCATAGCGTCGAGCACGCTGTACATCGTCGTGTTGAGCGCGATCGCGAGGGCCAGCGACAGGATCGCTACCGCCGTGAAGCCGCGGTGGCGCGCGAACGAGCGGACGGCGAGACGGAAGTCCTGGCGGGAGAGGCGCACGGAGAATGACGGGTGAACCCGCCGGCCGGTGACATCCACCGGATCTTCGGCCCTGGCTGGCGGACGTCACCCGCACCCCAAGAGCATTCGCTCGGATGCGTTCTGAAATGTTACTCTGCTCACTCAGCTCGCGATGAGCGCCTCGTGCGCCGGCGCGAAGGTCGCCGTGAAATGGCGCAGCACCTCGGGGGCCTCGACGATGCGAACGCCCCGTATGCGCGACACGAGCGAATTCACGTACAACAACACCTCGGCCACGTAATCCACGTGGCTCTGCGTGTACACGCGCCGGGGAAACGCCAATCGCACGAGCTCGAGGTCGGCCGGACGCTCCGTGCCGTCGGGCTGGCGGCCGAACATCACCGAGCCGATCTCCGCCGCGCGAATCCCGCCTTCGACGTAGAGCACGCAGGAGAGCGCCCATGCCGGGAACTCGCTCTGCGGGATGTGCGGGAGCCAGCGCTTGGCGTCGAGATAGAGGGCGTGGCCGCCGGTTGGCGTGATGATCGGAATGCCTGCCGCGAGAAGCTTTTCGCCCAGGTATTCGATCGAGCGGATGCGGTAGCGCAGGTAGTCCTCGTCCAGCGCCTCGCGTAGGCCGACGGCAATCGCTTCGAGGTCATATCCGGCCAGCCCGCCGTACGTGGGAAAGCCTTCGGTCAGCACGAGGCGCGTCCGACACTGGCGTGCGAGCTCACCGTCGTTCATCGCCAGGAACCCGCCGATGTTCGACATGCCGTCCTTCTTCGCGCTCATCGTGCAGCCGTCGGCGAGCGCGAACAGCTCGCGGGCGATCGCGAGCGGCGTGTGATCGGCATAGCCCTCCTCACGCGTCTTGATGAACCACGCGTTCTCAGCGAATCGACATGCGTCGATGAACAGCGGTACGCCAAAGCGTTCGCAAACCTGCCGCACCGCGCGCACGTTGGCGAGGCTCACCGGCTGGCCGCCCTCCGAGTTGTTCGTGATCGTCAGCATCACCAGCGGCACCCGGCCACGATTGTCGGCGAGCGTACGCTCCAGCGCGGCGACGTCCATGTTCCCCTTGAACGGGTGTGCCGACTGCGGTTGATGCCCTTCGGCGATCGGAAGGTCGAGCGCCACGCCGCCGCGGTCCTGCACGTTGGCGCGCGTGGTGTCGAAGTGCGTGTTGTTCGGCACGACGTCGCCGCGCCGCACGACCGTGGAGAACAGTATGTGCTCGGCGGCGCGCCCCTGGTGCGTCGGAACCACGTGGGCGAATCCGGTGATGTCGCGAACCGTGCGTTCGAACGCGGCGTACGACCGACCGCCGGCGTACGACTCGTCGCCTTTCATCATGCCCGACCACTGATACACCGACATCGCGCCGGTACCGGAGTCGGTGAGCAGGTCGATGAGCACGTCTTCGGCCTGAAGTAGAAAGACATTGTAGCGCGCCTCCGCGAGTGCGGACGCGCGCTCGGCACGGCTCGTTTGCCGGATCGGCTCGACCGTCTTGATCCGGAAAGGCTCGATGATCGTTCGGAAGGTCACGGCGCCGCAGCAACACCCGCGTTGGAGATTCGAATCAGTCGCCCAGTGCGGGTCTCATACCGCGCGATGCGTGCCCAGGCGATCGCGCCGTTCATCTCCCGCGGAGCCCAAAAATCGGATTCTCCGAATTTACGGTCTCCGGCCACGTTCAGCACGGTCCAGCCAGTGGCGTTCTCTAGGCCTGGTGGCGTCGGCGCGTTCCCGCGCTCTTCGGAATCGCTACTGGAATAGCCCCGTAGCACAGCGCCAATGTGGCGCGCCCATCGCGGCGATGCTGACATACCCCAGTCTCGGCAGAACCTCGGCGGCGACGAGCGCAAGCCCGGTGAACACGAACGCCAGCGCCACCACATGGCTCGCGACCAGACGGTTGCGCCATGCGAACACGGCGCCCCACAGCCCGCCGACGACGATCATGACCTTGGCGGCGAGGAATGCGGCGAGGCCGAAACCGCAACCGTTCGCGTACGGCCACCACCACAGCGCGCCGACGAGCAGTCCAACGAGCACGAGGCGAGCGCTCGCGCCAATGACCGTGATTTGTCTCTCGGTCTGTTCACGCTCGCGGATGTTTGGCAATTTTTGAGTCCGGCTTTCAGTCGGTGCCGGCTCAGCCGGCAGTCCGTCGAACTGACGCTCGATCTTGCGAAGCTCGGCCTTCCAATCGATCTGGTCGGTCTGGTCCATCTGGTCTCCATGGCTCCAGGGCACCCGGGTGGAGACGGCGGCGCGCGCGCACGAGTAACGCCGCGCGCGTCCTCGTGAGGCACAGCACAGTTCCGTGGTGAGGCAGGCGTTTGCGAAAACGTCCGGCGGCCCGATCCCGTCGCGAAGCGCCGCTTCGCGCCAGTGTGACGTGCCTCGCTGCGCTGGCCTCTACGGCTCGAACGGCTTTTCCGTCTCGACTGCTTGCCAGGCGAGGGCCGCCCGCTTGGTGGGCAGCCATGCCGTCGGGTAGTTGGGCTGCTGCCCGTCACCAATCCCGCGAATCTCCTTCGTGTGCGGGTCGCCGACGAGACCGGCCGACTCCGCAAGTGGCGTGAGCGCACCGGATTCACTGAGCCGCATGGGCAGCACATCCTCGAAGAAGAGAATCGACAGGTCGCGCGAACGCCCCACGACGTGCGCGGCTCCCGGCTCCTTCACCAGCGCCCACAGCGCGCCACCGCGGCGATTCAGCGCGAACAGCCCCGTGATCGTGGCCACGCGTGATTCCAGATCCTTCTCGCCCACGAAGAGCAGCGCGGGAATGACTCGCGTGGCGCGCGGCGTGAGCGCGGTGTAGTAGATGCCGCCCTTGTTGACCACGAACGCGATCACGCGCTCGGGCTTCCAGGCGGCGAATTCGTAGTCGAACTGGCCGCCCGCGGACATGCCCCATAGCAGGAGGGGCGCGCTCGCCAGCTCGGCATGCCCACTGCGGGTCGCGAACCGGTTGATGATCTCGAGCAGCGCGTCGCCCGACCCGCTCGACACGTTCACATAATCCTCAATGAAGCCTTGCTCATGGGGCTTGTCGGCGAACCGACACGCGACGATCGCCAGTTGGTTGCGCCTCGCGAACGCCTGCCAGACGGAATCCTGGGCCATCGCCCGGCCGTCGCCGTTCGAACCCGGCACGAGCACCAGCGTCGCGCGGAGATGCTGCACGCCCTGCGGTAGCCAAAGCCGGAACTGCGCCTTGTCGAAGTTGGCGCCGGGAGGAATCGAGTCGTCGAGCGCTTGGCCGTGAACAGCGGCGGCAGCAACGACGAGTGCCAAAGCGGCGAGGCGCAGGGCGTTCATATGGGGCTCGGTGAGGGGCGATCAAGTTGCATCAGAATATCACACCCCTCACACCAAACGTCCAATCGCCTCCACCACTCTGCCCACCGGTGCGGAGGACGTGCTGTCCGGTTCGCAATCTCGAATGCGTTAACTCGAATTATTGGGCTCCCGCTTCCCTCGCCTTCCCCTCCCGCTGTACGAGCCCATGGCCGCCCGATGCAGGGCGTCGATACGTGATTCGGCATTGCCAACCTCTCACCGAGACCGCAAATGAAGCGAATCGCATCATCCGCACGCGCCTTGTGTACGGCCCTGCTCTCCGCCTTGCTGCTCGCGTCCTGCGCCGAGCCGGCGAACGCACCGCGACCGGATCGGTCGCCAGGTCGCGCGGCACGGACATCCGCGTCAGGGTCCGTCGCCTTCGTGCAGTCCACTGCCAACGGCTTTGGCGCCCGAACGCTCTCCGTCCTGCTCCCCTCGACGACTGCCGGCAACTTGATCGTCGTGGGCTTCGACTACGCCGGCACCACCGTCGACTCGGTCACCGACTCGCGGGGGAATACGTACGTGCAGGCGGGCTCAGAGGTCACGAGCCCCGGAGGCGCTACGGCTCGACTCTATTACGCCAAGAACATCGCGGGCGGAACCGATACGATCACGGTCAGCCTGGCCGACAGCACGTCGTCGCTCGAGGTGTACGCCGCCGAATACACCGGCGTGGACCCAACGTCTCCACTCGACGGCTCGGCGCAAGCCGCCGGCTCGAGCAGCAGCGTGAGCAGCGGCGCTCTGACGACGACGAGCGACAACGACGTGCTCGTGGCGTTCTGTGTTGGCGACACGTCCTGCAATCCAGGCGCGGGGTTCACCTCGCGCGAAACGCTGCACAGTAACCTGCTCGAGGACGAGACGACGGGTGCGGCAGGCTCCTACACCGCGACCGCGACCGCTGGCTCTGGATGGGCGATCGT
>DATJHY010000235.1:0-3181 GCA_035493635.1 Gemmatimonadaceae bacterium | reverse complement strand
TTCGCCGCGGCGTTCGATCCATTCGGCAATGGCGTAGCCATGCATGGCGCCCCATGAGAGGGTCTTGAGGACGAGCACGTCGAGCGTGCCGTGGAGCAGATCGCTGGCGTCGCGGGGCATCGTAGGTCCACTAACGAGGTTGGGGCAACAATAGTTTCGCCGGGCTCGTTCCGCAATCCGAGATGCCGCAAGCATTGCGTTTCTCTAACCGCAGCGCGAGCGGACTCATCCGTTGAGCGCGCACGCGGCCCGTGCCGCGATATGTTGCGTGAGGGCGCGCCCATTGCCGTGTGCGTGGGCATCGGCGCTTCGCGTCGGTGGACGCCGCCGCCACTGATCCCTCACCCGCAGACACGAATGCTCGGTACCCGAACGTTAGGCACCCAGGGTCTCACCGTCTCCGCCATGGGCTTGGGGCTCATGGGCATGAGCTACGCGTACGGCACAACCGCCGACCGCGACGAGCGCGAATCCATCGCGACGATTCACCGCGCGATCGAGCTGGGCGTGACGTTCCTCGACACGGCCGAGGCGTACGGCCCGTACGAGAACGAGAAGCTGCTCGCGCGCGCGCTCAAGGCGTTAGGCGGCGGCGCGCGCGATCGCGTCGTCATCGCGACCAAGTTCGGCTTCACGTTTGCCGACGGCACGCTCTCCGGTGTGGACAGCCGGCCCGAGCACATCCGCGACGTGGTGGAGGCGTCGCTCCAGCGCCTCGAGACGGACCGGATCGACCTGCTCTACCAGCATCGCGTGGATCCCACCGTGCCGATCGAGGACGTCGTCGGCACGATGGCCGATCTCGTTGGCGCGGGCAAAGTGCGCTACCTCGGCTTGTCCGAGGCCGGCGAGTCGACCATTCGCCGCGCCCACGCCGTGCATCCGATCTCGGCGCTGCAGAGCGAGTATTCGCTCTGGGAACGGAACCTGGAGCCGCGGCTGATCCCGCTGCTCCGCCAGTTAGGCATCGGCCTCGTCGCGTTCGCGCCGCTCGGGCGCGGCTTCCTGACGGGTCACGTGCAGCGCGCCGAAGAGTATCCGCAGGGCGACTACCGCCGGGGAGATCCGCGCTACCAGGGCGGCAACTTCGACGCGAACATGCGCGCCGCGTCGGTGGTGCGCGACATGGCAGCGCAGAAAGGTGCGACCCCGGCACAGATCGCGCTCGCGTGGCTGCTGTCGCGCGGGCCGGACATCGTGCCGATTCCCGGTACCAAACGCCGCTCGTACCTCGAGGAGAACGTCGCAGCCGCCGACGTCCGCCTAACGCAGGACGATCGCGCGCAGCTCGACCGCGCGCTCGCGCCGGGGCAGGTCTCCGGCCCCCGCTACGCGCCGTCCCAGATGGCGCAGATCGATCGGTGAGCGGCGAGACCTTCGTCCCCGGCTCGCGGCGCCCGCGCGTCATCTGCCACATGATGGCGTCCGTCGACGGGCGCATCGCCACCAAGGGTTGGTCCATCAGCGACGAGCAGCAGGCGCTCTACGAAGAGATCCACGATCAGTTCGACGCGAATGCCTGGATGTGCGGCCGCGTGACCATGGCGATGCACTTCGCGCAGGGCGTGCGATCCGAAGACGACGTGGCCAACGAGCACACGGGCGGTCCGCGCGCCGATTTCGCTGCGCCCGGCGAGCACGAGTCGTACGCCTTCGCGCTCGACGCGCACGGCCGTCTCGTCTGGGAATCCGGTGTCGTCGACGGCGATCACGTGGTCGCGATTCTGTCGGAGCGCGTGCACGACGAGTACCTCGCGCAGCTGCGGGCGGCGGGCGTGTCGTACCTGATCGCCGGCCGGCGCGAGATCGACCTGGCGCTCGCTCTGCAGAAGATCGCCGCGCGATTCGACGTGACGACGCTCATGCTCGAGGGCGGCGGCCACATCAACGGCTCGATGCTGCGCGCGGGGCTGATCGATGAAGTGAGTGTGCTGCTCGCGCCCGTCGTCGACGGACGCACGGGCACACCGGCGCTGTTCGACGAGCACGAGGGCCTGCCGCGCGGCCTAACGCTCGCCGAGGCCACGCCGCTCCGGCACGACGTGCTCTGGCTCCGCTACCGCGTCGCGCAGCCGTAGCGACAATCTCCGAACGGGAGCTAGTCGGCGCGCATGGCGGTCACGGGGTCGCACCGCGCGGCGCGCAGCGCCGGCACGAGGGTCGCCGCGACACCAGTTGCCAGCATGAGCAGCGACGCGATGATCCAGGCTGGCGCGTCGAATGGGCTCACGCCGTACAACAGGAATGTGAGTAGACGCGTCGCGGCCCACCCGCCAGCCAGTCCAAGCACCACGCCGCAACAGATCATCCGCAATCCGTCCCGGGCAACGAGCGCCACGAGCGTGCCGGCCGATCCGCCGAGCGCGGCTCGAATCCCCAACTCTTTTGTGTGCTGCGCGACCACGTAGCCCAACACCCCATAGAGCCCGGCGAGCGCGAGGACCAACGCCACGCCGGCAAAGACGCCTAACAGACCCAGATAGAAGCGCGGGCGTCCGAGATCGTCGGCGATCACGTCGCGCATCGACTGCACGTGAGCGACGGCGGCGTTCGGGTCGATGCGGTGCACCGCCGCTTGTATCGCGCCCACCACCGCGGTCGGATCGCTGCCTCTCACTCGGATCATGAGCGGGAACTCGTACCCCGGCCACTTCTGATCATACGACCAATACATCTCTGGAACCGTCGGGTAGATCGGACCGGCGTTCCGAACGTTGCTCACAACGCCGACGATGGTCGCGAAGCTCGTGTCGGAGAAGTAGAACCGGGCGCCCACCGCATTGCGCCCGCGGAAGTCACGTTGGGCGAGCGCCTGATTCACCACCACCACCGGTGAAGATGTCGCGCCATCGGAAGTGCGCAGTAGCCGGCCCGCGATGACGTGCTGCCCCGTTACCGCGAAAAACCCCGGCGTCACCTTGCCGAACTCGACAAGCGGCAATTGCGACGGGTCGAGCTTCGGCTGGCCTTCATAGCGGATGTTGTCGTTGTTGCCCCAGCTGACATACGGCGGGGAGTTGATCGCGCCCGCGCTCTCGACGCCCGGTATCGCCGCGATCGCATCGAGTACCGGGTGCAGGAATCGCGGCGCGCTCGAGGCGTCTGGATATGACGTTGGCGGCACCGCGACTTGAAGGGTCAGCACGTGCGCCGTCTCGAACCCAGGGTCGTTCGACAGAAG
>DATJHY010000234.1:0-4306 GCA_035493635.1 Gemmatimonadaceae bacterium | reverse complement strand
GGCTCGCGCGAACAACTCCGAAGTACGAGGCGACTGCGACAGCTGGTGCTGATAGGTCTCGTGCGACGGCAGGTCCGTCACCGTGCCCGCCGAGACGATGCGCAGCCACGGCAGGTTGGTCGTGCGAACGACCTGGTGCAGGTCGTGTGTGCCGGCGAGAAAATCGGAGAGGCCGAACTGGGTCGTCGCCGCCGGCAAGCCGAGTCCGTGCCGAACCGATCCCTGCGGGTCGGAGTCGACGAGAAGCGTCTTCACGCCGCGCCGCGCAAGCGCCGCCGCGAGGTTAATCGCCGTCGTAGTCTTGCCGACACCACCTTTCTGGCTGACGACCGAAAGTACTTGGCCCACGTTATGGCTCAGAGTCGCCGGTCGTCGTTTCGCCCGCGCGAAGTGTCTCCAGCGTGTCTTGCGCATGCCGGATCCAGCGCTCGGCCTCGGCGCCGGACGGCGGCTTTTCGAGAAACGCGCCGAGATGCTTCTCCGCGCCGTCGCGGTCGCCCCGCTTGAGCAGGAGGAACGCCAGCCCGTAATGCGCGCCGGACAGCTGTGGCGCGAGCTCCAGCGCCGATCGATAGCACCGGATCGCCTCGTCGGGACGATTCGTCTTGGTGAAGGCGATCGCCATGTTCTGCAGGATCTTCGTGTCGTTGGGACGATCGCGCAGCGCGAGCCGGTACGATGTCAGCGCGGCATCGTAGTCACCCTGGCGCTCCAAAGCCATCGCCTCGCTCAGATAATCGAGGCGCTTCGGCTTCAAGTCGCCGCCGGACTTTCCGCCTAGCAGGCGGCTCCACCAGGACATACGGCTCGAAAGTAACGGGAACTGAAATGCGGAGGGAAACGACCGATCCGCGACCTGTCCAAGGCCCGGCGGGAGAGCCGCGTAGCTCGCCGCAAAACTACGCGCTCCCACGCTCTGGAGCAACGGCGGACGCGCCAGTGCGAGTTCAGCGTCTGCTCACGTGCGTGTGCCTCCACGCCGATCCTGGTACCGACTAGGTTACGACCATGTCTCCGCGCCGCACGACAATCGAGCAGGCAAAGGGTGTATTCGAAGTCGAGTGGCCGCTGTTCGGAGAGCTCTCCCGGGCACTCGCCCTCAAGGTCGCCCGCAACTACGATCCCGAGATCGTGATCGGCATCGCCACCGCGGGAGTCGTGCCGGCCGCCGTGGTCGCCGCCATCCTGGGTCGCGAGTTCCACTCGATGATCGTGAGCCGGCGCTTCGGAACCGAGACCGTGCGCGAGACTCCCGCCGTGCTCAGCGCCGCCCCGGCGTCCGTTCGCGACAAACGAGTCCTCGTGGTCGATGAGACCTGTGACACCGGCGACACGATCCGGCTCGCCGTCGCGGCCATGGTGAACGCAGGCGCCGCCGAGGTTCGCACGGCGGTCGCTTTCCAGACGGGTCCGTACACCCCGGACTTCCATGCGCTCGCCACCGAGAGCACGATCGTGCTGCCGTGGGACCGCGAAGTGCTGATCGACGGCGAGCTGCTGCCGAATCCGCTGTACGCGGACGCGCTACGAGCCAACCGCTGACGAGCTGTCGGCGAGGGCCTGCTCGTACGTGGAGCCCTCGCCCATCGCATCGTACACTCGCTGCATCGTCTCCACCGCGCCAACGAGAAAACGGCAGCGGTCGTTGCCCATCGAGCGGCACTCGACCTCCATCACGGCGACCGGCTCGCCGACGATGCGCCCGAACAGATCAGTGAGCAGGCCGGCGCTGTAGTAGCAGCCGGGGAAGTCCATGGGGTGCTCGGGGTCGCTCTCGGCCCAATCCGGCGAGTCGATCGTGGCGGCGGACTCGAGCGTGCCGACGTCGATCGAGCCCCAGCCTGTGCCGAGCAGGAATTCGGATGCGTGCGACGCGAAGTCGTTCGCCGCGAGCGATTCCGGTGACGGCAGTCCTCGCGACGAGAGCCAGCGGCTGAACGCCTCGAAGAACGCCTCGCCACCGGCGTAGCCTGCCTCCTGCAGCACGGCGGCCGCGTTCGCGCCCAGGTCGCGAAACAACGCGGTGCGCAAACTGAGCAACGAGTCGCGCGTGATTGCGACGAGCCCGCTGTTCGTCAGGTCGATCTGATCTGGCATCCGGTTCTCCTGGTGTTATCTGCCGACGCGCCGCAGCAATTCGGCCTCGTCGATCGTTTCGACTCCGAGTTGCCGCGCCTTGTCGAGTTTGCTTCCGGCGTCCTCGCCTACTACGACGAAGCTGGTCTTCTTGGAGACACTGCTCGCCACCCGGCCGCCGTTGGCCTCGACCAAGGAATTTGCCTGTTCGCGGGAGAGTGTGGGGAGTGTGCCCGTGATCACCACGGTGAGGCCTTTGAGCGCCTCGCCCGTCTGCGCGCGGGGTTCCTCGAAATTGAGGCCGCGCTCGCGCAGCCGCTCGATCAACCGCCGCGCGCGGCGGTTGGCGAACCAGGCGACGATGGAGTCGGCGATCGTCTCGCCGATGCCGTGCACCGCGAGGATGTCGTCGCGCGACGCGTTCGCGATGGCGTCCATCGTCCCGAAGTGCCTGGCGATCTCGCGGGCGGCGATCTCGCCGACGTGCTCGATCCCGAGCGCAAAGAGGAGCTTCGACAGCGGCTGCGTCTTGGAGGCTTCGATGGCCTGCACCAGCGACCAGGCGCTCTTCTCGGCGAGCCGCTCGAGGTCGATCAACTGTGCGACCGTGACGTCGTACACGTCGGCGGCATCGTGAACGAGCCCGCTGTCGATGAGCTGTTTGATTCGCGCGTACGACAGTCCGCGAATGTCCATCGCCCCGCGTGATGCGAAGTGCACGAGGCCCTCGAGCTGGCGCGCGGGACAGTCGAAGTTGGGACAGTACAGCATGCCCTGCTCGCCGCCGGTCACCAACACCGTCCCGCAGGCGGGGCACTGCGTGGGCGGCACGTAGGACGCAGGCGGGTTCGTGGCGTCGCGGCGGTCGGGTACGGGACCGATCACCTGCGGAATCACCTCGCCCGCGCGCTTGACTTGTACGACGTCGCCCACGCGAAGATCCTTTCTCGCGACGAGATCGAAGTTGTGCAGCGTGGCGAGCTTCACCTGCGCGCCGCCGATCTCCACGGGATCGAGCACGGCGAACGGATTCACCGTGCCCGTGCGGCCGACGTTCACCTCGATCGCGCGCAAGGTCGTCTCGGCGATGTCGGGCGCGAACTTGCGCGCGATCGCGTATCGCGGCTCGCGGCCGCCCACGACGCCGAGGTCGGGCCACAGCGCGAGCGCGTTGACCTTCACCACGCCGCCGTCGATCGCGAAGTCCAGAGTGCCGCGAAGGTGGTGCTCCACCTGCTGCGCCCAATCGTGGACCTCGGCGATGGTGGCGCAGCACAGGCGGTGCGGCGCGACCGGGATGCCCCAACCCTCGAGCGTGGCGAGCAGTGCGTCCTGCCGCGTCACGGGTAGCTCGTCGTCGTCGGGAACCGCGATCGCGTAGCCGAAAAAGTGGAGGGGCCGCGACGCCGTGATCTTCGGGTCGAGCTGCCGGAGCGCGCCAGCCGCGGCGTTCCGCGGATTGGCGAACACCGGCTCGCCGGCGGCGACGCGCTGCTCGTTCATGCGCTCGAAGCCGCTGAACGACATGTATACCTCGCCCCGGATCTCCATCAGGAACGGATGTCCGGTGCCCTGCAGCCGAAGCGGGATGTCGCGAATGGTGCGGAGGTTCGTCGTCACCGCCTCGCCGACCGTTCCGTTGCCTCGCGTCGTGCCTTCGACGAGCACGCCTTCACGGTAGGTGAGGCTCACCGCGGCGCCGTCGATCTTGAGCTCGCAGTTGTAGCCCGCGCGCCGAACGTCGTCGCCGGCCATGCGGACGATCCGCTCCTCCCAGGCCTCGAGCTCTTCGTCGTTGAAGGCGTTGGCCAGCGACAGCATCGGCACCAGGTGCGTGTGCTTGACGAGGTGCGTGGCCGGCTCGGCGCCGACGCGCTGTGTCGGCGAGTCGGGCGTGCGCAGGCTGGGGTGCGCCTCTTCGAGCGTTACGAGCTCGCGATAGAGCTTGTCGTACTCGAGATCGGAGATTGTCGGACGGTCGAGCACATAGTACTCGTACGACGCGCGCTCGAGTTGACGCCGGAGCGCGTCGGCGCGGGCCGATGCCTCGGCGAGGGGGACGGGCGACGGGCGACGGGCGACGGGGGAGCTGGAAGGTTCCGACTCTTCCCGATTCCGCACTCTCTCTTCCCCGGTCGCCCTATCCTTTCGACTCTTCATCGATGACTTGCATCGCCACCGTCACGAGCCGCTCGAGCTCCTCGTCCGACGCTTTGGGCAACAGTGTCTC
>DATJHY010000233.1:0-22913 GCA_035493635.1 Gemmatimonadaceae bacterium | reverse complement strand
GGAGCGATCGTGTCGTTCAAGATTCCCGATCCGATTGGGACGAGCCGGCGCCTCAAGGAGGCCGGCGTCGCCCACTCCCTTCGCGAGGGCGGTATTCGGCTCTCACCATACTTCTTTAATACCGAAGAAGAGATCGCGCGGGTGTTACGGCTCCTCGAGGGCGTGTAATCGGGCAGGGCGCGCAAGCCGGGGAGGCCGCGTCCGCCGGGCGTAGGGCTACCATCGGGAGCTGGGGCGGCTCACCTTTGAGTGTCAATGTTCCGTGATGAGTGGATGTTCAACCCGCCTCCTGCGAGGAGACATGGCCAGACAGCGAGCAGCCGCCCGCGCCGCAATCGCAGTTCTCGTGTTCACGGTCTTAGCGAGCACGTCCGGCAACGCGCAGGGCGCCCAGTCCGTCGCGCACCGCGCCAACTATGGCGTCCTCGCCGGGATCAACTTCGCAACCCTCAGCGGCAACGACATTCAGGATGCTAAGACCCGCACCGGTCTTACGGCAGGAGCATACGCCGCCCTCCCGATCGGGACTGGCGTATCGTTCCAGCCGGAGCTCTGGTACTCGATGGAAGGGGCCAAGAGCAACACGAGCGAAAACGGCGAACTGAAACTCTCCTACATCCGTCTGCCCGTGATGCTGCGCTTCGCGGTGCCGACGGCAGGTACCACCCGCCCGTTCCTGGCGGTCGGACCGTCCTTCGGCTTCCAGACGAGCTGCAAGTTCAGCGGGTCCAGTGGCGGTGTGTCGGCGAGCGTGGCGTGCGACGACGTGGGGAGCAGCGTTGGCGAAGGCGTCGGACGGAAAAAGTTCGATGTCTCGGGCAGGCTCGAAGGCGGCTTGACCTTCGATACCGGTGGACGACGGCTCATCGTCGGCGGTTCGTACTCGCACGGGTTCACCGACATCTTCAAGAACTCCGACGGGAAGAACCGAGTGTTCTCGATCTTCGTCGGCGTCGGACTCTGACCGCGATACGCTGCCGGCTCGACGCGCATACGTCATCCGTCGTATATGAGCACTCATTCGAGCCGTTTAACTTCTTCTCGCAGTCCACCGGCGTGTACCATCAACTTGCGAGGAGATATGCCCAGAATCTTCCCACCCACCTCCGCAGTCACCGTCGCCTTCGCGCTTTCGAGTCTTCTCTGCGGCGCGACTGCGTTCGCGCAGCGTGCGCAGTCGCCGCCGGGTCGACCGACCTTCGGGGTCCTCGCTGGAGCCAATTTCGCGACGCTGGGCGGCGACAGCGTCGAGAACGCCAAGACACGGACGGGCATTGTCGCCGGCGTTACGCCGACTTGCCGATGGCGAGCGGCTTCTCCTTCCGACCGTCAGTGCTGTACTCGATGGAAGGCGCGAAAGAATCGGATTCACAAGCAGAGGTCACGCTGAAACTGAACTACATTCGCGTTCCCGCGATGGTCCGGTACACGTGGCCCATGGCGGGCACGACGCACCCGTTCGTCGCGGCCGGCCCGTCATTCGGCTACCAGGTGACGTGTGACATCAGTGGATCCAGCAACGGTGTCTCCGCGAGTGCGTCGTGCGACTCGTTCACGGAGCCCAGCGGGAGCCAGCGCAAGAAGTTCGACGTTTCAGGACGAGTCGAGGCGGGCATCGATTTCGACATGAGTGGCCGAAAGCTGACCCTTGGCGGCGCGTATTCGTATGGTTTCACCGATGTCGTGGAGAACGAGAGCGCCAAGAATCGCGGGTTCTCGGTCTTTCTCGGAATCGGATTCTGAGGTTCGCGCAGCGCGAGCCGCCGAGTCGCCGTGGATGTTTCGGGTGGTTGGAACGCGGATCGACGCGGAGGAGGCGGATCTGACGGATCGCTCTCGATGGCGCGACCGCACCTATTGCGACGAGCCCGGACGAACTCTCTTTGTAACCGCCGCTCGGCAAGCCACTAATAGCTTCCCGAGCGGCAGTACCCCAAAAAATCCCGGCGCGTTGGGCGCCATCGTTCTCGCGCCGCTCGGAGCGATCAGTAGGATCCGCTCCATCCGTAGCATCCGTATCGCAAGTCGTAGATGCGTCCCTGCCACCAGGCGGCCCGAATGCGCACGGAGCCCGATGCGGCTCGGCGGCTCGGTGGTGGGTCAGCCGTGGACCTTCACCAGTCCGTAGCTCCTCGCGCCCTTCCGCACGAGCGCGAACTCGCCGCCGAGCAGGTCCTCTGAACCAAGGGGTTCCCGCTCGGGGCCGAGCCGTCGGCCATTCAGGTAGACCCCGCCCTGCTGGAGCATGCGGCGCATGTCGCCCTTGCTCTTGAACAGCGCCTCGGTTCCCACGCACACCGCCTCGAGCACGTCGTACGTGGTGTAGGTATCGCGCGGCTCCATCGTGAACACGGGTATCTCGAGCTGCAGCGCGAGCAGCGCATCGCGCGACAGCGATTTCGGGTCGGCGCCGCCGAACAGGAGCGACGAAACCTCCCGTGCCGCGGCGAGGGCCTGGTCGCCGTGCACCATGCGCGTCACCTCGCGCGCGAGCGCCTGCTGCGCTTCCCGCTGCTCCGGTCGCTCGGCGAGCGAGCGCTCGAGCCGAGCGATCTCGTCCTGCGGCAGCAGCGTGAAAAAGCGCAGATAGCGCCCAGCGTCGCGGTCGTCCGCGTTGACGAGGAACTGGTAGAATTTGTACGGCGACGTGAGGGTCGCGTCGAGCCATACGGCTCCGGATTCGGTCTTGCCGAATTTCGCGCCGCTCGAGGTCGTGACGAGCGGCGCCGTGATCGCGTGGGCCTCGGCGCCAAGGCTGCGGCGCACGAGCTCGATCCCGGCCGTGATGTTGCCCCACTGATCGCTGCCGCCCATCTGCAGTCGCACATCATGCCGGCGCCGCAACTCGAGAAAGTCGTAAGCCTGCAGGAGCATGTAAGAGAACTCCGTGTACGAGATCCCGGCGTCGAGCCGGTTCTGTACGGAGTCCTTCTGCATCATGTAATTGACCGTGAAATGCTTGCCGACGTCGCGCATGAACTCCACCGCGCGGAGCTCGACCAGCCACTCGGCGTTGTTGATCATGCGAGCGGCGTTGGCGCCGGAAAAGTCGAGAAAGCGCTCGAGCTGCCGCCGGATTCCTTCGGCATTCTCGGCAACCCGCTCCGGGTCAGCCAATGGACGCTCGGTGGCCTTGCCGCTCGGGTCGCCGATCAGGCCAGTCCCGCCGCCGACCAGAGCCACCGGGCGGTGGCCGTGTCTCTGCAGCTGCACGAGAAGCATGATGACGAGCAGATTGCCCAGGTGAAGGCTCGGAGCGGTCGGGTCGAAACCGATGTAGCCCGATATCGTTCCGCTGCTGAGGACGTCAGCGACACCTTCGGTATGTTGATAGAGCAGGCCGCGCCACCGCAGCTCGTCGAGTAGCGCATGAGAACGCATGGCACAAAACTAGACGATAGGGGAATGAACTCATATGCCGCTCCCTTTCTCCCAACGCTTCGTCGCGAGCCATCCGCGGTTCACGCGCTCGTTCCTGTTGACGGTGACGTTTCTGGCCTCGTTCGCCATCGGCCTCGCGTACGCGAGCTGGGCGATGGTCTGTCGCGCCGGGCGCTGCCCGTCGGCCGCCGCGCTCGCCGAGTACGAACCGCGCCAGACGTCCAAGCTGTTCGCCGCAGACGGCCGATTCATCGCCGAGCTTGGCCTCGAGCGGCGCACGCTCGTCAAGCTCACTGACATTCCGCCACTGGTTCGGCAGGCGTTCATCGCGACCGAGGACAAGCGCTTCTATCAGCACACGGGCATCGACTGGTATCGCGTGCCGGGCGCGCTGCTCGCCGACATCAAGCACCGGAGTTTCAGTGAAGGCTTTTCGACGATCACGATGCAGCTCGCGCGCAACATCTTCCCGGAGCGGATCTCGCGCGAGAAGACGCTCGTTCGAAAGCTCAAGGAAGCCAAGGTCGCCCGCGCCATCGAGCAGAAGTACTCCAAGGACAACATCCTCGAGCTGTACCTGAACCAGATCTACCTTGGCAACGGCGCCTATGGCGTGGAAACCGCCGCACAGCGCTACTTCGGAAAATCGGTACGCGACCTGAACCTGCCCGAAGCCGCGATGCTCGCCGCGCTTCCCAAAGGGCCCGAGCGCTACAATCCGCGGATGTTCAAGGAGCGCGCAGTCCAGCGTCGCAACACCGTCATCGGCCTGATGCGCGAGCGCGGTGTGATCAGCGCCGCCGACGCGAGCGAGGCGCAGGCGTACCCCCTGCGACTCGCCGCGCGCGTGGACGCCGGCGAAGTCGCGCCATACTTCGTCGAATGGATCCGGCAGCAGCTCGACGACAAGTTCGGCAAGCAGTTGTACGAGCAGGGGCTCAAGGTCTACACCACGCTCGATCTCGATCTGCAGTCCGCCGCGGAGCGCGCGCTCGAGCGGCAGCTTCGGTTGATCGAGGCGGGACATTATGGCGTGTATCCGCACCGGAGTTACGAGCAGTACATGGCGCGGTCCGGAAACGACGAGAGCGGTAGCAACGACGTCTCGCCGTACCTGCAGGGCGCGTTCGTCGCGATGGATCCGCGCACCGGTGCCGTGCGTGCGCTGGTGGGCGGACGCGACTTCGACGACAGCAAGTTCAATCGCGCCGTGCAGTCGGTGCGACAGCCGGGGTCGACCTTCAAACCGATCGTCTACGCGGACGCCATTCAGAACGGCCGCCCGCTCTCGTATCTGCTCGACGACTCGCCGCTCACCGTCGAGGTGGGGCCGGGCAACACCTGGACTCCACGCAATTACGAGGGCGACTTCGAGGGCAAGCTGCCTCTGCGGCGCGCCCTGTATCAATCGCGCAACGTGCCCACGATTCGATTGGGGCTCGAGCTTGGCACGCAGAGCGTGATCGACGAAGCGCGAAAGTTCGGCCTCACGACGCCGATTCCCGGCTATCCCTCGATCATCATCGGCGCGGCCGACGTGTATCCGATCGAGATGGTGGCGGCCTATACGACCTTTGCGACGCTGGGCACGCGCGCCGAGCCGATCGCGATCGCGCGAGTGGAAGACCAGAACGGCAACACGCTGTGGGAGCCGCAGTCGGTCACCGTTCCCGTGCTGTCGCCCGAAGAGGCGTGGCTCATGGTGAGCGTGATGAAGGACGTCGTGCAGCGTGGCACGGCGGCGGGGAGCGTGGGCTCGGTCTTTCACTATCCGGCGGGTGGAAAGACCGGCACGACCAACGATGGGACCGACGTCTGGTTCATCGGCTACACGTCGGATCTCGTGGCCGGCGTGTGGATGGGATTCGACAAACCGCAGAAGATCAAGGCGAATGCACAGGGCGGAATCCTCGCCGCGCCCGCATGGTCGACGTTCATGAACGAGGTATACCGCCGGCGATCGGCGCCGCGTGACTGGCCGATGCCTGCTGACATCGTCACGCGACAGATCGACGTCACGACGAACATGCTCGCCACGGCCTACTGTCCGCCGGCCGTCGTCGCGAACGAGTTCTACATTCCGGGTACCGACCCGATTCAACCGTGTGACGTCCACGTCGCGCCGGCGCTCTACCCCGATACGTCCGGCGGCGTCTACCCGCCGACATCGGCGTACCCGGCCTCGCCCTATCCACCGGGCGGCGCGCCCGACACCTCGCGCATGCGCCAGCCGCCAGGGGGGACGGGCTCCGTGGTACCCGGGACGGCGCAACCTATTCGCCCCGGACGCACGCAACCGGTCGACACCTCCCGGCGTATGCGGGACAGCACGATCTTTCAGTTGCCGCGGCGCGATACGACACGAAAGCCGGACACGGCATCGGTACGTCCGCCCAAGCCGCCGCGGCCGGATACGATGCCTCACACTCGCGACGATCTGATCAGACGACGATGACCTGGCAGCCCGTCGACTGCCACGCACACTCGACGTTCTCCGATGGCGCGCTCACCATCCCCGAGGTGGTCGAGCGCGCCGCCGCGTTGGGCGTTCATCCCTCGATCGCCGATCACGTCTCCCGCGACGTGGTCAAGAGCGTCAAGAGCATCGACGAAGTTCGGGTCTACCTCGACGAGTTGGAGCGCTACGACGTGCTGCGCGGCGGCGAATTCTGCTGGCACGACTCGCTCTGGCGAGAGTTACCGGAGGATCTCGTTCGGCGGTTCACGCATCGCATCGGGTCGCTCCACGCCGTGCGGTTGCCTGATGGCCACCACGTGCACGCGTTCGCACGCCGCGCTCCCGCCGTCAGCCTGGACGAGTACATGTGGGCGCACCTCGCATCGGTGGAGCAGTTGGCGCGCGAGATGCCCGTCGACATTCTCGCGCATCCCACGCTCGTGACTCTGCCGTTTCGCTCCGCCGGCATCGACGCATTGTGGAACGAAGAACGCGAGCATCGAATGATCGACGCCATGTACGACGCGGGCATCGCCTTCGAGATCTCGGCGCGCTATCCGCCGCATGAGCGGATCGTCCGCCTCGCTGTCGAGCGGGGCGTCCGCATCTCACTCGGCTCCGACGGACACACGCGCGAACAGGTAGCGAACGTCTCCAAGCCGCTTGCCATGGCTCGCGCGCTCGGCGTCGCCGACGAAGCCCTTTACGACCCGCGGCGGCACGGGTCCAGGACGCAGCGAGCGGCCGGAGCTCGTCGATGATCCGCTACCGCGCGCGCTGGGTCGTGCCGATCACCACGGAGCCCATTGCGAACGGCATCGTCGCGGTCGAGCGCGACCGAATCGCGTACGTGGGGCCGGTCGACGGCGGGCCGCCCGGCAGCGAAGAAGATCTAGGTGACGTGGCGCTGTTGCCGGGCCTCGTGAACGCGCACTGCCATCTCGAGCTCACCGCGCTGCGCGGCTTCCTCGAAGACATCGATTTTCGGCGGTGGATTCTCCGGCTCACCAACGCTCGCCGGGCTGTTCTCGACCGCGACGCGCTTCTCGATTCGGCACGCTACGGCATCGAGGAGGGTTTGCGCGCGGGTATCACCTCGTACGCCGACACGTGCGCGTCGGGTGTCGTGATGCAGGCCATGCGTGAGGCCGGCGTGCGCGGCGTCATGTATCAGGAAGTGTTCGGGCCTGATCCCAAGCAGTGCGCCGAATCGATCGATGGGCTTCGCGGTCTCGTTGCCGGGCTTCGCTATCTCGAGACGCCGCTCGTGCGATTGGGTGTATCGCCCCATGCGCCGTACACCGTCTCCGATCTGCTCTTCCGCGCCACGACCGACCTCGCGCGCGAGCAGGGACTGCCAATGGCGATTCACGTCGCCGAGAGCGACCTCGAACAGCGGCTGGTGGTCGAGGGCGAAGGCAGCTTTGCCGAAGGGCTCCGGCGCCGCGGCATCGACGTCGCTCCTCGAGGAGACTCGCCGGTCCGATTGCTGGCGCGACTGGGCGTGCTCGAGGCCAAGCCGTTGCTGATCCACTGCGTTCGGGTCGACGGAGAGGATATTCTGCAGATTGCCGCCGCCGATTGTGCGGTAGCGCACTGTCCGATCTCGAATGCCAAGCTCGGGCACGGCGTCGCGCCGCTGACCGAGCTTCTCGCGGCGGGCGTCACTGTAGGCATCGGCTCCGATTCGATGGCGAGCAACAATCGGATGGACATTCTCGAGGAGGCGCGCGTGGCCCTGCTGGCGCAACGGGCGCGGCTGGGCTCCTCCGAGACGCCTGGCGCACCGGATGTCCTGGCGCTGGCGACGATCGAGGGCGCCAAGGCGATCGGGATCGACCACCTGGTCGGGTCGCTGGAAGAGGGCAAACAAGCCGACCTTGCCGCGTTTTCGCTCGAGGGAGTCGCTCCGACGCATGACCCCATCGGCGCCGCGGTGTTCGCTATCGACACGTACCGCGCCGAGTTCGTGACCGTGGCCGGGCAGCCGCTCGTCAGGAATAGGAGGCTCGCGTCACCGCGAGCCGGATTGGGAAAGCGGATGGAATCGATCGGAGATCTGCTTGCCAACTGGCTCGCGTCGGGCGGGGAAATGAGAGGTGTGGTATGACTGGCTCGATCGTCGCGCTCTCTTGTCGCATGCGTGACCGCAGCATAGCTTGGTATGGTAGAGCCTTCCGACGCATGCATTTGCATGTGTTCAGGAGCGTGGCGCCGCTTACCCGTTCCCGCTCCCGCCAGGTGTCGACGGCGGGAGTTCGTGTACCGGCCCCTTGGAGGTCTTCGTGGTCGTAGGCTGTCTGGCATTGAACGCGTCGTACGAGCCGCTCACGATGGTTCCGATGCGACGGGCGCTTCGTCTCGTGATCGACGGCAAGGCCGAGATCGTCGAGGCGGATTCCGATCGCGTCGTGCGTTCGGAGCGTCTGACCATGCCACGGCCAGCGGTCATTCGCCTCACGAAGTTCATCCACGTGCCGCGCCGTTTCCGCCGGCAGGTCACGAACACGTTCCTGTTCGCCCGCGATCGGTATCGCTGCCAGTACTGCGGCCGCCACATGACGGAGCTCAAGCCACGCGAGTCGCTGACCCGCGACCATCTGATTCCCTTGTCGCGCGGCGGCACGAACGATTGGACGAACGTCGTCGCCGCCTGCAGCCCGTGCAACACGCGCAAGGGCAACCGGCTGCCCGACGAGATCGGAATGCACCCGCTTACCCATCCGGTCGAGCCGCACTTCGTGCACTTGAGCTGGGCGGTGCGCCGGCTGACGCCGACGCAGGCGCACTATATCAGGACGTTCTATGGCAGCGAGGTGCTCCACCATCTCGAGCAGCTGGAGCATCGAGGCAAGGTTCGCGCGTAAGCGGCACGAGCCGCGCCCTGCCGCGCCCATCGACGGCGGCGTGCCGGCTATGGTGCGCTGAACACGCCCGATCGCTGCTCGTAGTGGCGCTTGTCGCCGCCGAGCAGCCGAGACAACAGCGTCCCGACACCGCCACGGATCGCCTTGAGCGGGTTACTCCTCGTCGGCGCCGACGGACCGCGGAGCCATTGCTCGAGTGCGTCGAGGTCGCTCACGGTGAGCGTCTGGATGTCGACCAACAGATTGTAATAGTACTTTCCTGATCGGTCCGGAGCCAATCCGACACGGAACGCGCCTCCGATCTGGCTCTCGGCGGCGTCGACCGAGGGAAAGCCGCCGAAGTTCTCGTGCAGGCGATTGTCCGCCGTGCGCCGAACCACGTTGTAGCGCTGGAGCGTCGGGTCATAGGCCACGAGCACGTCCCAATCCGCCGTGCCGCGCCGCTCGTCGAACCAGCCGCCCTTGCGCCACAGCTCGAGCCGGTAGTGAATGCGCGCCGGGAAGCCGTTGTGCAGCAGCTCCCGCGTCTTCGCATCGCCCAGCAGGTTCTCGGTCGACACGCTGGCGCCGAGCGTGGCGGGGCTGCCGGAGACGGCCTCCACGCTCAACAGCACGCGATCGCGCTGCGCGGCTAACGGCGCAGCCCAGAGAAACGCGGCCAGGCCGACGAGCAGTCGCACGCTAGAAGCGGTGACGGAGTCGAACGAAGAAGTTGACCGGTTCGGACGGCGTCGATACCGATTTCGCGGCGTAGATCCCGATGCCGGCGAAGTCGATGCCGATCCCCAGGTCGGAGCGGAACGTCGACAGCGGCGGCAGCGTGCCGCGGCGATACGAGAGGCCGCCGTCCGCGGGCCCGATCAACCACCCGCGGCCGGCGTCGGCGAACAACACCCACGCCACGCCGCCATGGGCGCTGAGATACTGGCGGAGATAATCCTCCAGATTGTCCGTGAAACCGAGGTGAAGGTCGCTGCGATACTCGATCTGTCCCAACGCAATCCGCTCGCACTGGGCCGGGCTGCCCGGAACGTCGGGGCCCGACGCACACGTCCCCACGTCACGGCCGTTGCGGAGGCCGCGGAAATCGAATCCCGGAAGAGTCCCCGGTCCGTCGACCGAGAAACGACGCTCGAGCGGCAAACGATCTCCATCCAGCCATCCGGCAAGCACGACCCGCATGTTGAGCTGCGCTGTCGGGCCGAGGCGGTTGTACCGGCGGACGTCGAAAAAACCCCGCGTGTACGACGTTCGCCCCGTACGCGCCAGAACGCGCGGATCGGTGGTCAGGCCCGCGGTCTCGATCGTTCCGCGACCGTGTTCGATGTCGGCGTTGATCAGCCACCCCGACCAGGGATCGAGCGGATCCGTCCGCGTGTCCCACGCGAGCGCCAGATCGGTGAGGTGGAATACGCCTTCGTCCGTCGACGGATTCGCCCGCCACGGATCGTCGCTCTTGAAGAGCGTGAATGGATTGCGCACATCCCGCGACGACCACCGCTCCACCCCGTAGGTGCCCGTCAGACTCAGATCGGGCGCGCCGTACAACGTCAAAAAGCCGCTGGTTCCGTGTCGCTGGAAATAGTCACGATAGTCGCGCCGAAAGAGAAACGCGGCCAGCGCGGTCTCGAGATTCGTGAGCTGCCACGACTCCACCGGATCCACGACGCTGTACATCCGCGCGCCGACGCCGATCCCACGCTCGCGGCCCAATCGCACTTCGCCGCGCAGCTTGTGTCCAACGTCGCCTTGCTCGGAGTTGAAGCTCGTGCCCGTACGAACCACGGCCGCCGCCTCGACGTCGAAGCTGCCCCACGGAGTGAGACGGTGCACGCGCGGTCCCAGTCCGATCGGCAGGCCCTCGACGCGGTTATACGGGCCGGCCTCCACCACGCGCAACGCCTCGGTGCGATTCCCGGCGTGCCGGCGTTCCAGCCGGCGCCACCAGCTCTCGCTGTCGCGCGAGCTGTCGTCCACGGCGACGATCCGGTCGCCTTCCTCGCGATAGCCAAGCGGCTCGCGATAGACGCGTATGGCGCCCCCGACGCGCGCGAGCGAACGACCCTCCACCTGGCCGCCCACGACGAGCACTTCACCGTCAACCTGCGCGCTCGGTCGCAGCGTGACGTCCGCATTGAGCCCGAGCACCGAGCCGGTCACGTGACCGGCGATCACCAGAGGTCCACCCGTGACTGCGACGTTGCCGTTCACGGCCCGTCCGGCCTCGATCTCCATGCGTCCGGACCCGCGCACGACGTTGGGCCCGTTCCAACGCTCGACGACCACGCGACGGACGTCGGGTGGCAGCGACTGCCGGCCGCTGGCCGAATCACGTTGCGCGGCAGCGACCGCGGGCACGAGTGCCATGCCGACCCACACGACGGTCCGACGCATCATCGCTCCGGTGGATTGCCTGCGTCCGCGGCGCACGGCCGCTCTCGTTTCACTCGACACCGACGGGAATGCCGAGCCGGCGCATGCGTCGATAGAGATTCGGCCGGTCCGTCTTGAGCCGCCGCGCCGCTTCGGCCACGTTGCCGCCGGCCGCGGAGAGTGCCCGTGAGATCAGCACGCGTTCGTAGTCGTCGAGCGTGTCGGTCAGCGAACGCTCGAGTGTGGGGTCGGGCAGGGGCGTCGCCGTCGGCGTGGCGCGGGAAACACGCTCGACCGGCAGCACCGACGCGACGTTCGCCTCGGTGACGTTCTGCCCGGCGTGGAGGATCGAGAGACGCTCGACGATGTTCGCCAGCTCGCGGACGTTGCCCGGCCACGTGTACCGGCCGAGCGCGGCGAGCGCCTCCTCGGTCCACGACGGAATCACGCGGCCCGTGCGCAAGCGATGCAGCGTCGAGAAATGGCGCACGAGCAGCGGAATGTCGCCGGGCCGTTCGCGCAACGGCGGAAGACTGATGGGAAGTACGTTCAACCGAAACAGCAAGTCTTCCCGAAATGCGCCCTCGGCGGCGGCGCGCGGCAGGTCCTTGTTCGTCGCGGCCACGACGCGGACGTCTATGCGAATCGACTTGCCGCCTCCGACGCGCTCGATCTCGCTCGCCTCGATGGCGCGCAGCAGCTTGGCCTGCGCTTCGGAGCCGAGGTCGCCCACCTCGTCCAGAAACAGCGTGCCGCGATGCGCCAGCTCGAATCGCCCAATGCGACGGTCGGTCGCCCCGGTGAACGCGCCCCGCTCGTGGCCGAACATCTCGCTTTCGACGAGATCGCGCGGAATCGCCGCGCAGTTCACGCGGACGAACGGCCGATCGCGGCGCGCGCTGCCGGCGTGTATCGCAGCCGCCACCAGTTCCTTGCCCGTACCCGACTCGCCGAAGATCAGCACGCGCGAATCCGTCGGAGCAAGGCGCGCGATCATCGCGCGCACCTGCTGCATCGACGGGCTGTCGCCGATCATCTCGCCGCTCAACCCGAGGTCGGCGCGCAGCGTCCTGGCTTCGCGACGCGCCTGGCGCAGCTCGAGCGCCGACGACAACGCGAGCAACACGCCTTCGGGACTCAACGGCTTTTCAAGAAAGTTGAACGCGCCGAGCTTCGTCGCCTTCACGGCATCGCTCAACCCCGCGCGACCGCTCATCATCACGACCGGCACGTCGGGCAGCGACTCTCTCAGTCGCGCGAGCGTCGCCAGTCCGTCGAGCTCACCGGGCATCATGAGGTCGAGCAGCAGGACGTCGGGCTCGGATTCGCCGGCACGCGCCAGGCAACTGGCGCCGTCGGGCGCATCGCGCACCTCGTAGCCTTCCGCGGCGAGCAGCGCACCGACCATTCGCCGAATGTTCGGCTCGTCGTCGACGATCAGGACGCTCGGCATTCGGCGCTACGTGTCGGACCGCGGGAGCGCCGCGCGCTTCTGCTCTGCCATCAGCTTGGCGGAGAAGCGCTGCGCCTCGGCGATCCGTTCGACTTCCACGGCGACGGCTTCGACGGCCTGCTCGATTCGCTCGAGCCGTGCGATGACCTCGGGCGATTCGGCAGGAGGGAGCGTGGCGCCTCGCTCCCATCGTCTGGTCACCGCGCGAATGATCGGAATGCCGAGCGCGATTACCGCGATGGTGACGAAGAACGACTGGACGATCTCGATCGCTCCAGGCGGTATCACATCGGGCGGCGGGAAAGGCGTCTGGATCAGCATCACGGTCGCTCCGTGGATGTTTGCCGATCGGATACGCCGGCCTGCACGCCGGTGTTCCGCTCCGCCAGCAGCTTGGTCGTGAAGCGCTGCCCTTCCGAGATCCGCTCGACTTCGATCGAGATCGAATCGAGCGCCTGCTCCATGCGCTCGAGCCGCGCGGTGACGTCCGGCGGCAATTCGGAACGCGACGGCTCGCGATCGAGCCGACGTGCATACGCGCGCGCGATCGGCACACCGATCGCCGTGACGGCCCCGCACACGAACAGCACGATCGGAACAAGGATCGGACTAATCTCCATTCAACCCTCCCCCTCCCATTCCATTGCCGGTGCCGCGAGGCAGGACGAATCGGATCTCCGTACCCTTGCCGACGGCGCTCGTCGCCGACACGGTCCCGTCGTGGGCCAGCACCGTCTGTCGCGCGATGGCGAGTCCCAATCCGGTGCCGCCGGTCTTCGACGTAACGTACGGGTCCCAGATCCGAGAAAGACGGTCGGGCGGAATTCCGCAGCCCGTATCCGCGACCACGATCTCGACTCCGTCGTCGCGGCCGTGGCGGGCGCGCCGCACGCGCACGTCCACGCGCCCGCCCTGATTGCAGGCGTCCACCGCGTTGAGCATGACGTTCGACAGGGCGCGGGCGAGCGCATCGTGATGGGCATGGATCATCGGGACGTCGGGCGCCACGTCCACATGCGCCTCCAGCTCGGGCGGGATCGTTGCGCGCGCCGTGTAGCGCGCCAGCTCCCCGACATCCACCTCCGCGCGCGGCCCCTCGGGCAGACGTCCAAACTGCGCGAAGTTGCGCGCCAGCCGTTCGAGCCGCTGCGACTCGGTGCTCAATACGTCCACTGTCTCCGCGAGCTCGGCCGGTGCTTCGCGACGCAGGCGCTCCACGGCGAATCGAATCGGCGTGAGAGGATTCTTCAGTTCATGCGCCACCTGCCGGGCGCTCTCGCGGAGCGCGGACGCGCGTTCCGCCTCGAGTGCGCGCGACCTGCCGAGCTCCAGCTCGCCGGCCATGTCGCGCATGCCGCGTCGCAATACCTCGAACTCGGGCGCTCCCCGCCGGGGAGGCGTGTTCGGGAGCGGCTCGCCGTGGCCAATGCGCTCCGTCCAGCCGACCAACTCCTGCAGCGGACGGCTCAGATTCCGGCTCAAATGTCCCGCGACGCGCGACGCGATCAGCCCGATGACCAGGACGATCGCAAGCGTGAGCACGGCGAGCGTCCTTGCACCCTGGCGGAGGAGGAACCCTGCTTGCCGCGAGTTGACGACGCTGCGGCGAAGGGTGCGTTCGTGTACGTCCAGCGCCGTCCGCTGCTCGGGCGTGAGCGGCGCCTTGCGAGCCGCCTCGAGTGCCCGTTCGCCCGTCGTGGCCACGCTGTCCCACGCCGCGGTTCCCGTCACCAGCGGCAGCACGAACGACCCCGTGGCATTCCAGGCGACAGTGATGAGAATCGACGGAACGAGGGCGAAAGCCAGCAGGATCAGGAAGAGGCGGCCGCGGAACCCGACACGCTTCACGGATGCTCCATACGAGGTCGTCGAGGCACCGGTTTCGCGGTCAAACATACAGATTGTCGAAACCGCCAACCACCCTGACAGCTCCCCGATGAAGACGCACACCGACTACCTCACGTTCAACACGAAGCGCCGTCAGGAGATCATCGACATCACCGAGCAGGTGGAGCGTTGTCGCGCCGCCGCGAACATCGACGAGGGCATGGTCCTCGTCTCGGCGATGCACATCTCGGCGTCGGTGTTCGTCAACGATCACGAGCCGAACCTCTGGAAGGACATTCTCGACTGGCTGGAAGAATCCGTGGCGCCATGGGACCCCGATCGCTATCGCCACAACAGCGGCACCGGCGAAGACAATGCCGCGGCCCATCTACGCTCGATCACGATCGGTCACGAGGTGATCGTGCCCGTTACCGCCGGACGGCTCGATCTCGGACCGTGGCAGCGGATCTTCTACGGCGAATGGGATGGCCAGCGGCCCAAGCGGGTCATCCTCAAAGCCCTCGGAGACTAGCCTCTAGCATGGCTTTACGTCGCACAAGGGCCTAAATTGACGGCTTGACCCGCAGAGTCATGCATGAATTCTAGACATCCGCGCCTGCCGACCCGGGCGCAAAGTGCCCTCATCCACCGGGGTCCGCAGGCGCTGAGCGCCGCCCCGCACGTATCCGCGCCGATCCACGCGCCTAACGCGGCGCTCCTCATCGACTTCGACAACGTCACGATGGGCATCCGCTCCGACCTCGGGAAAGAGCTTCGGAGCCTGTTGTCGTCGGAGATCATCAAGGGGAAAGTGGCCGTCCAGCGCGCCTACGCCGATTGGCGCCGCTATCCGCAGTATATCGTGCCGCTCTCGGAAGCGTCGATCGACCTGATCTTCGCGCCCGCATACGGCTCGTCCAAAAAGAACGCGACCGACATCCGCCTCGCGATCGACGCGCTCGAGCTCGTCTTCACTCGTCCCGAGATCGGCACGTTCATCCTGCTCTCCGGCGACTCCGACTTCTCGAGCCTCGTCATCAAGCTCAAAGAGTATGGCAAGTACGTCATCGGCGTCGGCATACGCGAGTCGTCGAGCGATCTCCTCGTCCAGAACTGCGACGAGTACTACAGCTACAACGCCCTCGCGGGCCTCGTGAAGGCGTCCGAGGACGAGCCCACACGCAAGTACGATCCGTGGGAGCTCGTCACCGAAGCGGTGCAGCGCATGAAGCGCAACAACGACGTCATGCGCTCGGATCGACTCAAGCAGGTGATGCAGGACATCGACAGCACCTTCGACGAGAAGAACCTCGGCATCTCGAAGTTCTCGCGCTTCTGCCAGGAGGCCGCGCAGCGCGGACTGCTGTCGGTCACGAAGCTCGACAACGGCCAACTCGAGGTCGACTTGCCGGGCACCACTCCCCGCACGGAAACGCGGGCCAGTGGACTCGGCGAGACTCAAGCTTCCAAAACCGCGCCAGCCGCCGAGGCTGAGGGCGCGGCGACGTCCGAAGAGCGAGGTCGTCGCGGCCGTCGCGGCCGCGGCCGCGGCAGAGAACGCGAAGAGCGAGCGCCACGGGAACCGCGACAGCCGGGCGAGACACGCGAACCTGTGGAACCGCGGGAGACGCCGGAGGCGGTCGTCGCAATCGCCGATCGCGAAGCGCCGCCCGCCGAGCGTGAGGAACCGCCCCGCGAGCCGGCACCCGCACCCGAAACCAAACCGGGAGCCGAGCCGCCAATTGGAGCCGCTGGCGAGCGGCTCACTCGCGTCGAGGCATTCGATCTGCTGCGACGCGCGGTGGGCGAGTTGGCGCTGGGTGACGAGACGGTCCGGGCGAGCGACGTTCGCGCGAGAGCGCGCCAGCTCCTGGGCCACGATTCCGAAAGTCTGAGCGACCGAATGTTCGTGCGCATTCTCAAGGACGCGCACGACGAAGGCATCATCGATCTGCGGCGCCGCGGGAACGATTTCGAGGTTGCGCGCGCCGCCGAAGCTGCGCCGGTCTCCGAGCAGCTCGAGCGGAGCGAGCGCGCGGCGGTGAGTGCAGCGGCAACGCCCGCTCCACCACCGATGCCTCGTCTGGGCATGGGCCCCCGTGGCGCCGGCTTCCGCGGACGCCCGGGCGCACCGCCGCCCGAATTGCTGTCGATCGGCGTCGTGGAAGACGTCGCGCCGGCGCGGAAGCCCGAAGCCCCGAGCGCCGAAACGAACGGCGTTGAGCCATCGTCGGCCGCGAAGCGCGGACGTCGTGGTGGCCGTGGCAGGAAGCGCCCCGCCGCGACGCCAGAACAACAGCCGGCCGTCGTGACTGCCGAGGCGAGCAGCAACGGTGCCGCGACACGCGGCAAGCGCGCCGCGAAAAAGGGCGGCGGCAGGCGTCCGAAGAAAGCCGCGGCGGCCAGCGACGAGTGACGAAGAACGCCGCGCCTCGTGCGCGGCGTTCTCGTCTTGCGCCGCCGCTTCCCAAATCCTTCTACTATCGAGATACCGAGCTGGTCGCCCGCGACCTGCTCGGCGCGATCCTCGAGTGCCACACGCCCGACGGAATCGCCGCCGGCCGAATCGTCGAGACCGAGGCCTACCTGGGCGAGCACGATCTCGCTTGCCACGCCGCCGTGGGCCGCACCGCCCGCACCGCGCCACTCTACGGACCGCCAGGCATCGCGTACGTCTATTTCATTTATGGAATGTACTGGTGCTTCAACGCGGTCACGCGCGCCGAGCACGAGCCGAGCGCGGTCCTCGTTCGTGCCGTTGAGCCGTTGGCGGGCCTGGAGCTGATGCGCCGCCGCCGGCCGCATGCGCATCGCGACACGGATCTGACGAACGGACCGGGAAAGCTGTGCCTCGCGCTCGGAATCGACGGCCGGCAGAACTGGAATCCGCTGCAGCGGCCGCCGCTGCTGATCAGAGCCGGCGAGTCTGTCGCCGACAGCGACGTGGAGGTGACGCCGCGCATCGGAATCACGAAGTCGGCGGACTGGCCGTTGAGATTTGTCGTCCGAAATAGTGCATACGTGTCGGGGAAACGGCGGACTGCAAACGGCGGGCGCTAACCGCGGAGAATTCCAAACGACGAAGGTGCCCAACTACGGAGGCGCCGAACTACGAACGTGCCAAACGGCGTGAACAGCGTGAATGCCAAACGGCGCTAGAAGCGAAGGTGCCAAACGGCGCTAAAGGCGCAGATGCGAACGGCGCGGAACAGCGAGTTCGCAGTTTCGCGCTCCTCGGCAGTTCCGCTCTTCGCGCCGTTAGGCATTCTCGCTCTTGACGCCGTTTGGCGCTTTCGCTTTTTGGCATTTCCATTCTTTGGCACTCCCGCCGTTTGGCACCTCCGCCGTTTGCGCCCGCCGTTTGCAGTTCGCCGTTACAAAAAAAGCCGGCCCGATACCGGGCCGGCTCTTTTTTCCCTCATCACGTCTCTCTAATTGCGATCGATCGACGTCCCGACGTTGTACCGTAGTCCGAACTCGAGCGTGAAGTTCCACGGCCGGCCGTTGTAGAGGAGGAAATCCTGCTTCACGGGATTCGCGGTCGCCTGCACGAACACGGACATCGGTGCGAATCGGTATTGGCCGCCGCCAATGAGGAACGGTGACACGCCGACCTTGTGCTGCTTGATGTCGTCTTGAGCCGCGGCGAGTTGGTCGAGGCTCGCAAAGGGCGGCTGCGGGTTGGCCGTCGCGATCTGCCCCAGCGTCAATCCGAGTCCGGCATACGGGTGGAATCGGTTGTGCTGGCCGGGGAAGGCCATGAGCGCGAAGTCGACCTTCCGCATGTTCTTCAGGTCGACCACGCGAAGGCCGCTGTCGGCCGGCGAGCTGGGATCACGGAGCGTGAACGACTGCTGCGTGAAGAACGCCTGGCTGAACGAGACGTACATGCCGCCGCGCGAGCGCGTGATCAGCCAATCGACTCCGGCGAGCGGCGCCTCCGTGTACGAGGAGTTCGTGTCGGCCAGGGTGAAGCCGCCGCCTTTGACGCCCCAGAACCAGGCATCCTTGAATTGACGCCCGTGCTGCGCGGCGGCGATGGTGGGGAGCGCCGCTACGACCGCTGCGGCGGCCGTCAGGGCACGGATCGTTCGCATACGACTCCTCGGGAATGATGGACGCAGCCGTTCGTTCGGCTCTGTGTGTCGGACGACATAGCCGGCCAAACAGTCACGCTCGCTTGCGGCGGGGCCCCAAATTGCCCGTCGCCACATCCATCATGCCGAAGCCCACGTCTGGCCGTCCGGCGTGACCCGCATCACATTGCGAAACAGGATGTCATCGATACTGCCTGGCACCCGCGTTTTCGACACGCCCGTCTACGGCACCGTGTTTGGCGACCGCACCAACGTCGTGCACCGCCTGCACGAAGGCGATCCGCTCATCCTCGTACCCGATCCTCCGGGAACGGACGAACCCAGTGTCTGGGTGCATGCACCCGGCGGCGACGTCGTGGGGCACCTGTCCCCCGACATCAACTCCTGGCTCGTGCCGTGGATGCTCGACGGAGGCCGCTGCGGCGCCATCGTCGCGCGCGTCCGCGACGACAGCGTAGCGAGCTACAAGCGGCTCATCATCACCGTACGATGCCGAGTGTAGCGCCCACTTTCTTGAACGCGCGCACCGCCTGGTCGATGTCGTCGCGGGTGTGGCCCGCCGAGAGCTGACAGCGCACGCGGGCCTGTCCCTGCGGCACCACCGGATACCCGAACCCGGTGACGAACACGCCCTGTTCGAGTAAGAGATCACTCATTTGAATTGCCGCGGCCGTTTCGCCGACGATGATCGGAACGATCGGCGTCTCGCCCGGCAGCGGCTTGAACCCGGCCTCGACGATCTGTTCGCGGAAATAGCGCGTGTTGTCGCGCAGCCGCTCGACCCGCTCGGGATGCTGCTCGAGGTAGTGGACCGCCGCGATCGTACTCGCCGCCACCGTCGGCGGCAGCGCGTTCGAGAACAGCTGCGGGCGTGAGCGCTGCGTGAGATAATCGGCGAGCGCCGACGACCCGGCGACGAAACCGCCGGCCGCGCCGCCCAGCGCCTTGCCCAGCGTCGAAGTGATGATGTCGACCTCGCCCAGCACGCCAAAGTGTTCGGCGGTGCCGCGGCCCGTTTTGCCGAGCACGCCGGAGGCGTGGGAGTCGTCCATCGCGACGATCGAGTTCGTGTCGCGCGCGATCTGAAGGATGTCGGGCAGCTTCGCGATCGCGCCTTCCATGGAGAAGATGCCGTCGGTCCAGATCATTCGGCGCCTGGCGTTCTTTCCTTCGGCGAGCTTGGCCCGGAGGTCGTCCATGTCGCCGTGCTTGTAGACGGCGGTCGTGCACTTGCTGATCGCCTTGGCGAGGCGCATCGAGTCGATGATCGACGCGTGGTTGAGCGCGTCGGACACGATGAAGTCGCCTTCCTGCGCGATCGTGGCCGTCAGTCCTTCGTTGGCGTTCCAGGCGCTGACGAAGCTCAGCGACGCCTCCGTGCCGACGAAGCGGGCGAGCGTCTCCTCGAGCTGGCGGTGAATCGTGAACGTGCCGCAGATGAACCGTACGCTCGCCGTGCCCGCGCCGTATCGGCGCAGCGCGTCGATCCCGGCGTCGATCACCGACGGCTCGTCGCAGAGACCGAGGTAGTTGTTCGACGAGAGGATCAGCACCTCGCCGCGCCCTTCCATCTGGACGCGCGCCGATTGCGGCGAGTCGAGGTGATTGAGGCGCTTGTAGACCTTGTCCCGCTTGAGCTGCTCGATGGTGTCCACGAGCGAGGCGGTGAATTCGGTGTTGAGACTCACGTGGCGATTCCGATGACGAAGTTCGAGTGCGGTGATGGGGAGGGCCCTCAGGCCACCTCGAAAATTACCTTGCCCGCCGTGCCCGATTTGATCGCGTGGATCGCGTCGTCCGCCGCCTCTAGCGGGAATCGGTGGGTGATGACGGGCGTGGGGTCGAACTGCCCCGATCGAAGGAAGCGCGTCATCATCAACCACGTGTCGTACATGCGGCGGCCGACCACACCGTAGACGGTGAGACCCTTGAACACGATCTCCGTCGCGAAGTCGACGTCGACCGGTTTCGACGGGATGCCGAGCATCTGCACGCGGCCGCCAACGCGCACGAGCGCGAAGGCCTGATGGATCGCTGACGGCACGCCCGACATCTCGAGCACCACGTCGACGCCGAGTCCCTCGGTGTGACGCCTGACCGTCTCCTCGACCTCGCTGGGTTGAACGATGTCGTGCGCGCCCATCCGCTTGGCGAGCGCCAGTCGCGTGTCGTTCACGTCCGATGCGATGATGCGCGATGCGCCGGCGGCCTTGCAGATGCCCACCGCGAAGATGCCGATCGGGCCGCATCCGGTGACGAGCACCGTCGCACCCGGGATCTCGGCGGTGAGCACGGTGTGAAAGGCGTTGCCCATCGGATCGTGTATCCCGCCGATGTCGAACGAGACCGCGTCGTCGAGATGCCACACGTTCGTCGCCGGCATCGCGATGTATTCGGCGAAGCATCCGTCGCGATCGACGCCGATGATGCGGGTGTACGGACACACGTGCGAGTTGCCCGTGCGGCAGAGCAGACACCGTCCGTCGACGATGTGGCCTTCGGCCGTCACACGATCGCCGGCGTGCACGTCGGTGACGAGCCGGCCGACTTCGACGACTTCGCCGGCGAACTCGTGGCCGACGACGATCGGCGGCTTGACGCGGCCCCGCGCCCACGCGTCCCAGTCATAAATGTGCACGTCGGTGCCGCACACGCCGGCGCGCCGCACGCGAATGAGCACTTCGTCTTCTCTGATGGTCGGCTCGGGCACGTTGCGAAGTTCGAACCCCGGTGCCGCCGATGCTTTCACCAACGCTTTCACGCGCGCGTCGCTCCGCTGCGGTTGTGTGTGAACGTCATGGGAACGCGGTCCGCGTCGTGTTCGATGCGCGACCGCGCACGAAACGTCGCACCGACCAGTGATCGATGGAAGTGCGACGCATCGGCGCGTCTATTGCGTGCGGTATAACGCATTCCTATATTCGCGTGAGCGCATCCACGGCACGCACTGCACGCGTTGCGCGCAAATCGCACGGAACGCACGAGGGTACTGCGTGGGTCAAACTCGACGAGAGTTCATCAAGTCGACAACAGCAGCGCTGAGCGTCGCGGGATTCGCCGCTCACTCGACAACCGGTCGCTCCGCGACCGACGCTCTCGTCTCCCCTCCACAATCGCCGTACTCGCCGCTCGTCGCCGCCGAGCCGAACGTCAAGGAGCTCGCGGCCGTCGCGCTCGAGGCCGCGAAGAGCGCCGGGGCCGGATACGCCGACGTGCGCTTCGTGCGCAATCGCAATCAGAACGTCTCGACGCGCGAGCAGCGCGTCACGAATGTCGCCGACAACGAGACGTACGGGTTCGGCGTTCGCGCGCTCGTCGACGGCGCATGGGGATTCGCCGCGAGCCGCGAGCTCACGCGCGACGAAGTGGCGCGCACCGCGCGCCAGGCCGTCGCGCAGGCGCGCGCCAATCGATCGGCGCTGGTGCGGCCCGTCGTGCTCGCGCCGGCGCCGGTCGTCGCCAACGGCACGTGGAAGAGCCCGATCGAGACCGATCCCTTCGATGTCGCGATCGAGGAGAAAGCGGCGCTGCTGCTCGAGGCCAACAAAGCGGCGCTCGCCGTCAAGGGCGCGCGCTTCGTCAACTCGAGCATGTTCTTCCTGCGAGAGGAAAAGACCTTCGCGTCGAGCGAAGGATCGATGACCTTTCAGGTCATCTATCGCACGCAGCCATCGATGACCGTCACCGCGGTCGGCAGCGGCGACTTCGCGACGCGCGAGTCGAACGAGGTGGCGCCGCGCGGATTGGGCTATGAGCACGTGCGCGACGCCAAGCTTCTCGAGAACGCGCCCAAGTGGGCGGACGAAGCGGTGCAGAAGCTCAACGCCAGGTCCGTCGACGTAGGCCGGTACGATCTCGTGCTGCACCCGTCGCATCTCTGGCTCACGATCCACGAGTCGGTCGCGCATCCCACGGAGCTCGACCGTGCGATGGGCTACGAGGCCAACTACGCGGGCACGAGCTTCGTCTCGCCGCCGGAGAAAGTGCTCGGCACGCTCAAGTACGGCTCCGAGCTCATGAACATTCGCGGCGACCGCACGCAACCCGGCTCGCTGTCGGCATGTGGATGGGACGACGAAGGCGTCAAGCCAGAAGACTTCGACATCATCAGAAAAGGGACGTTCGTCGACTACCAGACGACGCGCGAACAAGCGCTCTGGCTGGATTGGTATTACAAGAAACTCGGCCGCCCTACTCGATCGCACGGCTGCTCGTACGCGCAGACGTGGGCCGCCGTGCAGTTTCAGCGCATGCCGAACGTCTCGCTCCTGCCGGGCGCTAAGGATCTCGGCTGGGACGACCTCATCGCGGCGACTGATCGCGGGATCGCGATCATCGGCGACGGCTCGTTCTCGATCGACCAGCAGCGCTACAACGCGCAGTTCGGCGGCCAGGTGTTCTACGAGATCAAGGGCGGCAAGATCGTCGGCATGCTCAAGGACGTCGCGTACCAGATG
>DATJHY010000232.1:0-50449 GCA_035493635.1 Gemmatimonadaceae bacterium | reverse complement strand
CGGCGGCCCCGACTTCCTGCAGCTGATAGGATCCCGCCGGCTTTCCACCGAGTTGGGCGACATCGTCGAGGCGGTGAACCGTGGAGAGCCGCGGCCTTTCAGGCTCGACTACGGGTACGATGCCCCGGGCGAGCCGCAGCGGATCTACTGCAGTGGCGATAACGCCAGCTACTCCCGCCTCGGTATCCCCGTCACCGCGTTCTTCACCGGGCTGCACCGCGACTACCACCAGGTGTCGGACGAGCCCGAATACATTGATTACGCGCACATGGCGGGGATCACGCAGTTCGTCCACGACGTGGCGCTACGCGTGGCGGACCTCGACCATCGTCTGGTCGTGGACAGACCGAAGCCAGATCCCACCGCACCATGCGTGCAGTAGGAGATAACTCATGCGCCGCGCGACCATGATAATCGCCTCGAACGCCGGCTTCACGGCGTACGTGCACTCGAGATGGGCGTTGGGAACGCCAGCGGCTCGAGCGCGCTGAACCTAGCCCGCTGCGACCGGCATACCGTCGTCGTCGGCGCGACCATTGTCGATCTCGTCGGTATGGCCGATGTGCGCCAGAACTCGGCCCGGGTAGCCTCGGCCACCGCGCGATGCTCCCACGAGCGCACGCACGCTGAACGCCGCTTCCATACTCATGCCGGGCCCCCTCGCCGCCACGCGATGAAACGAATGGACCGTCGACGGAAGCAGCGCATCGAGCATTGAGCAGAACGCGGCGTACGACACGGGAAACGTGAGCCACGCCACTCGGTGCGCAAGCGTCAGCGTTCGCTCGATGTGGTGCTCAGATCGTCTCTCGGACAACATCAACGGGATGCAACGGGCCGATGCCTCGGCAATCAAACGCTGCATGCTGTCGGCGGGCGCGTCGCAGTCGCAGATCACGATGCACGGCTGCGTTCGCGTGAGCGTCAGCCAGGCGGGCTCGGACGCCACCGGCGACGCCGACGCGAAACCGCTGTCGACAACCATCTCGCTGACGATATCCGAGAACAGACCGCTGCGCGAAACAATGAGTACTGTGCCGCGGTTGCGGATGCGCGAACCTTCATGCCGATCCATCGTGCCCTCCAGACCGTGACGAACACGGGGGCTGACCGGGGCGGCTCTCGAGGTTCCATGCCCGGCGGCGCGGCAGAAAACGCGGGAGGGAGCGGCGCTACGACCGCTCTCCAGTTCTTTGGAATATACTCACAAGGCGTCTTGGCCGCTCGCGCGTTGCCAATCCCTCCTCGACGGGTTAGCTTGATCAAGCGACCGGCGCGACAAGCGCGTCCAAAAGTCCGCGTTTCCGGGGGCCCGCTGAATCTCCAGCCGGGCCCTTTTTGTTTTCGTTCCGTCGCGCCGGTCGACGTCCGCCGCGGGAAGCGGCGCGAGTCTTCCACTCCTCGCACCGAGGTTTCGTGAACGTACAAGCGACCGAGCTCGACGACCACGGTTAACCGGTAGGCGCGATGCCCCCGCATGGAAAGCTCTACGGCGTAACGCGCCTCGCGGAGCACGCACGCGCACTCGCGAGGCGTCACTTGGTCGCCGAGCGGCCCGGCGCCCGCTGGTTCAAGCGTCGTGGCCACGGCCCGCTCCTGTCTCGCCTGGCAGAAACCGAGCGGGTGCTGATGGCGGCACGAGATCAGCTCGCGCTCGCCGCGGGCAATCGAGCTGATGTGAGCCCGGCCGGCGCATGGCTCCTCGACAACTTCTTCGTCGTTCGGGAGCAGGTTCCAGAGATTCGCGCGACGCTTCCCGCCGGCTACTACCGTGAGCTCCCGAAGCTCGCCGGCGACGGCCCGATGGCCGGGTATCCGCGAATCTATGATATCGTGATCGAGCTGATCGCCCACACCGACGGGCGTCTCGACGAGGCGAGCGTCGCGCTCATGATCGCCGAGTACCAGCGCGTGACCACACTGACGCTTGGCGAGCTGTGGGCGATTCCGGCGATGTTGCGTATGGGGTATCTCGAGAATGTCCGTCGGATGGCGCTTCGTGCCGCGCGCGACGTGACAGATCGCGCCCTCGCCGACGACTGGGTCTCTCGTATGCTCGGCGCGATCGCAACGGAAGACGCAAAGGGAAGCCTGTCGGCCTTCGTGCATCGCGGTCCCTCGCTGACACCGGCATTTCTCACCCGCTTCCTGCAACAGATTCGAAGCCGGCGGTCGGACTTCACGCCGTTGCTCTGGCTGGAGCAGTGGGTTGCCGAAGACGTCATGACGGTCGAAGACGCCGCGCACCGCTCGGCCGAGGAGCTGGCGCTGACGCAACTCGTGATGGCGAACTCCATCGCCAGCCTCCGCGCCGTCACGAGCATCGACTGGACGGCCTTCGTGGAGGCGGCGAGCGCAACGGAGGCCGTGCTGCGGAGCGATCCGTCGGGCACGTATGCATCGATGACTCGCTCGACTCGCGACCGATACCGTCATGCCGTCGAGCGCTTCGCCAAACAGACAGCGGAAGCAGAGCAAGTCGTGGCCGCGGCGGCGATCGGCGCCGCGCGCGCGTGTGCGGAGTCCGCCGGATGCAGCGCGAGAGAGTCGCACGTCGGATACCACCTCGTCGGCGACGGCCACCGCGCTTTCGAGCGCGCCATCAAGTATCGCGGCCCTGTTCGGACTCGCGCGAGCGAGTGGCTGCTCGCGCATGCGACTGCGTGCTACTTCGGCGCCGTGGTCGCCGGAACGGTATTGGCGCTCATCGCGCTTATCGCGCCCCTGCCCATTGGGTCACTTGGCGATGCGCGCGCGGCGTGGGTTCTGGTGGCCGTCCTGCTCGCATTATTCCCTGCCGCGGACGCCGCAATAGCCGTCGTGCATCAGCTCGTGATGCTCGCCATGCCACCAGCACGCCTCCCGCGCCTCGACTACCAGCAGTCGGTGCCGGCGCGCGATCGCACGATGGTCGTCGTGCCGTTGCTGCTGGGAAGCGTCGACGCGGTAGCGTATGCGCTGGAACACGTCGAGGTGCAATACCTCGCCAATCGAGATCCGCAAATCCGGTTTGCGCTCCTCAGTGATTTCCTTGACGCGGCAACGGAAACAGTGGCGGGAGACGATGCGATCGTCGCCGCGGCGGTCGACGGCGTTCGCGCCCTGAACGCGGCGTACGGCGGCGCTGCCACTGACACGGCGTGCGAGTCCCCATTCTACCTCTTGCACCGGAGCCGCCGCTGGAACGCCGCCGACGGCGTCTGGATGGGCTGGGAGCGCAAACGCGGAAAGCTCGTCGACTTCAATGAGTTCATCAGCGGGGAGCGCGATCGCGCCTTTGCCGTCGCCGAAGGCGATCTGGCGTGGCTCCACGGCGTTCGCTACGTCATCACCCTCGATGCCGACACCATGCTGCCGCACGGCGCCGCCGCGGCGCTCATCGGCACGATCGCCCACCCGCTCAACCGCGCCGAGTACGATGCGGAGCACGGTCGAGTAGTTCGCGGGTACGGCATTTTGCAGCCTCGCGTCAGCGTGTCGCTCGCGAGCGCCAGTCAGTCACGCTTCGCCGCGGTCTACGCCGGACACCCCGGCGTCGATCCCTACACGACCGCGGTGTCGGACGTGTACCAGGATCTGTTTGGCGAGGGAACGTTCACGGGCAAGGGCATCTACGACGTGGACGTGTTCCGGCGCGCGACGGCCGGTCGCTTTCCCGAGAACGCCCTTCTGAGCCACGATCTCATCGAAGGCGCGTTCGCGCGCGCCGGTCTCGTGACGGATGTGGAGGTGTTCGACGACTACCCGACGCGATATCTCACATCCACGCGACGAACCCACCGATGGATCCGTGGCGACTGGCAGCTGCTCCGTTGGCTGACGTCGCACGTTCCTGGGCAAAACGGAGCGAGCCTCAATCCGCTCTCCGCGCTCTCGCGATGGAAGATCGCCGACAACATGCGGCGCAGCGTGAGCCCGGTCGTCGTGCTCCTCTGGCTCGTCGCCGGATGGACACTCTTGCCCGGCACGTGGCTTGGTTGGACGCTCGTCGCTCTCGCCGCCTTTGCCACGCCGTGGATCGCTCCACTGCTGTTCGCGGCAGCGCGCCCGCCGCGCGGCCAGGGCTGGCGGCCGTACTACGCCGCCCTCGGCCGCGATGCGTCGCACGCGGCGCTGCAGTTCGGATTGGCCGTGATTCTCTTGCCCGATCAGGCACTACTTGCGAGCGACGCTGTCGTCCGCACGCTCGTGCGCACGCTTGGTACGCGGCGCCGCATGCTCGAGTGGCAGACCGCGTCCCACGCCGAGCGGACGACGGGACACAGCCGACTCTCCGTTTGGCGAAGCATGTGGCCGGCCGTGGTGCTTGGAATGGGCATCATGTCGCTCGTCGCCTGGCGCGGACGCTTCACCGACGTGTCCGGACCGGCGTTGTGGGCGGCCGAGGCCGCCGCGGCGACGCTGGCGATCGCGTGGCTCCTGGCACCCGAGGTCGCGGGCGCGCTCAGCGTGCCGCTCACTCGCCGGGATCTCGTGCTCGACGCGGATCAACGCGACATCACGCTGCGTTACGCGCTGCGTCACTGGCGGTACTTCGATCGCTTCGTAACGGAAGAGACGCATTGGCTCGTTCCCGACAATTTCCAGGAAACTCCGGAGCCGGTCATCGCATCGCGGACGTCGCCGACGAACGTCGGGCTTCAGCTGCTGGCGACGATGTCGGCGTGCGATCTGGGCTTCCTGACACGCGGCGAGATGCTCGAGCGGCTGGAGCGCGCATTCGATTCGCTCGACCAAATGCCACGTGAGCACGGGCACCTCTTCAACTGGTACAACCTGGCGGATTTGAGAGTTCTCGATCCTCCGTACGTCTCCACGGTGGACTCGGGGAACCTCGCCGGCCATCTCATCGCACTTGCTCAAGCCTGCTTCGACGTGGCCGAGGCCCCGGTCGATGATCCTCGGCTCTGGGCCATCCTGCAGGCGGAGGGAATTCACCAGAGTCGACCGGAACCGATTGCCGATTCGCGCGCTGCCGAACGAGACGGCGCCGCTCCGTGGATCGGCGAGCGGCTGCTCGCCTACCAAGCGGCGACGCTCGACCTGCGTCGTCGCGCCACTGTGAAGGGGCGCTCGGACGACGCGGCCGCCACGCTGCTCTGGGCGCGCCAGCGATTGGAGGCCGCCGCGGCCGAGCTTTCGTCTCTCGAGCTGGATCCCGAGGAGGCCGCCGCGACGCCGCTCCGCGACGCGGCGCGAACGTCCGCCGCGGCAGCCGCGCTGGTCGAGCGACTGGAAACCGTGGCGCGACGCGCGCGCGAGATGGCCATGGCCATGGATTTCCGGCTGGTCTATGACCCGCAGCGTCGGCTGTTTGCAATCGGCTACGACGCACGGTCCGGGAGACTCGACGACTCCTCGTACGACTTGCTCGCCTCCGAGTCGCGGTTGGCGAGCTTCATGGCCGTGGCCAAAGGGGACGCGCCGACCGAGCATTGGTTCCGGCTCGGTCGGTCGCTGACCGTCGCCGACAGGGCGCCGGCGCTGGTGTCCTGGAGCGGGAGCATGTTCGAGTACCTCATGCCGCTCCTCGTCATGCCGCCGAGACCCTTCTCGCTGCTCGACCAAACCTGCCACTCGGCTGTGCAGCGACAGATTTCGTACGGCCGCGCGCGCGGCGTGCCCTGGGGAATCTCCGAGTCGGCGTACAACGTTCGCGACCGGCACGACACGTATCAATACCGCCCGTTCGGTGTTCCCGACCTGGCTCTCAAGCGGGGCCTGTCGAGCGATGTCGTCGTCGCGCCGTATGCGACAGCGCTCGCCGCAGCGGTTGCCGCCCATGATGCGCTGCGAAACTTCGCGGAGCTGGAGCGGCAGGGCGCGCTGGGCAGCTACGGATTCTATGACGCACTCGACTACACTCGCGCGGATCCCGACGGTCACGCTGCCGTCGTCCGCGCGTTCATGGCGCATCACATCGGAATGAGCCTGGTCGCGCTCGACAACGCCCTGAGCATTGGTGAAAGCGAGGCGGAGGGAATCTGGCAGCGACGCTTCATGGCCGATCCTGCCGTTCGCGCGACGGCGCTGCTCCTCGACGAACGTGTTCCACGACAGTACGTGCCTCGACCTCCGCAATCCGACGCTCCATCGGAAGCCGTCGACGTGTCGCCGTCACCGCAGATCGCCGTTCACGAGGTCGACACGCCGCACACACGCGAGCCGCACGTCGCGCTGCTCGGCGGACGGGGGTACAGCGTGCTGCTCACCAATGCGGGCAGCGGCCACAGTCGCGCGAACGGGATCGATGTCCTGCGGTGGCGTGCCGACGCCACACAGGACGACACGGGACAGTGGATCTACATCAAGGATCTCGCGACCAATATGGTCTGGTCGGCGGGCCATCAGCCGGTTCGCGCCACACCGTCGTCCTATCGTGTCACGTTCGCCGCCGATCGCGTGACGTTCAGTCGCCGCGACGGCGACGTCGAGACCCGTACGGAGGTCGTCGTCATCGCGAGCGAGCAGGCGGAGCTTCGCCGCGTCACGCTCGTGAATCGCTCGTTCGTCACGCGCGAGATCGAGCTGACGAGCTACGGCGAAGTCGTGCTCTGCCCCGCCGCGGCCGATCGCGCTCATCCGGCGTTTCAGAAGCTGTTCGTTGCCACCGAGTCGGCGCCGGGAGCGACGCTGCTCGCCAGCCGCCGGCCCCGATCGGCCGATGAGCACTGGCCGTGGTGCGTGCACGTCGTCGCGACCGGGCCCGAGCGAGTCGGAGACGTGACGTTCGAGACGGATCGAGCGCGCTTTCTGGGCCGAGGCCGCACCGTTCATGGGCCGCGGGCAATGGATCCCGGTGCAACGCTGTCGGGGACTGTTGGCGCGGTGCTCGACCCAATCGTCGCGCTCCGCGTTCGCGTGCGCATCGGCCCGGGTCGCTCGGCGACGGTGGCCTTCACGACGGCGGTCGCGGCGACGCGTGAAGCGGCGCTCCAACTCGCGGACCGCTACCGGGACATTGCCGCTGCCGAACGCGCGCTGAGCCTATCGCGCACCGAAACCGAGATGGAGCTCCGTGACCTCGACATCGCTCCCGCCGACGTGGCGTTGTATCAGGAGCTGGCGGGCGCGCTCATCTATCCACACGCGGTGTTGCGCGCCTCTGCCGCGGAACGGGCTGCCGTCAGGAGCGGGCAGCCGGCGCTCTGGGCGCAGGGCATTTCCGGCGATTGGCCGATCGTGCTCGCCACGATCCGCGTGTCGGCAGGTATGCAGAGCATCCGACAACTTCTCATGGCGCACAGGTACTGGCGCATGAAAGGCGTCCAGTCCGACCTGGTGATTCTCAACGCGAAGCCTCACTCATACGCGCAGGAGCTGCACGATCAGCTCGTCGCCATCGCGATGTCGTCGGGCGAGGGCGGCGTGCTCGAGCGGCCGGGTGGCGTATTCATTCGGCGCGCCGATGTACTCACCGCCGAAGACACGGCCCTGCTTCGAGCGACGGCGCGCGTCCACGTGCTGTGTGACGGCGTCGGCCTTGGCGACATTGTCGCCGCGGACACCCTTAGCCGCGCGGCCCACGCGCCGACTCCGCCATCGGGGGCGCCGACGATCGCGGCATCGCCGAGTGTCGCGCAAGCGCCGGATGCCGACGCTCGGTGGCCAAAGCGAGCGTCGCGCGGTTCGCCGCCGGTGTGCGCGAACGGCTACGGCGCGGTCGCGAGCGATGGCGACGTCACCGTCGCCGTCGCCGGCGAGCACGTTCCGCCCGCGCCATGGGCCAACGTGATCGCGAATCCGTCGATCGGCTTCTGCGTCACGGAGCGAGGCGGAGGGTTTACCTGGGCAGAGAACAGTCACTTTTTCCGACTCACGCCCTGGTTCAACGATCCCGTCAGCGACCCGTGCGGAGAGGCTCTCTTCCTGCGCGATCTCGAGAGCGGAGCCCACTGGTCTCCCACGCCCGGCCCCGCCGCAGCGGTCGGCAATCCGGCGCGGTCGCCGGAATATGCTGTCACACACGCGGCCGGCATGACGCGCTTCGCGCACGAGCGGACCGGCATCGTCACCGACTTGGCGCTTGCCGTGCCGCGAACTGATTCGGTCAAGATCGCTCACCTACGCATCACCAATCGTGGCTCGACTGTCAGACGCCTTTCGCTGACGAGCTACGTCGAGTGGGCGCTCGGCGCCGAGCGCGAGCACGCACAACACCAGCTTCACACGCGACACGATGCGCAATCCGGTGCGTTGTTCGCCCAGAATTTCTTCGCGCCGGACTTCTCCACGCTCGTGGCCTTTTCCTGGATCAGCGAACCGACGATTGGCTATACGGCGCGCCGCGATCACTTCATCGGCCGCAACGGCGATCTTGCGTCGCCGTCCGGTCTCCACGACGATCGCCTGTCTGGCGTCACCGGCGCCGGCGACGATCCATGCGCCGCGCTACAATGCGCGATCACGCTCCGGCCTGGTGAAACCCGAGCGGTGGTGATTCTCCTCGGCGCCGCGGCAAGCGACGAGGGTGCACGCGCGCTGATCCGCCGTCATGGCGCGCCGGAATCGGCCGCCGCCGCGATCGAGGATGCGAACGGCGCCTGGGACAACCGGCTATCCGTGGTCCGTGTGCACACTCCCGAGCCGGAGCTCGATGCGCTGTTCAACCACTGGACGCTATACCAGGCGCTCTCGTGCCGAATGTGGGCGCGATCAGCCCTCTATCAGTCCGGCGGCGCCTACGGCTTTCGCGACCAATTGCAGGATTGTATGGCGTTCGTGTATGCCGAACCGCAGATCGTGCGGGATCATCTCCTTCGCGCCGCCGGCCGGCAGTTCGTCGAGGGCGACGTTCAGCATTGGTGGCATGAGCCCTCGGGCAGGGGTGTCCGCACCCGGATCTCCGACGATCTCGTCTGGCTGCCGTTCGTCGCCGATCATTATGTGCGGGTCACGGGCGATACTGGTGTGTGGGACGCGCCGGCGGGCTACCTCGAGATGCGCCCGCTCGCACCGGACGAGCAGGAGGTGTACGATCTGCCCCACGGAGGCGCCGAGAGCGGAACGCTCTACGAGCACTGCGTTCGCGCACTCGATCGTGCGAGCACGTCGGGCGCGCATGGCCTTCCGCTCATCGGATCGGGCGATTGGAACGACGGGATGAACGGCGTGGGCGCGAAGGGCGCGGGCGAGAGCGTTTGGCTCGCCTGGTTTCTCGCGGCGACGCTTCGCGGGTTCGCCGTCCACGCCGAAGCGCGCGGCGATGCCGGCACGGCCGCGCGATACCGGGAGCGCGCCCGCGCCTACGCGGCGGCGGTCGAATCGACGAGCTGGGACGGGGCTTGGTACCTGCGCGCGTTCTATGACGACGGTACGGGCCTGGGTTCGGCGGGCGACGAGGAATGCCAGATCGACGCGATCGCTCAGAGCTGGGCCGTCCTCTCCGGCGCGGGCGACGCGGCGCGCGCCCGCACGGCGATGGACGCGGTGAACGAGCGATTGGTGCGAGACGACGAGCGCCTGCTGCTCCTGCTCACGCCTCCCTTTGACCACACCGTGCACGATCCGGGGTACATCAAAGGCTACCCACCCGGCGTTCGCGAGAACGGCGCGCAATACACGCACGCCGCGCTGTGGACCGTGCTGGCGTTGACGAGGCTCGGTGACGGCGACCGAGCGGCCGCGCTTATGAGAATGCTCAATCCGTTGTCGCACGCGCGGAGCCGTTCCGACGCCGAGACTTACAAAGTCGAGCCGTACGTCGTGGCCGGCGACGTCTACACCGTACGCGGCCACGAGGGCCAGGGGGGCTGGACCTGGTACACCGGCTCGGCCAGCTGGAGCCACCGCGTCGTACTTGAGGGCCTGCTCGGGTTCGACAAACGCGGCGAGCGGCTGCGCGTCGATCCGTGCATTCCGGCTGCGTGGCGAGGGTTCACGATCGAGTATCGATACGGAACGGCCTCGTACGCGATCGAAGTGAGGAACCCTGACGGCGTTTCGCACGGCGTGAGGATGGTCACAATCGATGGCGTCGCGGCCGCCGGCGGATCGATCGCATTGGCGGACGACGGGGCACCACACGCCGTCGTCGTCACGCTCGGCGCCTAGACGGCATCCCGCTCGTCACCGCATCGACCGCCGGGTCGGGCGTCGCGATCACCGGCGCGATCGGAATCGTCAGCGTGAAGGTCGACCCGGCCCCTTCCGTGCTTCGCAGCGTCAAGTCGCCGTGCATTCCGCGAGCCAGTTCCCGACTGATCGACAGCCCGAGGCCGACCCCCTGCTGTGCCGGCGTCGTCAGATGTCGGTCGATCTGCACGAACGGCTCGAACACGCGATCGACGTCGTCCAGACGAACACCGACCCCCGTGTCCCGTACGTCAACACGCGCCATATCGGCATTGGTCTCGCATGTGACCACAATGCTCCCGCCCGGCTGCGTGAACTTGATCGCGTTCGTGACGAGGTTGAGCAGGATCTGCTGCAAGCGTTCCGCGTCGGCGGTCACGAGAACGGGCTGCTCCGATGGCACCACGGTCAGGTTCAGATTCTTCGACTTCGCCTGGAGTGCGCACAGCACCTCGACCTCGGCGAGCACGGAATTGACGGGAATCGAGATCAGATGCAGCGGCCTGGCGCCCTCGAGCCTCGCGACGGTGAGAATGTCGTTGATGAGGCGAAGGAGATAACCGGCGGCACGTTTGATCCGCCCGAGGTCCTTGGTTTGCGCGGGATTGACCGCGCCACGTATGCCATCCTCCAACAACGCGGCGTACCCCGTGATGGCGTTCAATGGCGTGCGAAGCTCGTGGCTCATCCCGCGCAAGAACAGCGTCTTTGCGCTGTTCGCGTGCTCCGCCATCATGCGCGCATCTCGCGCTTCGGCGAGGGCGGCCGCAGCGGCGACGCGGAGCCTGACACGGTCGAGCGCCTGGGCGCAGTAGCGCGCTACGGTGTCGGCGAAGTGCCTGTCGACCAGCGAAAAGGTACGAGGCCCGGCGAAGCCAAACGCCAGCGCGCCCACGGCGCGGCCCTCGATCTCGAGCGGAAGAAACATCCATGACCCTCGCGGTCCAGCATCGCCGGTGTATCGAAAAGCCGGATACCGGGTGTGCAGGCGCTCCAACGACTCCAGGTAGATCGAGTTGCCCTTTTCCACCGCCTCGTCGTATGGGCCGTGTGCCTGGTCGAGTTGATCATGGGCGAACGAGCGCATGAGCGGATCGAGCCACCCCGATTCGCCCAGCAGCACGAGTTCCCCGCCCTGTTCCGCAGCCACGACAACGACCGCCGCCGCGTCACACTCGAGTGCGACCATGGCCTCCTGAAGCACCGAATCCGCGACAGCGGCCGGCGTCACCGTATTGCTGAGCGCCGCCGTGATGCTCTGCAGTCTGGCCAGGCGCGCCGTCGCGGCGTCCGCGGTTGCCTGCGCCGCCGCGATCTCGCTCGTTCGTCGATCGAGCTCCTCATTCGCGGCCTCGAGGGCCTCGATGGTGCCCCGCAATCTCTGCGACTGTCCCTCGAGCTCGACGGCGTTGCGCTGGAGCTCTTGCGCAAGGTGCGTGATCCGCTGCGCATCCTCGGCGACCGCGAGCGTCCGGCGACGATCAGGCCCCTGGTTCTCGCGCGCGCTCATGGCGATCTCGCGCTCGTATGACGGGCGCGTGGCAACTCCAGCGTGAATCGCGAGCCGGCACCCACTGTGCTCTCGACGGTCAGCTCACCATGCATTGCCCGCGCGAGATCGCGGCTGATCGACAACCCCAAGCCCACGCCACCGCGCCGATCGGTCAATCCGGTCGCCAGCTGCACGAACGGCTCGAATATCACCGCCAACTTGTCTCCGGGAATACCGGGACCGTTGTCCGAGACGTGTATGGCAACGGAGTGAGACGTCGAGGTGACGCTGAGCGTGATCTGCCCGCCGACGACCGCCGAGTATTTGACAGCGTTCATCACGAGATTCAACAGAATCTGCCGGAGTCGGTCGGCATCGGCCCACATCGCCACATCGACGTCCACGGGCCGTTGGATCAGCATGACGTGCCGTTCATCGATGGCGCCCTGGAGCATATCGGAGATGTCGTGCAGCGTCCCCTGAACCGACACTTCGGTGAACCGGTACTCCAACTTGCCGCCCTCGCTCCGCACGAACGTGAGGATCTCCGAGATCAGCGTCAGCAAGTGCATCTGGTTGTGCCGGATCCGCACGAGGTCGACCTGTTGTTCCGCACTCACCGGCCCGCGCAGTCCCATCTGGATCAACGTGACGTAGCCCCCGATCGCATTCAGCGGCGTCATCAACTCGTGGCTCATGTTGCCGAGGAATGACGACTTGGCACGGTTCGCCGCCTCGGCAGCATCGCGGAGAGCCTGGGCCTCGCGATACAACCGCGCGTTGTCCAGGGCGAGCGCGCAAATGTCGGCGAGGTCCGAGGCGAGCGTGGTCTCTTCCGGCGAGAAGGGCGGATCTCCGTCGCGCGTGACGTAGGTGATCGCCCCAAGCACCGCTCCGCGAACCACGAGCGGAACCACTAACAGTCTGCCGGGATCAAACTCGCCACGGTCCGTGGGGCTCGCGGCCTCCGCGTCGATGTCGACCATGCACCAGCTGCCTTCGCGCGGCAGGGCGCGGCGGCGAACCGCTTCGCGGGTCGTCGATTCGTCGAGCGACATCGCGAGGTCGCGGCTCGCCGACGCCAGAAACGTGGCGCGCTTGCTCGCCTCGACCGCCTCGCGCCTGGCATCGCGCTCGTGAAGCGCGGTGAGCAGCAAACGCTCGGCGATGGCACGCTGACGCGCGAACCGCGTCGCGGCCGAACCCTCGGCGCGCTCCCGGCGGTCTCGCTTGGCATCAACCATCTGGCCCAACCCCGATTGCCGTCATGGCGAGCTCGGGAACGCCGGTCGTGATGCCGCGGTACTGCGTGAGCGACTCACCCATCACGGCGCCCTCGGGCGTCAGACGATACGCCCTGAAGTCAGTGGCGTGCTCGCTGCCGCGCATCTTGACGACCGACAGCACCTTCTGCAGGCGCCCGTCGATCTCGACATATCGTTGCGCCAGGATATCGTCGGTGATGAACGAGACGCGTTCGTGCGTGAACCGGCCGCCGGGATAGGCGTCGATGACTTCGTCAGTCATGAATACCGTTACGCCGTGTGCCGTGAGCGCGCCGACCAGGCGGTACAGCGACTCCCGAAAATCCGTGCGATACGTCGGAGCCAACGCGACCTCGAAGCCGGAGAGTGAGTCGATGACCACGCGGGTCGCGCCCAGTCGATCGACCGCCGCCTGGATCTCGGCCAGCATCTCGTCGACCGACAGGTCGAGCGGCCGGAGGTACGTGACGGCGAGCCGTCCGCCGTCGATCATGTCGCCGAGGTCGACGCCAACCGTCTTTGCCCGGGCGAGGTATGCTTCAGGGTATTCTTCGAACACGGCGACCACGCATCGCTCGCCTTCACTGAGCCCTTGCGCGATGAACTGCGTGGCGAAGGTCGTCTTGCCGCTGCCGGCAGGTCCGGTGAGCAACACGACGTCGCCCGCCGGAATGCCGCCGCCCGTCATCTCGTCGAGCCCTGGCACTCCGGTCGCGAGTCGCGTGTCGCGGCGCAGGACGCGCTTCCCTTGTTGCTCCGGAATTCGTGGAAAGACCTGCATGCCTGCGCTCGTCAGACGGAACGTGTGCAAGCCTGGCATCGGACTTCGTCCGCGTGCCTTGACCGCGCGAAGCTTTCGCGTCGCGGAGTTCCGATCGACGTCCTCCGACAGCCACAGGATCGTGTCCGCCACAGTGAAGACCGGGTCGCGCCGCTCGGCGTCCGCATACTCGCCGATCAGGAACGACGTGACTTCCCAGGTAGTCAACTGCTGCGCGAGCTGGTTGACGAAGCGCGCCATCTCGATCGTGCCATCCGATTCCGGCGAGCGACGTTCGCCGACGATCGTCCGGAACGAGTCGACGGCGACGAACGCCGGCGCCACGCGGCCCACCTCGGCGACGATGCGCTGCAGGACGGCGTCGAGGTTGCCGCCCGCCGCTTCGGCGGCGAGGTTGACGAACCGTATCGCCCCGGGAACGCGCGTCGCGTCGAAGAAGCCGAGCTGGCGCTGGTAGCGGAGCATCTTGATCGTCGGTTCGCCGAGCACGGTGAAGTAGAGCGCAGGCCGTTCCGGTGTCGCATTGCCGAACAGGATCTGTTGCACGAGGGTCGTTTTCCCGGAACCCGGCGAACCCGCGATGAGGTTGAACGAATACTCACACAGCCCGCCGCCCAATACTGCGTCGAGACCGGGAACGCCGGTGGGGATGTTGCGGATGACCAGGAGCTCTGAACCTTTCACGTTGTCCGGCCGTTGCGACGTGCACGCGGCAGGTCGTCATGATCCAGGAGACTTCGTACCATGTCGGCTCCAATGAGGTCGCTGAGAATATCGACGAGCGCTGCGAGCAACGATTCGAGCGCCGCGCCCACGGCGGCTGCGCCGTGAGCCTCGACGCAACCGACGATGTCCAGGTGAATGCCGGTGGGGTCGGTACGGCGCATATCCTTCAGCGCGGGGTGGTCCGACTGGGTTCGCGCGAGCGCTCGCACGAGCAGCGCGCTGTAACCGTCCTCGCCCACCGAGCTGCGCAGGTTGTCCGCCACACGCGTGCTCGCTCGCTGCATCGTCGCGCCGAGCCCCGCCGCCTCCGTCGCGCGGCCTCTCTCGCGTTCGAGCAGTTGGCGAGCCATCTCACGCGCAGCCGGTGATACCGGGGTCGTCATGCCGAGATGCGCTCCTCTGAGTGGCGGGGGCATCGCATCACTCAGCATAACGCTCATCGCCAGGCACAACCCATCCCACGAATGGGTGATCCTTGGCGTACTCCACTCGGCCGACGAGCCCCCGCACGGGCCGCGTCGCGCGACGGCTCCCGCGCCGATCGGCGCTAGGCGCCGCCGTCGCGCCGCGAATACGCGGCGATCTGCAGTCGGGTGTGCAACGCCAGCTTCTCCATCACGTTCCGCACGTGGCTCTTGACCGTGTGCGCCGCGATGTTGAGCCGCTGGGCGATCTCCTTGTTGCTCAATCCCTCGCCGATCAGATCGATCACCTCTCGCTCGCGCCGTGTCATGCGCACATCCTCGAGCACGTGCTCGCGACCCCTCGCGTCGGCCGCCATCGCGATCTGGGAGAACAGCGATTGCGTCATGCGGGGCGGCAGCACCTTGCCGCCCGCCGCGACCGCTCTGATCGTAGCGACGAACTCGTCGAACGTCGTGTCCTTGAGCACGAATCCCGACACGCCCGCGTTGACGTATTGGACGATGTCCTCGTTCACCGGGACGAGGTCCATCACGACGATCTTCGCGCCCGAAGCGTGGCTCGCAATGTCGGCGGCGACGCTCAAGCTGTCTTCGTCACGCAGGCCGACGTCGAGGAGCAGCACGTCCGGCTTGGTAGATTCCAGAAACTCCGGATCGGCAATGGCCGCCGCAACGGCACGAATGTCGGGGAGCTGATCGAGCATCGCCGCGAGTGCTTCGCGCACGAGCCGATTGTCGTCGACGACGGCGACCGTGATCATCTCATTGGCTGGAAGGATGCATCGTCCGGGTTGAGGTAGCGGGCCGCCTCCGATGCAGGATCCGGCCCGATGGCTGCCTCCGACTCAAGCTACCGCGCCGCCGCCTCGCGGCACATCCCCTTGGCTGGTCGCGCGGTAGTACGTCTTCTAACCCGATCGTGTCATTGCGTGCGATTCGCGCGAATCCTAGCCTGCATTGGATGATAAGCAACTCGATTGTCTCGGCGGCAGGCTCGAGCGGCGCGGCCACAGGCGCGCCGGCCGAGCGGCTGCTGCTCGATATCATCGACACGGTGCGCGAGCCGCTCGTGGTCCTCGACTCGGATTTCCGCGTCACGCACACGAATCGCGCGTTCTACCAAACTTTTCGCGTAGACCGCGCGGACACGATCGGCGAGGTACTGTTCGCCCTGGGCGACGGCCAGTGGGACATCGCGCCGCTGCGCGAATTGCTCCGCGACCGGCTCACCGTCGAATCGGAGCTCTACGACGTCGAGGTCGACCACGTATTTCCGGGTATCGGCCGCAAGATCATGCTGCTCAACGCCCGGCTCGTCACACACGAACCGAGCGTGTCGCGCGTCATCCTCCTGGCGATCGAAGACGTCACCGCGCGGAGGCTCGCCGAGCGTCGACTCGCCGCGCAACGCCTCGAGCTGCAGCGCTCGAACGCGGCGCTCAACGAGTTCGCGTTCGTCGCGTCACACGACCTGCAGGAGCCGCTTCGCAAGATCCTGTCGTTCGGCGAGCGTCTCGGCACGTCAGCGGGGCCGGTGCTCGACGGGAATGCGCGCCAGTATCTGGAGCGGATGCTGAGCGCGGCGGCGCGCATGCGAGCGCTGATCAGCGATCTCCTTGCCTACTCGCAGGTCGCCACCAGCTCCGAACCATTCCTGGCGACAGATCTGGCGGCGATCGCTCGCGAGGTCGTCGCCGACCTCGAGACGTCCATTGCCGAGGCGGGCGGCCGAGTCGAGGTGGGAGAGCTGCCGATGATCGACGCCGACGCGCTGCAAATGCGACGGCTGTTCCAGAATCTCGTGGCCAACGCCCTCAAGTTCCGGCGCAAGGATTCGCCGCCGGTCATCCGCCTCGGCGCGTCGAGCTCAAACGACGGGAATTGTACGATCACCGTGTCGGACAACGGAATCGGGTTCAAGGAAGAGCACGGAGAACGGATCTTTCGCATGTTCGAACGACTCCACGCCCGAGCGCAGTATGACGGCTCCGGTATGGGCCTGGCGATCTGCCGAAAGATCGTCGAGCGGCACGGCGGCAGCATTGCCGCGACGAGCACCACCGGCCAGGGTGCGACGTTCATCGTCACCCTCCCGGTCACGCAGGCGGCAGCGGAGCATGTGCCATGATGATGCAAGACAAGCATAAGATTCCGATCACGATTCTCATCTGCGACGACGACGAGGACGACCGGATGCTCACCCAGCAGGCGCTGGAGGACGCGCACATCTCGAACGAGCTTCGGTTCGTCGAGGACGGCGAGCAGTTGCTCGATTACCTCTACCAGCGCGGCCAATTCTCGGGCGAGACCGGCAAGGCGCCCCGTCCCGGCCTGATTCTCCTCGACCTCAACATGCCGAACATGGACGGGCGCGAAGCGTTGCAGCGAATCAAAGGCGACCCGACACTGATCGACATCCCGGTCGTGGTGCTCACGACCTCCGGGTTGGACGCGGACGTGATCAGGAGCTATCAGCTTGGCGTGAACTCCTTCATCACCAAGCCGGTCACGTTCTCGGGGTTGGTGGAGGCGATGAATGTCCTCGGCCGGTACTGGCTCGAGATCGTCGAGCTGCCGCCGGTCGCGGCGTAGGCTGCGTGGCCACGTACGAGATCGCCGGATCGTCGGCGTCGAGTGAAGCGGAGGTCCCGCCGTCGTCATCGCGGATCCTGGTCGTCATCGCCGGCGTGATGCTCATCGCGACGCTCCGGCTCGGCCGCATGCTCGTGCTGCCAATCGTCATCTCGGTGATGCTGACGCTCACCCTCGGTGCACCGGTGCGTTGGCTACAGCGCAAGCGCATTCCCGGCCGACTGGCCGCGGCGCTCGTTGTGTTCGGAGCGCTCGGCGCCGGCGTGGGCGTGGCCACGGCGCTCGCGTCGCCGGCGGTGCAATGGGCCGCATCCGCGCCAGCGACAATCAAGGTGCTCGAGGCAAAGATTCGTCGCATCATGAATCCCTTCACCGCACTCCAGCAATCGGCCGATCGCATGCAGCAGGCGGCAGCGGCCGGCACGGGCAACGCGCCGCGGACCGTGCAGCTGGCAACGCCGGGCATCCTGGCTCGGCTGTCGGTCGATTCCGTCGCGATAGTCCCTGCGACGTTCAGCGTGATTTTTCTGACGTACTTCCTCCTCGCGAACGGGCCGCTCGTGCGACGGAAGCTGGCCGGACTCCGGCCGGGCCGTCCCGAGCTGGAGCGCCGCGAGCACCTGCTCGGCGAAATCGAGCTCGCGGCGTCACACTTTCTCGTGACCGTCGCGCTGATCAACACCGGTGTCGGAGCGATCACGACGCTGGCCCTCTGGGCGGTCGGCGTTCCGAATCCGCTGCTGTGGGGCGGAATTGCCGCCGTGCTGAACTTCGTGCCGTACCTCGGGCCGATGGTGACGGTCGCGATCATCGCCCTCGCTGCGCTGGCGACCATCGGTTCGACGGGCCATGCCTTGCTCGCACCCGCTGCCTTTCTTGTCGTTCACCTCACCGAGAGCAACCTGGTCACGCCGCTGCTGCTCGGCCGCCACCTCCCAGTCAATACGGTCGCGATCTTTCTTGGCCTGTTGTTCTTCGGCTGGATGTGGGGCATTCCCGGTGCCGTGCTCGCCGTGCCGCTCACCGTGTGCGTGAAGCTCGTGTGCGATCACGTGCCCGCGCTGTCGCACGTCGGCGAGTTGCTCGACAACTAGAGTGCGTCGCGCCGACTGGCCGGAAACTCTGAACCCGCCGCGAGCAGCGCGGCGGGTTCCTTGCTCGCCCGAGCAGCGCCCTTTCGGGGCTGCGCCAGTTGAGCGGAGAGTTACGGATGGCTACTGCAAGTAGTTCCAAAGGCCGACGAGCCCGAGGATTCCTCCGCCGATCATGACCGCCGTTCCCGACTTACCGCCCACGACCGCTCCGACGATGAACGCCGCACCGCCGACAATCATCATCGCGGAGCTACGTGGGCTGCTATTGGAGGCGCGCATGGCAGACGGTGCGACTGCGAGTGCGTCGGCGCGTGAGGCAACGGCGCCACTGGACCGCGTCACTCCGGCGGGAACGACCGGAGCCGGAGCGACTGCGCGTTCGGTGACGATGCGCGGCATCGCCAGCGGCGCGACGATCGGCACCGCACTGGCGATCGCCGCCATCGTCTGCGCCACCGTGTCTCGCACAGCGGTCTGAGCGGAGAGTGCGGACAGGAGCGGCGCGGCGAGCAAGAGCACGCCGATGGAGGTTGAGATTTGGCGAAGACGTGACATGGAATCCCTCCGGGATTCGGGAAGCGGGCTACGAGCTGGATGGTACTGTTTCCAGGCACCGCTTACCATCACACCAAGGGCGTACTCACTTGGCGCGGCCCGAATTCGACTTGCCAAGCTTGCATCCGGCGCCGGCCAGCTCAGGGCGCGCGCTCCGCAACTGGCGCGTCCGACAGCGCCATCCCGTCCCGGCCGACAACATCACCGCCCAGATGTCCGAAGTACGCTTCCACGCACCACAGGATCACACGGCGCGTCAGCGCCTGGCGCGCGGCGACCGGTGCGATGGTGGCCTCGTCGATCAGTTCGGTGAGCGCCATGATGACATGCCCGGGTGACGTGCCCGCATGACGCTCGGCACCGACATACGTCCACACGCCGCGCCGGAGCATCGCTTCGTCGATCGGTGTTGCACCGAGCGCGCCGCTGATGACGGAACGAAGATCGTCCGAGTCAGCAATCGCGCTCAGCGTGCGCGGAACTGGGACGGTGCGTGGCCCTTGCATGGTGTCTCCTCGAGCATTACAGCGGACTGCAGGCTGTCCGGGATGGCTCGGGAGGGCCGGTCCGCTGCAGCGCGGACCGGAGCCCCAAAGGGCAGCCACAAGGCTGCTCACCAGCGTCGTGGAGGTAAGTTTAGCACGTTGCGCAGTTTGCCGCTTGAAGACGGCGGCCCGCGACGGCCCTCCCCCGTCAATGCCAGATATCAGACTCATCCTGGGCGTGCTCGCAGCGGTCGCCGTGCTCGCGGCGATCGGACGCCGCTTCGGGATTCCCGACCCGATTGCGTTCGCCGTCGGCGGCCTGGTTCTCGCGCTGGTCCCCGGCATCCCGATCGTTGCGCTCCCGCCGCCGCTCGTCCTTGCCGTCTTTCTGCCGCCTCTCATCTTCGCGGCGGCGCAGGACACGTCGTGGGCGGAGATTCGACGCGAGGCGTGGCCCATCGTTCTGTTGGCCGTGGGTCTCGTGCTCGTGACAATGGCCACTGTGGCGCTCGTGGCGCACGCGCTCGCGCCGGAGCTCACATGGCCAGCGGCTTTCGTGCTCGGCGCGATTGTGTCCCCGCCCGATGCCGTCGCCGCCAAGGCGATCGCCGATACCCTTCATCTGCCGCGGCGGCTCGTCACGATTCTCAGCGGCGAGGGACTCGTCAACGACGCGACCGCGCTGCTGGCGTTTCAGGTGGCAAGCGGCGCCGCGGTCGCCGGGACGTCGTTCACGCTTGCCCCGACGGCCGGCCGATTCTTGTACACGGCGGCGGCGTCGGTGATGATCGGTCTCGCGGCCGGATGGATCGGGCGCCACATCCTTGATCGCATCGGCGACCCAGCCGTCGAGAATACCGTGATGCTGCTCCTGCCGTTTGGCGCGTTCCTCCCGGCGGAGGCAGCGCACGCATCGGGCGTGCTGGCCGTGCTCACGGTCGCGTTGTACCTCAGCCGCTACAATGTGGTGATCGCGTCGTCGACGAGTCGACTCCAGGGCCCGGTGCTGTGGGAGATGATCGACTTCCTGCTCACCGGCCTCTCCTTCGTGCTGGTCGGCCTTCAATTGCGGTCATCCGCACGCCGACTGTTCGAGGGTGGAGGCACCGTGCTTCTTGTTGCGGCGGCGGTATGCGTGACGGTGATCCTCGTGCGGCCGGTGTGGGTGTTCGCGACGGGCTGGCTCTCTCACAGCGTGCGAAGCGTGTTCGTCGAGCGGGCGGCGCTCAAGCCGACGACGCCGGTCCTGACGGTTGTGAGCTGGGCTGGTATGCGCGGCGTCATCTCGCTCGCCGTGGCACTCTCACTGCCCTTGACCACCCACACCGGAGAGCCGTTCCCTGGGCGTGATCTGATCGTATTCATCACCTTCACGGTCATTCTGGTTACGCTGGTCGGTCAGGGCCTCACGCTGCCGCTGATCATCCGGCGGCTCGGAGTCGAGGCGGTCGCGGGCCAAGCGGAGGGGCAGGAGCTCGTGGCGCAATCGCACATGGCGCGCGCGGCGTTGCGCGAGCTCGATGCGCGCGCCGCGGAGGTCGGCTCGTCGCCGATCGTCGTGGAACGGGTCCGCGCCTCGTACGCGGGCCGCCTCGAGCGCCTCGAGCAGCTCCGCACCACACGCGCATCGTCATCCGCAATCCGCGCGGAAGTCGCGCGGTCGAACGAATCGACACGCCAGTTGCTCGACACGCTGATCGACGTCGAACGGGCAGAGCTTCAACGGATGCAGAACGACGCGATTATCGACGGCGAGACGACGCGGCGACTGAGCACGGAGCTGGATCTGCGACGGCAGTGAGGATCGTATGACCGTCACGTCCGCTATCCGTTCCCGATGCCAAGCGCGTGCTAGGCGCGGTCGGCGGCACGAAACGCCGCAATGTATCCCTCGACAAATGCCTCCGCCGTGGCATTCGGCCCGTTCCACTGTAGTTGCTCCGGAGTCGCCTGCACGCCGTACCACTTCGGAGCGCCATCTGATCGCCGAATCAGCCCCTCGATCGTGAACGATTCCCGTCTGGCGCGGAGAAGAGGCTCGGGATCCATGCCGAACCGTTCGCGGAGAATCTCCGCGACGCGAGCCGCGAAAGTGTCGAAGAGTTCATCCGCCGTCTTTGCCATGTCTGCCTCGAGTGGTTCGCGGCGTCTCAGCCGTCGATGCCCGGGAGTGTCGCCTCCGTCGGCGTGAGCCGACACTGTTCATCGGTGACCTCGTGAGTGCGTCGGGCATGAACCGCGCCCGCGCAACCACACGCCGGCCGGCGTCAAGGCGTGTTCGGCACGGCCCATGCGGCCACGGACAGTACGGTCATCTCACGCTCGGATGCCACTCGCTCGAACGGGCCCTCCGCCCGAGCGGGTCGCCGTCGAGGCACACGCACCGGAGGCGCTATTCCAAAGATAACCGCGACCGGACTTGCCCCAGCCTTGGACGCCAAACGGCTGTCCAAGAAACAGTGCCTGGCGATGCTCGAGCGGAGCTGTTTCGCCCATCTCGCCTTTGTCCGGCGCACGCACGCCGATGTCGTGCCGATTCGCATTGCCTTCTCCGAAGGCTGGCTGTATTTCCGCGCCGACCGCGAGCTGAGCGAAACGATTGGGCACAACGCCTGGGTTGCGATCACCGTGAGCGACCGACTGAGCTCGACTCGGTTTGCGAGCATCGTCGTGCGCGGAACCTGCTATGCGACTGAGCGTACGGGATCGCGGGGCGGCGATGACGCGGCGTTCCGAGGCATCCTGAAATTGCGGGATCGCGCGCCGGCCACGGCCGCGCAGGTGCGTCGTATGGAGCGGAGCCTCGTCATCTTTCGCGTTCGCGTCGAAGAGCTGCGCGGAACGCTCAGCATCGTACCGTGCGGCGCGCCGCCCTCGTAACGAGCGGAGGAGACGGACCCGGGATTGCGGCGTCGCGATTCGGACCGGCCGCTCTATTGGCCGGTCGGTTCGCGAGCTAGCTTGCAGGAGTCGCGAGCGATCGACCCTCGCGGCGCAACGCGCACACCAGGCGGCCATTCATGGTGAACATCGCCCGTCGCCCTCCGCGTCTTCGGGTCGGGGCGTCGCTTCGAGTCCGTTGACCTCGTCTGAGATTGCGCGCCGGATCTTGGCGGGCGACGCACGCACGGTCGGCAACGCCGGGCCGGAGTCGACCGCCCCGGCCCTTCAACAGGCGTGTACGCGCGTCACCGGCGTATTGCGGGAGTCAATGGGCGACGCCGGGTGCGCTGCCCTGCTCGCCCGGGCGTTCGCCCGCGCGGAAGGCGCGCATCCAGCCTTGAAGGATCTCCGTCGGCCTGGCGACGACGGCGTTCGCCTGGACGGGATCGCCGCGATAGCCGACCTGCATGGTATTGCAGCCGTCAACGCGGCGATCGAAGCCCTGATCACTGTCGTCATCGACATACTTACGAGGCTCATCGGAGAGGACATGACGACACAATTGTTCGACCGCGACGAACGCGAGCCTCCGACACGAGGCGGAGCCCGCACGCCATGACGGCGCCCGGGCATTCCGTCATCCGAAATGTCGCGACCGGCATTCCAGGTCTCGACGCGGTGTTGGGCGGCGGTCTCTGTGAGTATTCGTTCAATCTCGTCGCGGGCCCGCCGGGAGCGGGCAAGACGACGCTCGTCCAGCAGGTACTCTTCGCCAACGCCACGACAGAGCATCCGGCCCTCTACTTCACGGTGCTCGGCGAACCGACCGTGAAGATGATGCGGTACCAGCAGCAATTTGGCTTCTTCGACCCCTCGAGAGTGCCCTCGGCGATCCGGTTCGTGAACCTGGGCACGGAGGCGGTCAGCGGCGACCTCGATGCCGTCCTCGCTCGCATCGTCTCCGAGGTGACCGAACGCGAGCCGGCGTTCGTCGCCGTCGATTCGTTTCGCACGCTCGGCGGGCATCTCCGACTCGCCGACGATCATGCCGTGCTCGCGCTCGCGGACTTCGTGCAGCGATTGGCGTTGCAGCTCACCTCCTGGGAAGTCACGTCGTTTCTCCTCGGCGAGTATTCCGAGCACGAGGCGCGGCATCCGGTGTTCACGGTGGCCGACAGCATTCTCTGGTTGTCCGAGGACGTCGATCGAAATTCCGCGGTGCGCAAGCTCCGGGCAGTGAAGGTGCGAGGCCGCTCGCCAATGCCGGGCTTGCACACGTTTCGCATCACCGGCGCCGGGTTGGAGGTTTTCCCGCGGATCCCGGAGCAACAGAAGGACCGGGTCGTGCGTACCGACAAGCGGCTCCGCACAGGAGTACCGGGCCTCGACGAGATGATGGGCGGCGGCATCCCGGAAGGCGACGCCGTGATGCTCACCGGGCCCGCCGGCAGTGGCAAGACGACGTTCGCGTCGCAGTTCGTGGCGCAGGGGCTCAGCGAAGGCACCAATTGCGTCGTCGCGGTGTTCGAGGAGTACCCCGAGGCGTATCTCGCGCGGGCAAAATCCGGGCTGGTCGATTTCGGCGAGATGATTGCGGCCAACCGACTCGCCGTGGTCTATCTCCGTCCGATGACGTTGTCGGTGGATGAAATGCTGGTGGAGATCATCGGCGCGGTGCGGCGCGTCGGCGCGACGCGCGTCGTGATCGATTCGTTATCGGGCTTCGAGATTGCCTTGGCGCCGACGTTTCGACTCGACTTCCGTGAGTCGCTCTACCGGCTCGTCGGCGCGCTCACGGCGACCGGAGTCACCGTGCTCATGACGGCGGAAGTCATCGAAGTCTTCCCCGAAATTCGATTCACGAACGAGCGGGTCTCGTTCGTGACGGACGACATCCTGGTGCAACGGTACGTCGAGATCGACGGCCGGCTCGAGAAAGTCCTCGCCGTCGTCAAGATGCGCGGCAGCAGCCACTCCACGGAATTCAGAGTGTATGACCTCACGCCGTCTGGTGCCGTGCTCGGCCAACCGCTCAAGGGCTATCACGGCATCACGACGGGGGTGCCGACCCGCGACGACCATCGTCACGCGTCGGACGCCGGCGTGGACGACGAGATGTGATGGATCAGTCGGAAGACCCGAAGGAGGTCCTGATCGTTAGTGCCTCGGTGGGCAGACACCTTGCGCTGGCGCCGGTCGCGTTCGCCGTGACCGAGGGGCCGGCGCACACGCTGGTCTACGCGAACGCGCTGTTTCGAAATCTCCAGGCGGCCGGCCTGCTTCACATCGGCGGCCCGCCCGACGGCGATCTGACGCCGCTGTTGAACGGAGCGTTGCGAAGCGGCGAAACGGTGCGCGACGTGATACTCGAGCCGCCCACCGGCCAACCGGCGATGTGGAGTTGCAGCGTCTGGCCTGTCGCCGATTCACCCCGCGCATCAAAGCGCCTGGTCATCGAAGTGCGCGATGTAGTGCTGGTCGCGGGCGCGAAGGAACGGCAACGCGCGATCGCCGAGCAGCTTCTCCTCGGCGCGCTCCGGGAACAGGATGCCACGGCGGATGCCACGCAGGCGAGCGAGCGGTCGCAGCGCTTGGCGGCGGCCAGTCACGACCTCTCGCGGTCGCTCGACGAACGGACCACACGCGACACGGTGCGCCGGCTCACCCTTCCGCGGCCGGGAACCTGGTGCATGGTCGATGTGGTCGAATCGAACGGCGCGATTCACCGGTTGTCGGTGATTCACCCCGATCCGGCAAAACAGGAGCTGGCTCGCTTGCTCGAAGAGGAATGGCCGTCCAAGTTGGGCGAGCCGGCCGAGCCGGCCGCCGCGCTGCGCGTGGAACAGCCGCTCGTCGTGAGCGCCGACTCGGGTCCGGCGCTCGCTCTCGCCGCGCACGGCGAGGCGAACCTCCGCATTCTCCGCGAAATCGGCTTCGGTTCCCTGCTGGTCGTTCCGCTCGTCGTTCGCGCCCGGGTGCAGGGCGCGATCACCTTCGTGAGCCGCGACGGCGATCCTCCGTTCTCTTCCGTCGAGATCGGCCTCGCCAAGGACCTCGCCGCGCGCTGTGCGATGGCCCTGGACAACGCCCGACTGTATCGCGAAGCGGACTCGTTGCGACTCGCGGCCGAAGCAGCGAATCAATCGAAGAGTGAATTCCTCGGAACGATGAGCCATGAGCTCCGCACACCGCTCAACGTCATCGGTGGGTTCACCGAGTTGATCGAGATGGGGCTCGAAGGCCCGGTGAGCAAGAAGCAGCGGGGCGCGCTCGCGCGAATCAAGGCCAGCCAGCAGCAGCTGTTGGCGCTGATCACCGAGATCCTCAACTTCGTGCGGATCGAGAGCGGCCGCATGGAGTACCATGTGGGCCGCGTCCCCGTGGCGCAGGCATTAGCCGACGTGGCCGACATGCTCCGCGGAGCGGTCAAGGAGAAAGGATTGGCCTTGGTGATTTCGCCGAGCGACGGAGACGTTGTCGCATGGGCCGACCCGGATCGGGTGCGCCAGATTCTCGTGAACTTGGTGATGAACGCGGTGAAGTATACGCCGCCAGGAGGTGGGACGATCACGGTCTCCTGCGCCACCGTCGCCGACACCGTCGTCGCGCGCGTCGCCGACACGGGCCCCGGCATCCCGGCCGAACGGCACGGGGCGATTTTCGAGCCGTTCGTTCAGCTCAGCGCGGGGCTCGCGGATCGGCGCGGCGGTGTCGGCCTGGGACTGCCGATCAGCAGAGATTTGGCCCGGGCGATGAGTGGCGACGTCACGGTCGAGAGCACGATGGGTCTCGGGTCCTGCTTTACGCTGGCGCTCCCGCGAGTGCCCCAGGGCGCGGCTCCGTAGTCGCCGGCGGTTCCAGCGGAAGCCACAGCGTGAACGTGCTTCCAACACCAGGCGCGCTGGTGAAGCTGGTGAAGGTGATTTCCCCCCCGAGCGCGCGAGCGAGACGGCGGCTGATCGCCAGCCCGATGCCCGATCCCGCCGTCGCCTCGGGATCGAATCGCGTGAACTCGCGGAACACCAGCGACTGTTTTTCGAGCGGAATTCCCGGCCCGTTGTCCGCGACCGCCACGGCCCCCCAGCGTCCTCGCCCCGGCGCGTCATCGGCGCGGGCGAAGTGGACCGAAACCGAGACGCTTCCATTCGGATGCGTGAACTTCACCGCGTTCGACACCAGGTTCGCCAGAATCTGGCGCACGCGCTCGACATCCGACTCGACGACGAGCGAGTCGTCCCCCGTTGGAACGGACGACATTAGGCGGATACCCTTCGCCCCTGCCGCGGCCCGAAACTCTTCGACGATGGCAACGGTCGTCGCGCCAACGTCCACGCGCTGTCGCTCGATGTCGAGCAGGCCGGCTTCCGCGCGCTCGATGTCGAGAAGGCCGGAAACGAGATTCAGCGCGGTGCCAATGGACCGTCGCGCGCGGCCGACCGCCTGCGTCTGCGTCTCGGACATGTCGCCATACACGCCCAGCTCCATGAGTGAGAGATACGCGTCGGCGGCGCCGAGTGGGTTCTTCACGTCGTGGGTGAAACCACGAATGAGCCGCTCGTGACTCTCGGTGGTCTGTTTGCGCTCGGTGATGTCTTCGATGATGGAAGCGATGCGATTGCTCTCGTCGCCGGCGTTGCGAACGGGAAAGCCGCGGGCCCAAACCCACCGCTCGTCGCCGGACGGTCGAAGAACGCGGAACTCCAAGTCATAGCCCGGCCGGAGCTGGCCGATGAGGGTGTCGCGTACGCGTTCGCGATCCTCGGGATGCACGCCCTCGAGAAGGGCCAGCGGGTTCGCGTACAGTTCGGCCCGGGGCCTACCCCAAATCTGCTCGTAGGCCGTGTTCACGAAGAAGATCTCGCCGCCAGTCTCGTCGCTCAACAAGATCGCGTCGTGGACTGCCTCGGCGATTTGCCGGATCCGCTCCTCGCCCTCGAGGAATCCGCGAGCGAGGTTCGCTTGCAGCGCGCCGGCGACTTCCGCGAGCAACCGCTCCTGTGTGTCCGGGGAACGGACGTGTGGATTATCTGCCTCATCCGCCGGCTCGTTGCTCGGCGGCGGCGCACGATTCGGACTGATTACCTCGTTTAGTCCAGCGGCCGGGCGAATGGGCGGGGGCATGACGACCTCAGAGTCCCGCGAGATCAGGCAAAACCTACCACCCGGCTGAGACGACGTGAGTGAGGGAGTCGCCGAGTGTCGGTCCGACAATCCCTGACCGGCAGAGCGTATCTACAAACGGCAACTGAGGATGGCACGCCGAAATCGGCCGGCGATTTCGTATTTTTGAAACATCCGTCACAGTCAGGGCCGGCGCTAGGACCTGAGTCACAGCGTCCGACTCGCGGCGCGCCAATTGCACCCTCGGATCGAGCATGGGAAACGGCGTTCGTCGTTCTATCCTCGCTGCATTGCTCGCCTGTACCGCCACCCACCGATCGTCAGCGCAAGCCGGTGCCTCCGCCGACACGACGGGCGGAAAGAGCAACCTCCTGCCCGTCGTCGAGATTGCGAGCTTCCTTACGCTGCTCAGCGTCTACGATCGCGTCGCTTACGCCAACGCGGTGCAGGACGGAAAGAAGGTGTACAGCTCGACCCTCTCGAGCACCTGGGATCATCTTCGCACGCAGCGCTGGGTGCATGACCAAGATCCCTTCAACGTCAACCAATTCGAACATCCATATCAGGGCGCCACAATGTACGGCCTTGCGCGATCGAGTGGCCACGACTTCTGGACATCGCTCGCGCACGCCAACATCGGCAGCTTCATGTGGAAGATGGCCGGCGAGACCGATCCGCCGTCGATCAACGACATGATCACCACTGGCCAGGCGGGCAGCCTCCTCGGCGAAGCGCTGTACCGAATGGCGGACCTCGTGCTCAAGGATCACCCCGGCGGCAAAGGGCCGCGATGGCACGACTACCTCGCCGACGCGATCTCTCCGCCGCGCGCCCTCAATCGCCGCGTATTCGGCGAACGCTTTCGAGCGCAACTTGCCGACAGCGCGCCAGTGACGTCGTGGCAGGTGAGACTGGGCGCGACGCTCGATGCCGTCGCGCACGATTACTCCGCACCAGCAACGCTCTTGAATCGAGACGCGACGGCGGAGTTCTGGATGTCGTACGGCCTCCCTGGAAAGAGCAGCTACGCCTACACACGCCCGCTCGACTACTTCGACCTCCAGCTGTCCGTCCTGTCCAGGGCTAGCAATCCCGTCGAAAACGTGATGCTTCGTGGACTCCTCAAGGGCGCAAAGACCGCAGAGACCGGCAACTCGCGCGGGATTTGGGGCCTGTACGGATCATACGACTACATCTCGCCATACCTGTTTCGCGTGTCGAGCACCGCGGCGTCGCTCGGCACGACGCGTCAGTACTGGATCGCGCGGGGACTCGCTCTTCAGGGCTCGATGCTCGGCGGCGTGGGCTACGGCGCGGCTGGTTCGACGATCGTCATCCCCAGTACGCCGACCAATGCCGCGATTCGCGACTACCACTACGGCGTCACGCCGCAGGCGCTTCTCACGCTCCGCTTCATTGCCGGTGACCGGGCGATGTTGGACATGGCGGGGCGCGAGTACTACGTGAGCGGCCTGGGCTCCGACGATGTCCACGGGTCGGAGACGATTTTCCGCGGCAATCTCGGCGTCAACGTTCGGCTAGTAGGCGGCCACGCGCTCGGCGTGCGGTTCGTCCAGTCGACGCGCGACGCGCGGTACGGCAAGTTGCCGAACAGGAGGCTGTCCGAGGGAACCGTCACGATCGCCTACTCATTTCTCGGCGCGGAGCAATTCGGCGCCGTGAAGTGGCGATGAGGCGGCATCCGAAGAATCGCGTACGCGAAATCAGGGCTTGCTCCCTCCTCGTTGCGCTCTTCACCGCCTCGAGCGCCGCACAGGGCTCGACACCGCCCGTGCTCTCGTGCGACGGAAAGATCATTACCGCGATCGACATTACGCCGCGTGATCCGTCATTCCTCTCCGTTCCGAAGCACCTGCGTCGAGTGGCGCGCGGAGTGGGGCTGGTCCACACGACGTCAACGCGGGGAACAATCGATCGCTTCCTGCTCCTCGACGTCGGACAGCCGTGCACCGAGCGGAAGCGCGCCGAGTCGGAGCGCATCCTGCGGCTCCAGCCCTTTCTCGCCGACGCAACCGTACGCGCCGTGCCGGACGACGTCGGCGGCGTGCGCATCGACGTCGAGACGATCGACGAAATCCCGACGGTGCTGGACATGCGGTTTCGAGACCGGCGCCCGTCGCAACTCCGATTTGGCAACGGCAACGTCGGTGGCCAGGGACTCTACCTGGCGGCGAGCGTCGAACGAGGATTGGCATATCGCACCGGCTTCGAAGTGCACGCGGTGGCGCACCGGGTGCTCGGTCAGCCCTATACCCTCGCGCTGGTCGCGGAGCGCGCGCCGCTCGGAGGAGAGCTGACCGTTGCCTTCGGCCACGCGTTCTTCACCGCCTTGCAGCGGAACGCGTGGCACGTGGGCTTCAGCGACGCGAACCGTTATCTGAACTTCAGTGCGCCCGAAGGGGACTCGCGTTCGCTCGAGGTTCGGCGACGGTTCTGGGACATCGGCGGCGTACGCCGCGTCGGGTTCGGACGTCAAAGCGCGTTCGTCGGTGCGCTGGTCACGCACGAAGAGGTGACGCCAGCCAATCGATTCGTCGTTGTCTCGGACTCTGGCCTTCTCGCAGTCGCCGCTCCCCGCCTCGCCGATTCCATTTCGCCGTACCAAAACTTGAGATTGAACGCCGTCGCCGGCGTTCGCGCGTTGTCGTTCATGCCGGTGCGCGGATTTGACGCGCTCGCCGCCGTGCAGGACGTGGCCGTTGGCGCGCAGCTCGGCGCCCTTGTGGGGCGGAGCATCCCTCGATTCGGAAGCAACGACGACGACGTGTTCGCCTCGGCCAGCTTCTACGCGGGGCTGGGCTCCGCCACGTCGTTTGGCGCGCTCCGCATCAACGGAGAAGCGCGCCACGACCAGCGCAGGAGCGACTGGGATTCCATGATCGCCAGCGGACGATTGGCGTGGTACGTCAAGCCGGCCGCGGCGCACGTCGTCATCGGCAGCGTCGAATTCGCCGGAGGCCGCCGCGAGCGCGTGCCGTTCCAACTCTCGCTCGGCGACCGGCAGGGTGGCGTGCGGGGCTACTCCGCCTCGCGCGATGCGGGTGCGGTGCGCGGCATCGCGCGCCTCGAGGAACGCTGGTCGATCGGCGGAATCACTTCGCACGACGCACTTGGGATCGCGAGCTTCGTCGACGTGGGTCGGGTCTGGGCGGGCGATGCGCCCTTCGGGGTGAACAGCAGCGAGAAAGTTGGCGTTGGCGTCGGGCTGCTCGCGGCCTTTCCGCCACAGTCGCAGCGGCTGTGGCGGTTGGACCTCGCCCTTCCGGGGAGCCCGGATCCCCACGCGCACTGGGAAGTCCGGCTCACTGGAATCTGGACGCGAACGTTCTGGCGGGAGCCGGATGACGCTGCGCGCGGGCACAGCGGGGCCGCGCCATCCACGATCTTCACGTGGCCGTGAGTGAGGGATTCCACGTCCGACAATGACGAGATCAGAAGTTCACGGGCGCAGCACGTCGGCGACGTAGAAGCTCAGAGCGCCCGCGGATATGCGCGAGCCGCCGCGGCCAGCCGCTCGCCCGCCAGACCCTCGCGCGCGATGCCGTGCATTACCGTCTCGTAGTGCAGTCCCTTGATCGCGAGATTGAACGCTTTCACGAGGTACGCGCCCGGGAAGCGGTGGAGCTGCCGCTGCCTGAGAAAGTACTCCCGGCTCCATCGGTAGACGGATTGCAACTCCTCGACGTTGGCCGCGCCCTGCGCGATGCGCGCCTGTACGCCTCGCGCCCAGGCAGTGATGTCGTCGAGCCGCCGCGACGGCTCGGCGCGCACCATCGCCTCGCACGCGCGATCGACCAGTGCCGAAAGATCAGGCAGCTCGCGATCGGCGAGCCAGGCCTGGCCCGCCGTGGAGAGCGTCCGCATGCGCCGGTCCAGGTCGGCAAGGACGCGCCGGGCCGCGCGGAGTTGGGCGGCGTCGCATTGGCGACCTTTCCACAGCAGCCGGAAGTAGTCGAGCCTCGACGCGCGTACCACGCCCTGGAGCCAGAGTGAGCGGAGCGCCGCGCGAATCTCGGACGGGCGCACGTTGCTGCCGTGGAAGATGTGCGGCTGCAGCCGCTCGAGCAGCGCACGCGAACGCTCGAACATTGGGCCAGGCGCGAACAGCCGCTCGAGGATCTGATAGTATCCCCGCTGCATCTCGGCGATGCTCATGCGCCGCGGCACGAACTGCACCGCATCGTCGGTGTTGTTGCCCGAGAACTCCGCTTCGAGCAGGCGGCCCTCGGCACGTAGCCGCTCGCGCAGCGGCGTGTGCGGGATCGGCGTCAGCATTCCGGTCATCGCCGTGGGGATGGCGACCTGCGTGACGAACGAGGCGATCGTGCCGGCCGTGTCGATCGTGTCTTCGTCCGAGCCGAAGATGAATCCCGCCATGACCTCGATGCCGGCGGACTGGATCTGCCTGACCGTGGCGGCGATGTCCACTTTCGTATTCTGCTTCTTGTTCATGCCCTTGAGCGCCGCCGGGTCGGGGTTCTCGATGCCGAGAAAGACCTCCGAGAATCCCGCCTGCTTCATGAGCGGCAGGAGATGGCCCAGCTTGGGCGAGCCGAGGTCGAGGCTCGCCTGCGTGTAGAAGGAGAACGGGTAGTCGTGCTCACGCTGAAACTCGATCATCACGTGGAGGATAGACTCGATCGCGTCGGGATTCCCCACGAAGTTGTCGTCCACGGTGAAGATGCCGCCGCGGTAGCCGAGGCCGTACAGCGCGCCGAGCTCACTGCGCACCGACTCCAGCGTTTTGGGGCGCGTGAAGCCGCCGTTGAACTGGATGATGTCGCAGAAGTCGCAGCGGAACCGGCAGCCGACGGTCGTCTGCATCATCATCGAGCGGTAGTTGCCGACGTCGATCAAGTCCCAGCGAGGCAGCGGCGTGGTTTCCAGTTCTCGAAAGATGCTGCGATCGTTGAGCGCTTTGCGCGAACCCGGCCCCTGCGCCGCGATTTCCTCGGGGATGAGCAGGAAGGGGGCGGCGTCCGAGTGCCGGCGCCGCTCGCCCTGAAGAAGGTCGTCGATCGCGTTCACCCAGCGCCCGCCCTCACCCCACACCAGGCCGTCGAGACCCTTGTGGAGAATCTCGTCGGACGGCGTCGTCGGATCGAGGATGTGGTCGCGATAGCTCGACGGATACGGGCCGCCGAGCACCCACGGTGTGTCGAGTCCGCGGGCTGGCCCGGAGAGCACGTCGACGAGTGATCGCTTCTGGACCGACATGGCGCTCACGAGCACGGCATCGGCGCCGGCGATACGCGCGCGCAACTCGTCGTCGGACGGGCGCTCGACGTTCAGGTCGAGCAGCTCGAACGACCAGTGCCGCGGCATGAGCGCGGCGAAGGTGATGAGTCCGAGCGGGGGGAATGCGGCTTTTGCGCCGACCATCCGCAGAACATGGCGGTAGCTCCAGAAGGAGCTGGCGGGAAACTCGGGATACAGCAGCAATCCGTGCATGCTGCCTCGCAGAGGCGTCGAAGGCCGGCGCCCCTCCCTGCAAGCGTCGTGCTTGGAAACTACCAGGTTCGGTGGCGCATTACACATGGGGCGGCAAGGCAGCGACGACAACGTCGTTTCGCTTCGGCCCGCCGCACTGTGAGTATTTGATCATCGACGAAGTCGCGTGGATCGCCGCGAGTCCGCCGAGCGCGACGATTTGCTCAATCGTGGATCGGTTGTCACTGGTTGCCGAGCGGACGCGACGGCCCCACTGGCGCCGGTTAGAACGACACCCGGCCGAAGTACACCTCGAGGTTCGTTGGCAGGGCGCCGTAGTCCTTCCCCGGCCCCGTCCACGCGAGCCCCGCCCAGGCTGGCGTTGACACTATCCCATCGTAGTCGCCGATGAAGGGGCGGATGCCGCCATTGTCCGGCACGCCGTACGATGCAGGATCCCAGCTCGACTTCGTCACGCGACGCGCGCTCCAGCTATCACCGCCGTCGCTGCTCCCCGGGTAGGTGACATCGAACAGCGTATTGCCACTTCAACTCCGGTCATTCGGCATGAGATCGATGCGGCCGCTCGTCGGCTCGATACTCATCTCGACGTTGATCCCGAACGACATGCGATCGCGAAGAGCGAGGCGAATACGGCGAGCGGAAGCGCGGGCGAGCGATACGGTCGGAACAGGTGCGTTGCAGACCGCGAGCGATGTACGCACGCTGATGGCCAACCTTCGTTGTTGGAGTGCGGGCGACCGCTGACTTACAAACCAGCTTGCACATCCACAAGGTCAGCACTGCCGCCAAGAGTATTCGGGGCCAGTTGGGCGGACCGGCGTTGGCGCCGGCTCGTTCCCGGTGTTCGCGGCCGCCGAGACGCCGGACTGGCTGCTGGCTCGCTGCTGGCTCACTGACGCTGCGGTTGGTCGAGATCCGCCGGGCGGCCATCGCGTCGCGTGCGTGAGCCGATCTCGAAAAAAAGGCCCCGCGGCAGGCGCGGGGCATCTTCGATTGTACTCATCGTTACACGAATTGCCTACAAGAGCCAGCGGTCGGGATTGAACCGACGACCGCTCGATTACGAATCGAGTGCTCTACCACTGAGCTACGCTGGCGATACGCCGTGTCCGGCCGTCCTACGACGACCGACCACCATGCCCTGGCACGGACTCGAACCGTGACGCCTTTCGGCACCACCCCCTCAAGATGGCGTGTCTACCAATTTCACCACCAGGGCCTGTATACGGCTGACGGCTAACGGTGGTCCGCTAACGGCCAGCTTTCAGCTATCAGTAATCAGCTATCTGAACTCTCAAATCGCTTTGAATTGTCAAATCGCTTTAACTGGGAGCTGTCCAACACGGGAGCGACGGGGCTCGAACCCGCGACCTCTCGAGTGACAGTCGAGTGCTCTAACCAAACTGAGCTACGCCCCCAACTACGCCTTCCTTCGTACCGTTCATTGCTTCTCGCTGCGGCGCTTCGCACCTTCGCTCGAAGTCCCGCATTCAGCCGCTCGTTCATTGCGTCTCGCTGCGGCGCTTCGCACCGCACTTACGCGCGCAGCCTTTCACGATAGCCCGTAGGGGAATCGAACCCCTCTCTGCACCGTGAAAGGGTGCCGTCCTAACCGATAGACGAACGGGCCGCTTGGTGATTGTTCCTCGCTGCGGCGCTACGCACCTTCGCTCGGAATTCCGCGTCCAGGCATTTTTCGAATAGCGGTAACGGGATTCGAACCCGTGTTTGGGCCTTGAGAGGGCCCCGTCCTAGTCCCCTAGACGATACCGCCAGTGGCCTTGCTGCTGTCCCTTCCCTTCCGTGGCCGATCAACTGTCAAACATCGCCCGCTTACTCGCACAGGCCGGGAGGGACTCGAACCCCCAACCGCTGGTTTTGGAGACCAGTGCTCTACCAATTGAGCTACCGACCTAACGAACCGCTTCGCCGCTGGAGGATGGCGGTCCGATTGCGACGACGCCGCGCTCGGCAGCTCCGCCGTCGTTCCAGCCAATGACCAGTAGCCCAAGCAGGGTGACTGACGGGAATTGAACCCGCAACCCCCGGAGCCACAGTCCGGTGCTCTAACCGATTGAGCTACAGTCACCAGGGTCGGTGCCGCTCGATCAACTCGACACCTGATCTGTACCTTCCGGTACAGACTTGCATTTTAATCCCGCCGAGCCGAGGGAGCAACTCGAGGGCTCGAGCCCTCGACCTCCTCTACTTCGCCCGCTCCTGATACTCGCCCGTGCTCGGATTCACCTTCACCTTGTCGCCCGTGCCAACGAACTCGGGCACGTTGATCGTGACGCCGTTCTCGAGCTTGGCCGGCTTGCTCGATGCCGTCTTCGTGGCCGTCTTCATCACCGGCGCCGTGTCCACCACCTCCAGTACGAGCGAGTTCGGCAGCTTGATTCCGACCGGGCGCCCATCGTAGTACTCGGCCTGAATCTTCATCCCCGGCTGCATCCACTGGGCGTTGTCGCCGAGCGCTTCCTCGTCCATCTCGAGCTGGTCGTAGTTCTCGGTGTTCATGAAGTGGTACGTGTCGCCGCCTTGGTACAGGAACTCGAGATCGTGCGTCTCCATCGACGCCGGATCGATCGAGTCGGCGGCGCGGAAGCGATGTTCGAAGCTCGAGCCCGAGCGCAGATTCTTGAGCTTGGCTTGCACCATCGCGCGCAGGTTACCAGGCGTATGATGACGGAACTCGACCACGCGGCACGGATCCCCTTCGAATACGATCACCATGCCGCGCCGGATCTGGGTTGCCGGTATTGCCATATCGTTGAACTCGCAAATTTTGGATGTAAACGCCGACAGCCTTTGAACTTAGAGCAAAAACTGAATGGTGTCAACACGGTGCGGTCCCGGCTGTGTTGACGAGCAATCCTGAATGGTACGCCGAGCCACGAAACGCTCGCGCTTGAATCCCTGGCTCGTGTTCTCCCGAACTCGCCTATGTCGCGACGGCCGCTCGGCTCTCATTCGGCGGGCCAAGACCGCAGATCCATCCAACGACGATGCCATACACCAGGTGGCCGAGCAGGCTCCCGGTGAGCAGCTCGATATCGCCATGGGAAAAGACGCCCGCGCCAACGAGCGGCATGAAAGCGATCTGGGCGACGATGAACACGATCGCGCCGTACACCGCACCCCGCACAGCCGGCGGCCCCGGGAGCCAGCGAACGAAGGTTGCGTCGTAGATCAGCGCCAGCACCGTTCCTACGCCTAAATGCACGATCCATCCGCCAACGGGACCTGCGTTCCCTCGGGCGACCGATACCGACATCGCAGTGCTGAGCAGCTGACCGACCGCGATCTTCGGAAGGCCGACGGACGGTTCGACCAGCCAAAGCGCCGTCATGACTCCGGTCGCGATTGCCCCGGCTGCCGCTGCCCGCTTGGTATCCATGGTTCCCTCGCAATCATCCGCGATCATCAGTATGATCGCTTGGAGCGCATTCGCAACCTGTCACGGAGCCAGCGGGGCGTGAACACCACGAGTTCGCGCCTTCGCGCCTCAGGATCGATTCTTATGGGCCCGCCAAGGCCAGGACGACTCGTCGCCGCGTTTCCCGCGATCGCCGCATTGCTCCTCCTGATCGTGAGGCGCGCAGCTACGGAACCTGCCACATCGTATCGGCAGCAACCGGACACGACCGCCATCACACCGGCTATAGTCGATGCGGGCAGGCGCATCTTCCACTCGAAGGGAATGTGCTTCGGCTGCCACGGCATGAGGCTCGAGGGCGGACCGGTCGCCCCGCCCCTGACCCCGCACCAGTGGAAGGATGCCATAGGTGGCGATCTGGCCGCGATCTTCTATGTCGATACGCACGGTGTCAGTGGCACCGTGATGATCGCTCATCCTGGCGGAATCACTGACGTAGAAGCCGGCGAGGTCGCGGCCTATATCTGGTCCGTCGGCCACCGGGGCGCCAAGCCCTGACGCGCCATATCAGCGACTGGTCGTCGACACGCTCTCCAACACCGGCCTCAGGTTTCGCCACACGTTGTCGGCCACGATGTGCTCGCCCACGTCGTTCGGGTGCACGCCATCGCCCTGATTGAGGTTCCGGCGGCCAGCGACGTTGTCGAGCAGAAAAGGCAGCAGCGTAACTCCCTTCGTCTTCGCGACTCTCGGATACACGGCGTGGAAGTCCGCGGCGTATGTGGGTCCCAGATTCGGGAGCGCTTCCATCTGGATCAGTACGATGCGCGCGTCCGGGCGCTTCGCCTTTATTCGGTCGAGCGCGGTCTCGAGATTCGCTTGGAGCGTAGCTGTTGGGATGCCCCGCAGGCCGTCGTTTGCGCCGCTCTCCAACACCAATACGTCGAAGCGCGCGCGGAGCAGCCAGTCGAGACGATCGAGCAAGCCGCTCGAGGTCTCGCCACTGACTCCGGCATTCACCGCCTCGAACGGTAGTCCGGCCGAGTCGATCTTGCGCTGGATGAGCGTCGGGTACGCGCTGTCCGGTTCGAGTCCGAGTCCGGCCGTGATGCTGGTGCCCGCGAACAGCACCACACCCCGCGCCTTGCGCGGCGTAGTCGACGAGGCGGGCCCGGCTTTCGCCGCGTTAGATTGCGAATCGGATGTCGTTGCGGACGACAGCACGCCGGATGACCGCGTCGCCGGACGACCATCTGAACCTTTCGCGCAGGCCCCGACGTACACGGCACATGTGAGCGCCGCGAGCGCAGACACGCGCCTCCGATACATCCAAACGCTTCCCCGGCCCCGCCCTCGCCCCCGCTGCTCTCTCATGCTCATCGCTCGTGATCTCACGAAGGAATATCGCAGCGGCGACAACCGATTGGCTGTGCTGCGCGACGTCTCGTTCTCGATACCCCAGGGCGCTTTCGTTGCCATCGTCGGGCCGTCGGGGAGCGGCAAGACGACGCTCCTTGGCCTGCTTGCCGGACTCGACACTCCGACTCGCGGCCAGGTCTTGCTCGACGATGCCGACCTCACGGCGATGGACGAGGACGAGCGCGCGCGGCTCCGCGGTGAAAAGGTAGGATTCGTCTTTCAGAGCTTCCAGCTCATCTCGACCCTCACCGCGCTCGAGAACGTCCAGGTGCCCCTCGAGCTTCGTGGCGATAGCGGCGCCGCCGACCGCGCGCGCGAGCTGCTCCGGCGCGTTGGGCTGGGCGATCGTCTCGATCACTTCCCTACCCAGCTCTCCGGCGGCGAGCAGCAGCGGGTCGCGATCGCGCGGGCGTTCGCCAACTCGCCGCGCATCCTGTTCGCCGACGAGCCGACGGGGAATCTCGACAGCGACACCGGCGGCCGCATCGTCGAGCTGCTCGAGGCGCTCAATCGCGAGTCGAAGACGACGATCATTCTCGTGACGCACGATCATGCGCTGGCGGCGCACGCGCAGCGTATCATTCGGCTCAGCGACGGACGCGTGATCTCGGACGTCGAGACGGAGCGCGCGGCCTGATGGCCGCCACGCGACAGCTCTTCGAGCTCGCCTGGCGCGAGAGCCGGACGGCGCGACGCCGCCTCGCGCTCTACATGTCGTCGATTTCGCTCGGCGTCGCGGCGCTGGTGGCGATCGATTCGTTCTCGGAGAACACGATTCGCTCGGTCCACGAGCAGTCACGCGCGTTGATGGGCGGCGACGTCCGCGCGACGCGCAACGCGGCGCCGACGCCGGCGGTCGATTCGGTCGTGGATTCGCTGACGAAGGCGGGAATCGCGTCGGTCACGGCGACCAACTTCTCGTCGATGGCGCTGATTCCGCGCACGGGCGGCACGCGGCTCGTGCAGGTGCACGCGGTGAGCCCGGGCTATCCGTTCTACGGACGGATCATCACCAAACCCGTCGAGGCGTGGACCGGTCTGCAGAGCGGCCACAATGTCATCGTCGACCCGTCGCTCCTCGTGTCGCTCGACGCTCAGTTCGGCGATACGCTGTCGCTCGGCCTCTCCAAGTTCGTCATCACGGGCTCGCTGGAAAGCGTGCCGGGCGACGTCGGCATCACGGCGGCGATCGGGCCGCGGGTCTACATCCCGGAGCGCTTCGTCCAGGAGACGGGACTCCTCGTGTTCGGGAGCCGCGCCGAGTATGAGCGTTTGTTCAAGCTGCCGCCGACCGTCGCCGCGGACGGATTCGTCACACGCTTTCGCCGTTCGCTGACGCAAGGAACCAATGGCAACGTCCGCGCGGCTGGTTACAACGAGTCGCGGCTGGCCGGCGCGATCGACCAGCTCCACGACTTTCTCTCGATCGTTGGGCTGATCGCGCTGCTGCTCGGCGGGATCGGGGTGGCGAGTGGCGTGCACGCGTTCGTCATGCGCAAGATCGATCCTGTCGCGATCCTCCGCTGCCTTGGCGCCACGAGCTGGCAAGTGCTGGCGATCTACACCGCGCAGGCGGCGGTGATGGGATTCGTCGGCGCGCTCGCCGGCGTGGTGCTCGGCGTGGCGATTCAGTTCATGATGCCGCGCGTGCTGCAGGACTTCCTGCCGGTGGACGTCGAAGTTCACCTCGCGCCGATCGCGATGTTGCTGGGACTCGGCGTCGGCGTATGGGTGGCGCTGCTCTTTGCGCTTCGGCCGCTGGTCGCGCTCCGCCGCGTGTCGCCGCTGCAGGCCTTGCGGCGAGAGGCGGACTCGGACGCGCTGCGCCGTGCGCGTCGCGATCCATTGCGCATCGGGCTGGCGGTGGTGATCGCGGCGAGCGTGCTCGGCCTCGGGCTGAGCCGCGCCAACACCTGGCAGCGCGGCGTCGGTTTTACCGTGGCGATCGGAATGGCGATCGGGATCCTGTGGGTGAGCGCGGCGACGTTGTCGTGGGTCGCGCGTCGTGCACTGCGGCCGTCGTGGCCATTTCCGATCCGCCAAGGCATCGCCAGCCTGTATCGTCCCGGCAACCAGACGCGGTCTGTCGTGCTGTCGTTGGGCTTTGGCGTATTCCTGATGGGCACGTTGTACCAGGTGCAGCACAACATCCTGCAGTCGCTCGATGCGCGACTCGGAGAAGCGCGGGCGAACGTCGTGTTCTTCGACGTGCAGGAGAACCAACGCGCCGGGATCGACTCGATCATCCGGGCCAGCAGGAACGAGCTGATCGACGAGACGCCGATCGTACCAATGCGCATCGCGGCGATCAACGGAAGAACGTCGGCGGAGTTGCTGGCTGATACGACGCGCGCCAGACAGAGCACCGATAGCGCGGGGCGAGGAGGGCGTGGCGGGCGAGGCGGCGGCCGCGAGCGGCGAGCAGGAACCTGGCCCCTGCGGTACGAGTTTCGGGCAACCTACCGCGACACGCTGACGGCGTCCGAGCGGCTCGCCGGCGGCCGCTGGTTCACGCCGAGTGGGACCGACAGCGTCGGCGAAGTGTCCGTCGACAAGGGCATCACCGACGATCTGCGGGTGAAGCTCGGCGACACGATCACCTGGAACGTTCAGGGGGTGCTGATTCCAACGGTCGTCACCAGCTTTCGTGAAGTGAAATGGCAGACGTTCGCGCCGAACTTCATGGTCGTGTTCAACCCAAAGTCGCTCGCGTCGGCGCCAAAGCAGTTCGCCATTCTCGTGCATTCGCCAACGCCGACGGACATTGCACATCTGCAGCGCGACGTGGTCACGAAGTTCCCGAGTGTGTCGAGCCTCGACCTCACACTCGTGCAGACCACCGTGACGAACGTGTTGGGAAAGGTGACGATGGCGATCCGGTTCCTGGCGCTGATCAGTCTCGCGCTCGCCGTGCCGGTGTTGTTCAGTGCCGTTGCGGCAACGCGCCGCGAGCGACTGCGCGAAGGAGTTCTGCTCAAGACCCTCGGGGCGACGCGCCGTCAGATCGGCCGGATCATGCTCGCGGAGTATGCGCTGCTCGGCACTCTGGGCGCGGCGATGGGCGTGATTCTGTCCACGGTCGCCGGGTGGGCGGTCATGCACTGGATATTCCGATTTCCCTTCAGTCCCGCCGTCGCACCGGAGCTGATCGTCGCCGCCGCCATGGTGGGCCTGGCTGTGGCGATCGGGCTGCTGACGGGACGCGACGTGTTCGCGGAGACGCCGATGGCGGCGCTCCGCGAAACGTGACGCGGTATTTGTTGTCGGGCCTTAGCGCGCGGTCGTGACGACGGCGCTCGAGCTCACGGCCGCGTTCGCTGCCGACACGCGCGCTGCGCAGGCCAGGAACAATCCGGTCGTGAACGCGAGGAACGCGCGTTGGAGGTGTTTGCGGTCGAAATGCATGAGCCTGAAGGCGGGTACCACAGGAGGGACGATTGGAAGGCGGCCGCGTAATCTAGCATTCGCGCGCGAGGCGTCGAGCGGTTTGCGTTACTTCCCTGCTTCTACCACCCGAAGCGGCGTCGCGATCCCTCCGAACATGGATCCGTCACCACGCTGCCCCGAGACGCCAAGGCCCCAGCAGTAGAGGTTGCCCTTGGTTGTGACGCCGCACACGTGAGCGCCAAAGCCGGTGCTGATGTCGACGAACTTCTGCAGGCCGGTCACCGCGATGGGCGTCGTGGCGCACGGCAGATTCTGCGCGTCACATCGCTCGACCAGCACCGAGGGATGCACGCCGAGTTCACCAAATGTGTCGTCGCCCCAGCAATAGCCGGCGCCATTCGTCGCGATGCCGCAGGTCTGCACGATCCCCGCGCTCACCTGGACGAACGAGAGACCGCCGGCGACGAGGTGCGGAACGAGCGCGCCGTCTCGCGTTCCATTGCCCATCTCGCCGCGCGGGTTGGCCTCCCAGCAGTACGCGCGACCGCCGAAGTCCGTACCACAGGTCGTGAACGTGCCGACGCTGACCGTCGACATCGGCACGGCCGCGGGGACGGACGTCGGCGAGAATACGGCGCGTGTCATCTCGAGCCCGTTCTGCCGCTCAATCCACGTAGCGCCCCAGCAGGAGACGATCCCGCTCGTCGTTCGCGCGCAGGTGCGCTCCTGGCCTGCGCTCACGGCCGCCGCCACGCCGCCGAGAAAGACGCGGACGGTGCCGCTCGTGGCGCTGCCACTTCCGAGCTGGCCACGGTCGTTCGCTCCCCAGCAGAGCAACGCGCCGTCGCTCCGCACCGCGCACGTGTGAGTCGCGCCGGCGCTGATCTGCGCGAACGGCAGCGTGCCCGGTATCTGAACGAGCGCGGGTCCGCTGGAGGCAAAGTCAGCCACCTGCCCGTTAGCGTTGTCCCCCCAACAATATGCCTGGTGCGCGGTGCTGATCGCGCACGTGTGTCGGAACCCTGCGCTGATGGACAGGAACGTGAGGTTGGAGTCGATGCGCCGGGGCACGAGAGTACACGGATACTCGTTGGCCTTGGTGCCGCAGACGGTGTCGGATTGTGCCGTGCCGAGCTGGCCGTTCAGATTGCTCCCCCAGCAGTAGGCCGTGCCGTTCGTCTTGAGCGCGCATGTGTGATCGCCGCCGGCACTCACCGCGGCCCAATCGCTTTCGCCATCATCGGTCAGCACGGGAAAACGCCGCGCGGGCGCGGTAGCTTCCGTGCACGCTGCGAATGCGAACGCGGCGACGATTGTCAGTCGCGACCGTGAACGAGACAGGAGGCGCATGAACCTCAACAAGCCGGGAGTACGCGCGGCGCTCGCGTTTGGCGTCATCGCGGCGACGCTCGAGATGGGAGTGATACTCTGGATGATGCGCTGTTGAACGAATGTTCGCGAGTTGTACAACGCCTCGCGCCGTCTGGCTGTCCAATATCAGGTTTCCGGCTTCGCCGGTTCCGGTCCTGACCCTGATCCTTTCGACCATCCCCCGTCCCCTCCCCTCTGCCCCACCGCCCACGCATGCAAATCCGCACGACTGTCCGTTTGCTCCTCGGTCCGACCATGGCGTGTGGACTCGCCGCGGGCCCCGCTGCGCTCGGCGCGCAAAGCGGGAAGCTGTACGCGCCCGTCGTCCTGATTCTACCTAGTGGACCTCGCACGCTGGCAATGGGAAACGTCGGCGTGGCGTCGCGCGACGACGAGGTGTTGTTCTTCAATCCGGCGCAACTGGCCGTGGCGCGTGGCATGAGCGTATCGGCGGAGCGCTATTCGCCGCACGCGGGTGGGGCGGCGTTATCATCGGTGACGCGAATCGCCAGCGGTGGCGTCGCCGTCGGGATGCGGATGGTCGACTACCAGGCGCCGGCGGTCAGCTTCCCCGCCGATCGGGCGACGATGCTTCACGCTGGCAGCCAGAATGGAAGCTCGCTGGAGGCGACTGCCGGGTTGGCGCAGGTGGTCAAGGGCACACGATTCGGCGTGGCGGCGAAGTACGCGGAGGATCAAGTCTCGGCCGTGCGCGTGCACAGCGCGGCGTTCGATGTCGGCGCGTCGAGGGATTTCATGCGCTATTTCACGGCAGCGCTCTCGCTACAGAACCTCGGAGCGGCGCAGTCGGTATCGTGCGTCGATACGCGCCTGTCCGACGCTTGCGTCCCGCCGCAGCAAGCCATGAGCGCGCCAAGCCCGGGCCCGCGGGCCAAGGTATATCTACCGCTTCGATCTACCGCGGGCGTGGCTGGTTCCCGTCAGGTCGGACCACTCGACGTCACCGTGACTGCCGCCGTGTCGATGCTGCGGAGCGAGCGAGTGTTCCCGGCGGCAGGTGGCGAGGTGGCGTACAGTTGGTTGGACGGATACTCCATTGCGCTGAGGGCGGGCGTGCGACGCACGATGCCCGGGGAGGAACCGGCGACCGCGGGCATTGGGTTCACGATGGACCGCTTGTCGATCGATTACGCGATCGAGGCGTTGAGCGGTCCGCGCGCCGCGCAGCGTTTCGGGTTGAGGATTCGATGATGGCACATTCCAGAATCACGGCTGCCCTGTGGCGGTTGCCGCTCGTCGCGAGCGTGTTGGCCATGGCGTGCACGCAGGCGCTGAAGCTCAGCAAGGACGATTCGCCGGTCGTACTGTCGCACCAGTTGATCACGGCGCCGAATCCGGGCGAGAAAGGCAGGTTCGAGGTCCGAACGCTGTACTACGGCAGCGGCACCGACAAGCGCCGAGCGGTGTTCCGCGATTCTGTGACGATCAAGACCAAGACCGTGGACGCATCGCCCTTCGTGTCGATGGAGCCGCCCGTCGCCAAGGCCCGCGAGAAGGACTGGGGCTTTGGCGTGAGCAAGTTTCCGATCAACGGACGCGTGTGGTATCCGGTGGGCGACGGGCCGTTTCCACTCGTGCTGATCGTCCACGGCAACCACAACCCGCTGGACTATTCGGATCCCGGTTACGGATATCTGGGGGAGCTGCTCGCGTCCCGCGGATTCATCCTCGCGTCGGTCGATGAGAATTTCATCAACGGCGGCTTGCGCGGCGAGAGCGATGGACGCGCGTGGCTGCTGCTCAAGCACCTCGAGGACTGGAAACGGTGGAACGACAGCGCGGCCGGGCCGTTCTCGCACAAGGTGGACATGCACAACATCGCGCTCATGGGCCACTCCCGTGGCGGCGAGGCGGTCGGGATCGCGGCGGCGTTCAACCGACTGAGCCACTATCCCGACGACGCGAACGTGAAGTTCAACTTCAACTTCGACATCAAGTCGGTGTTCGCGATCGCGCCGGTCGACGGCCAGTACAAACCGGCGGGCGTCTACGCGCCGATCGAGAACGTCAACTACATGGTGATCCACGGCTCGCACGACGGAGACGTGTCGTCGTTCAACGGGTTGCGGATCTTCCAGAGAATCAAGTTCACGGACGGGCAGCCGTGGTTCAAAGCGGCGTGGTACGTCTATCGCGCCAATCACGGCCAGTGGAACACGGTATGGGGAAACAAGGACAACGGCCCGCGAAGCGGGCGCTATTTGGATCTGCGCGGGCTGCTCAGCCCCGACGAACAGCGGCAGTTCAGTCGCGTGATGATCGGCGCCTTCCTCGAGGCGACGCTGCGCGGGCGGAGCGAGTACCTGCCGATCTTCCGCGACCACCGCGTAGCGGGCAGTTGGCTGCCCAAGACGATGTACATCACGCGATTTCAGGAAAGCGGCTTCAAGGCACTCGCGACCTTCGACGAAGACGTGGACGTGACGACCGGTTCGGTTCCGGGCGTGACGATCTCGGGCGATAGCCTCTCGACCTGGAAGGAGACCGCGCTCGCTCTGCGCAGCGGTCAGAACGATCCGATCAACACGAACGCCGTCACGCTCGGCTGGAACAATCACATTCGCGGCGACGACACCACCAAGCTCGGACGGCCGGCGTCGTACACCGTGTCGTTGAGCGATTCACTCGCGACCGCGCTCGATCTTGGCCAGGATGCGGCCGTCTATATATCGCTCGCGCCCACCGACGCCAAGCCGGGACCGCGGTCGCCGGCGCGCGACACCACGAAGAAGGCGGACAGCTCGGCCAAAGGCGCCAAGGCCAAGCCGCCGGCTCGAAAGCCGCAGCCCAAGACGGAAAAGGACAGCACGCCCGTCGATCTCACCGTGGAGCTGGTGGACGCGGCGGGTCACACCGCGCGCCTGCCGCTCAGTCGCTTTGGCGTGCCGCGCCGTCCGCTCGAGATCCACATCCTTCGCCGGCGCGACGAGGAGCGACAACGCTTCCCGACGCAGTACGAGATGGTGCTACAGACGTACGTCATGCCGATCGCGGATTTCGCGAAGGCCGCTCCGTCACTCGACGCCCGGCACCTGCGGTCGATACGGCTGGTCTTCGACCGCCTCGTCGCGGGGACCATCGTGGTGGACGACATCGGCGTATCGTCGCGCGCGGCGCCGTTCGTGGCGCTCGGGGAGCCATAAGGCCAGGCCCGCGAACGCGCGAAAACAGCGAAAATAGGGTCAGACTCCATTTTCAGAACTGAAAATGGAGTCTGACCCTATTTTCAGAACTGGAAATCGAGTCTGACCCTATTTCTTCTTCTTCAGGCTAGTCTCGGTACTCCCGAATCGCTTGCGCCGCCGTACGGATGCGGCCGAGGTACTGTTCGACAGATTCGTCGTCGCGGCGAACCGGAAGGACAAATCGCGCGTCGTCGGGGCGCGACGACGACGGAGTGTTCACCATCGAGTCGCCGCCGGCGCGCGCGCGAGCCTGGTCGAATGCTTCGACCGCATCGGCAAGTCGCACGATCTGATCGTCGCTCTCGGAGCCCGTAAGCATCACGCCGCTGCCCAAGAGCCGACCTTCGAGCTCCTCGCGCACGAGCTCGCGCTCGTCCACGCGCTCGGCCGGCTCGTCGGCCGGTCTATCCCACTGCTGGCCAGCCATCAATATCTCCTGTCCAGAATCGGTATCGTATCGTAGGTTCGTTGAATATCCGGCACGGTGCGTGCCGCGCTCTTCCACAGGGGAGGAAGAATCGCGTGCTCGTCATTGCGACACGCGCGCTGCTGGCGGCAGCGCTGGTCCAAGGCTGGTCGTCGCACCCCGTACAGGGTACGTCGGGGATCTCCCCGGCGGACTCGCAACACGTCGTGCGCGGTCTGCAATCAACGCAACGATCGTTCGAATCGTTCCGCCGCTCGCGGCTTCCCGTGCGCGAGCGAGGGTCGGGCCCGTGCGACATTCACGTTGGTCGATACTGTTACTGGCGTGGCGACGACGACGACGATGACCGAATGCCGGAGGAAGCAGCCGCCATTCGCGCGCGCCGCACCGAGCTGATTCGCTCGCTCGACAGCGCCGCGACGCTGCTCGAGGGCGATACATGGGTGGCCGGTCAGCTCGTCCGTTATCTCGTGGAAGCCGGACGAACGGATGACGCGATTCGATTCACCCGCGACCGCTGCCGCTCCGGCGCGGCGTGGTGCGCGGCGCTCGCCGGCTACGCGTCACACATCGCCGGACGCTTTGCCGCCGCCGATTCGGCGTACGAGGTCGCGTTATCGGAAATGCCGCCGGCCGAGCGGTGCCGATGGCTCGACGTTTCCGATCTGCTGGCCAACGACCTGGCGCATCGCTACGACGCGGTGGGCTGTGACGGGCGGGACTCGCTCACGCGAAGGATTCTCTGGCTCGGCGCGCCGCTCTACTCGGTCGCCGCAACGGACCTGTTCACCGAGCATCTCGCGCGCTTCACGAGAGTCCGAATGGCCGAGCATTCGGCGGAGCCCGACGGCGAATCGTGGGGCGACGACGTGCGCGAGCTGATGCTCCGGTACGGATGGCCGCGCTGGTATTCACGCAGCGAGCCGCCAATGGGCTCGCAGATGGAGCCGTCGATCACGGGCCACGACGCGGGAATGCCGTACGACTTCATTCCGCGGCTTCACGCGCTCGATCACATCGGTCACGTGAACGCGGACGACTGGACGCTGGACGACGGACGCGCGCCGACTGGATACGCGCCGTCGTTCGCGCGCTCGGTGCACGACCTGCCCGGCCAGATCGCGACGTTCAGGCGCGGCGATTCGGCACTGGTGGTCGCCGCGTGGGACGTTCGGCGAGACACCACACTGCTCGGCCGGAGATTGCAGGCGGCGCTCGTGCTGGCGTCGCCGGCGTGCGAGCTGGCGATTTCACGCGACAGCGCGGCGCGCACCGTTGGGCGTCTGTGGACGACGGCGCGGCTCGATTCCGGGCTCGTGAGTCTCGAGCTCCTCGCGCCGTCCGAACGGCGCGCGGCCCGACTGCGAGTCGGACTGCCCGCGCGCGACACCGCGCGCGTCGCGCTCTCCGACCTCCTCCTGTTCGCCGTCTCGGGCGCGCCGAGTAATCGGCTCGAGCTCGTGCGGGACAGTGCGTTGGCGACGAACGTGATTTCCGGCGCGCGAGGCGTAGGTGTGTACTGGGAGACCTACGGTCTGCTTCCGTCCGCCGAGCCGCTCCATTTCACACTCCGTGTCGAACAGTTCGGCGCGGGTTGGTTCCGACGCACGGCCGAACGCCTGCATCTCGCCGATCCAACGTCCGGACTTCGCCTCCAGTGGGACGAAGTCCCCGAACAAGTCGACGGACGGGCTGCGCGAGGGCTCCGGCTCGATCTCTCCAGGCTCAGAGCTGGCCGGTATCGAGTGTCCCTCACCGCCCGGGCGCATGACGGCACGGCGACCACGGTTCGCGAGATCGAGGTGCGCTGAGGGGAGGGGGGCCTTGCCCGACGAGGTCGTCCGGGCTTCTCCCCTTGTACCGATGGTGTCCAAGACGTTACGTTGGGTCCATCATGGGCACCAATCCGACGACTCAGGCTGCCGGCGACGTGGACGCCATCGGGCGTTCCATGAACGCGGTCCGCAGCATCGTGCGCGCGCTGCGCATAAACACGCGTGCGATCGAGCTGAAGATGGGCATCAGCCTCGCGCAACTGTTTGTGCTGCAGCAACTGGCGGAAAAGCCCGCCGATTCTCTGAATGAGCTCGCGGACCGCACGGCAACCCACCAGAGCTCGGTTTCGGTGGTGGTGCGCCGGCTCGTCGAGCGGGGGTACGTCACCCGGACGGCGTCACCGGCGGACAAGCGACGCATCGAGATCGCGGTGACTCAGTCCGGCAGAGATCTCCTGGCGGGCGCGCCGCCGACCATCCAGAACCAGCTCATGACGGCGTTGCGCGAGATGAACCGCGACGACCAGGTCACGCTGGCCGAGCTCCTCGAGCGCTGGCTCGTGGGCGCGAAGATCGACTTCGCCTCTCCACCGATGCTCGGCGAGGACGAATCGGAGAACCGATCGAAGAGTGCATGACGGCGCGCCGACGCCGTTGAGTGCGTCCGATGGTCTGCCCGTCGCGCCGTCGATGCAGGATGCGCTCGCGACCGTGCAGGCCCCGCCGGAGTACATGCCGGTCGATCGTCGCGTCGTCACCATCTGTGGCATCGCGATCGGCATAGGCGCGGGCGGCGCGCTGATCGCGCAGGTGCTGTCGCATCTGATCGGCTTCATTACAAATCTCGCATACTACGGCCGGATCTCCGGCGAGTTCAGCGCGCCCTCCACCGACCGGCTCGGCGTGTGGTCAGTGTTCATCCCGGTGATCGGCGCCGTCGTGGTCGGCTTGATGGCGCGGTTCGGCGCGGCGGCAATCCGGGGGCATGGCATTCCGGAGGTCATGGAACGCGTGCTCTTCAACCGGAGCCGCATCTCGCCCAAAATCATGTTCCTCAAGCCGCTGTCGGCCGCGGTGGCAATTGGCACGGGCGGCCCGTTCGGCGCCGAGGGGCCGATCATCGCGACCGGCGGCGCACTGGGCTCGCTCGTGGGGCAGCTCATCCACGTCACCGCCGACGAGCGCAAGACGCTGCTCGCGGCTGGCGCCGCGGCCGGCATGGCGGCGACGTTCGGGAGCCCGGTGTCGGCGGTGCTGCTCGCGGTGGAGCTGCTCTTGTTCGAGTATCGTCCGCGCTCGGTGATTCCCGTGGCGCTTGCGTCGGCCGTCGCCACCGGCGTGCGCGCGATCTTCGCCGGAACGGCGCCGGTTTTTGCGATCCCGACGCTGACGCAGCCGACGCTCACGGCGTTGCTCGTGTACGTGGTGCTCGGCGCGATCGTCGGACTCTTCGCCGCGTTCACGACGCGCGTCGTCTATCGCATCGAAGACGCGTACGACGAGCTGCCGATCCACTGGATGTGGTGGCCGGTGCTCGGCGCCATCGTCGTCGGCGTGATTGGACTGGCGGACGAGCGAACGCTCGGCGTAGGCTATGTCAACATCGACCACATCCTGAGCGGCGACCTCGTGGGCAGCGCGCTGCTCGTGCTCGTCGTCCTCAAGTTCGTCTCGTGGTCCGTGTATCTGGGAAGCGGCACTTCCGGTGGAACGCTCGCGCCGTTATTCACGATCGGCGGCGGACTGGGCGCGCTGCTCGGTAGCCTGACGGTCTCCATGGCGCCGGGGCTGGGCGTCGACGCGCACGTCGCGGCGCTCGTCGGGATGGCGGCGATCTTTGCCGGCGCCTCACATGCGCTGCTGGCGTCGGTGGTGTTCGCGTTCGAGACGACGCGGCAGCCGATGGGACTTCTCCCGCTCCTCGCCGGGTGCAGCGCCGCGTATCTCGTCGCGCTGCTCCTGCAGCGTAGCTCGATCATGACCGAGAAGCTGGTGCGGCGTGGCACGCAGGTTCGCACCGAGTACACGGCGGACTTTCTGGATCGCGTGCTCGTGCGCGATGCGGCGTCGCGAGACGTGGTGACGCTCGAAGCGAGCAAAACGGTCGGCGAGGTGCGCGCGTGGTTCCTGACGCGAGGCCGCGACACGACTCACCAGGGCTTCCCCATCGTCGCCGCCGACGGCACCCTCCTCGGCGTGCTCACGCGGCGGAACCTGCTCGAGCCGACGATCGACGAGCGGACGATCATCCGCGAGCTGCTCACGCGCGCACCAGCGGTGGTGTTCGAGGAGAACACGCTGCGCGAGGCGGCGGATCACATGGTGCGCGAGCGAGTCGGCCGGCTGCCCGTGGTGACGCGCGAGGCACCACGCCACGTCGTCGGAATCATCTCGCGCAGCGATCTGCTTGCGGCGCATCAGGACCGATTGGACGCGGCGATGGTGACGGAGACGCCGCCGATCGCGCGAGGATGGATCAGGCGGCAGGCGGCGAAGACTCGGAGAGCGGCGAGGAAG
>DATJHY010000231.1:0-14991 GCA_035493635.1 Gemmatimonadaceae bacterium | reverse complement strand
TTCTCCGCCGGCGGCTCGCCCAGCTTGACGTGGAACGTCTTCTTCTGGCCGAAGCGCATCGCCTCGAGATCGACGACGTCGCCCGGTTTGCGACCGCGAATGATGCGCTGCAGCGTGCTCACCTGATCGACAGGCTTGCCGTCCGCCGACACGATCACGTCGCCGACTTCCATGCCGGCGCGCTGCGCGGGGCTGTCGTTCTCGGGGCTGAAGCCCTCGACGACGGCGCCACCGATCTGCGAGAGGCCGGCGGCCTTCGCGTCAGCCGGATTGACTTCCTGGAGCTGCACGCCGACGACGGCGCGCCGCACCTTGCCGTACTTGATCAGATCGTCCATCACCTGCCGGGCGAGCGTGATCGGAATGGCGAAGCCATAGCCCGCGTAGTAGCCGGTACCGCTGGCGATCGCGCTGTTGATGCCGATCACGTCGCCATGGATGTTGAGCAGCGGACCGCCCGAGTTCCCGGGGTTGATCGCGGCGTCGGTCTGGATGTAATCGGTGATCGCGTACGGGTTCGTACCGTTGGGGTTGAGCAGCTCTGGCGCCTTGCGGCCCTTGGCGCTCACGATGCCGGCGGTCACGGTGAAGTTGAGCTGGAGCGGATTGCCGATCGCCAACACCCACTGGCCAACGCGCGCCGCGGCGTCGTTGCCGAGGTTGAGCGTCGGGAGGTTGTTGCCCGCGTCGATTTTCACGACGGCGACGTCGGTCGTGGGATCGCGCCCGATCACCTTGGCGCTGAAGCTCCGCTTGTCGAACAGCGTGACGTTCACGCGGTCGGCATCGGCGACGACGTGGTTGTTGGTGAGGATGTATCCGTCGTTGGAGACGATGAAGCCCGAACCGCTCGCCTCCTGCGGAACGTCATCCGGCATGCCGTTCGGAGCGTCGAACTGCCGGAAGAAATCCTCGAAGCCTGGCGGGAGCTGTCCGGGACGGCTGCGAAGCCGTGTCGCCGGACGGGAGCGCGCAAAGCGCTCGACGTCGATCGATACCACGGCCGGTCGCGCGTGGTCGGCGACGGCCTCGAACGCCGACTCCATGTCGGCGGCGGGTGCCACCTGCGCGGCGGACGGCTTGGTCGCGGTGGATGCCGTGGCCCGACCTTGCGCCCAGCCAAATCGGGTCAGATCGAAGCCAGACGCGAAGATCAGCCCGCACAGAAACGCGACGGCGATCGCCGCACCGAAACGTGCACGAGAATAACGCATGGACATAGGCCGAATTCACCTGCGAATGAAGTGTTGATCTATCGTCGTACCCAAGCGCCCGGCGCAAGTTTCGGGCACTGGACTTTGGCTGACGAACAATGACAATGCCGCGTCAGCCGACCACTACTCTGTCACGCACGAGGCGGCCCACGGTTTCTTCCGTGGGCCGCTTCATAACGAATTCTTTACGTCGTGCGCGGCTATTTCTTGCTCTCGTCGACGATCTCGTAGTCCGCCTCGACGACCTCTTCAGGCGGCGTCTGCCCGCTGCCGGAAGTTGACCCGGTCCCGGCGGGTTCGCCAGTCGGCGATCCACCGGAGGGCGCTCCCTGGCTCTGCGCATAGAACGACTGGCCGGCTTCGCTGAAAGCTCGGTTGAGCTCCTCCTGCGCGGCGCGGATCTCGTTCATGTCGTCGCCACGGAGCGCCTTGCGCGCGCGCTCCACCGCAGAGTCGAGCTTCGACTTCAGCTCGGCCGGAAGCTTGTCCGACCACTCCTTGGCGTTCTTCTCGACCTCGTACGTCATGCTGTCGAGTCGATTGCGCGTGTCGATCTCCTCGCGCTTCCGTTTGTCCTCGGCCGCGTTCTTCTCCGCGTCCTTCACCATCTTGTCGATGTCGGAATCGGACAGTCCGCTCGAGGCTTCGATGCGGATCTTCTGCTCCTTGCTCGTTGCCTTGTCCTTGGCCGACACGTGGAGAATGCCGTTCGCGTCGATGTCGAACGTGACCTCGATCTGCGGCATGCCACGCGGAGCGGGTGGAATGCCCGTGAGCTGGAACTTGCCGATGGTTCGGTTGTCGCGGGCCATGTCACGCTCGCCCTGCAGCACGTGGATCTCGACGGTCGTCTGGTTGTCATCGGCCGTGGAGAACGTCTCCGACTTTTTGGTCGGGATCGTGGTGTTGCGCGGGATGAGCACCGTGGTGACGCCGCCCAGCGTCTCGATGCCGAGCGACAGCGGCGTGACGTCGAGCAGGAGCACGTCCTTTTGCTCGCCCGTGAGCACGGCGCCCTGGATCGCGGCGCCGATCGCCACGACTTCGTCCGGGTTGACCGAGCGGTTTGGCTCCTTGCCGAAATAGTCCTTGACGAGCTGCTGGACTTTGGGAATGCGCGTCGAGCCGCCCACCAGGATCACCTCGTCGATGTCCTTGGGGTCCATGCCGGCGTCCTTGAGCGCCTTCTTCATCGGCTCGAGCGTGCGCTGGATGAGGTCGTCGACCAGCTGCTCGAACTTGGCCCGGCTCAGCGTATAGTTGAGGTGCTTGGGCCCGCTCTGGTCGGCTGTGATGAACGGAAGATTGATGTCCGTGGTCATCGTGCTCGACAGCTCCATCTTGGCCTTTTCGGCCGCCTCCTTCAGGCGCTGAAGCGCCATTGGATCCTTGGAGAGGTCGATGCCCTGGTCGCGCTTGAACTCGCCGACGATCCAGTCGATGACCCGCTGGTCGAAGTCGTCGCCGCCGAGGTGGGTGTCGCCGTTGGTCGACTTGACCTCGAACTGGCGGGACCCTTCGACGTCGTACAGCTCGAGGACCGAGATGTCGTAGGTGCCGCCGCCGAGGTCGAACACGGCGACCTTTTCATCCTTCTTTTTGTCCAGTCCGTAGGCGAGCGCGGCTGCGGTGGGCTCGTTGATGATGCGGAGAACGTCGAGGCCGGCGATCTTGCCGGCATCCTTGGTTGCCTGACGCTGGGCGTCGTTGAAGTAGGCTGGAACGGTGACGACCGCTTTGGAGACGGTTTGGCCGAGGTAGTCTTCGGCCGTCTGCCGCATCTTCTGGAGAATCATCGCCGAGATTTCCGGGGGCGTATAGCGCTTGCCCTGGACCTCGACGGCAGCCACGTCGCTCTGGCCGGACACGACCTTGTAGGGGACGCGCTTGATCTCGTTTTGCACCTCGCTGATCCGGCGGCCCATGAATCGCTTGATCGAGAAGACGGTGTTTTGCGGGTTGGTGACGGCCTGGCGCTTGGCAACCTGGCCGACCAGGCGCTCGCCGTCCTTCGTGAAGCCGACGACGGACGGAGTCGTGCGACCGCCCTCGGCGTTCGGGATCACGATCGGATCGCCGCCTTCCATGACCGCGACGACCGAGTTCGTCGTCCCGAGATCGATACCAATGACTTTGTCGGCCATTGTTTCCTCAAAGTGTCGGTGTTGGGCAGCCCAGCGAACCGGGTGCCATGATCGGGAGGGAGGAAGGCAAGAGAGGGACCGAGTTTCTGCGCCAAGTTGGCAGGATGCGGCGGTCCTTGCGATCCTTCGTGTTGGCTGACCTGTCAGAGCGTCACTGAACGACTTGCCCTTTCGCGCATGATTCCGATCTCGGACGAGAACCCGACGCTTCGTACGCCGATCATGACCTGGCTGATCCTGGGGACCATGTTCGCGGTATGGTTTCTGGTGCAGGGCGGTGGACTGCCGGGGAGCGACCTCGAGTTGGCGAAGAGCGTGTGCAACCTGGGGATGGTGCCGGGCGAGCTCACACATCGCGCGCGCGTTGGCGCGGGTTTCTGGATCGTGCCGGGTCAGTTGGCCTGCGTCGTCGACCGGGACGCGATCAACGTCTTCACGCCGATCACGTCGATGTTCCTGCACGGCGGTTGGAGCCACATCCTGATGAACGCGGTCTTCTTCTGGGTGTTCGGCAACAACATCGAGGACAGCATGGGGCCGGCGCGGTTCCTCGTGTTCTATCTGCTGTGCGGGCTGATCGCAGCCGGTACGCACGTTTTGATGCAGCCCGCGTCGCCGATTCCCACCGTGGGCGCCTCAGGCGCGATCTCCGGGGTGATGGGCGCGTATCTGGTGCTGTACCCGCGCGTGCGCGTGCACATGCTGTTCATCTTCGTGATCTTCTTCAAAGTCTTCAGAATCCCGGCTTGGATCGTGCTCGTGTACTGGTTCGCGCTGCAGGTCCTCAACGCCTACGCGACGCCTGTCAACGCAAGCGTGTCGAGTGGCGTGGCGGTGTGGGCGCACATTGGCGGATTCGTGGCCGGCATGCTCCTGATCAAGATCTTCGAGAACCCACGGTTGGTCTCGGAGCGAAACCAGATCAGGACGCAGGAGCTTCTGGTACCGGCCTGAGAGAGTGGGCAGACGGGCGAGCCACGAGCAGTCCGCACTTTGCCTGGTCTCCCGAAGCCGGTATCTTCGTCCACGACCACCCATGTGCGCGCGAAGTCCGAGCGCGCCGCTACCGGGAGCCCTATGCTCGGCCGTCTACTGCCTCGTGACGACCAGTTCTTCAGCCTCTTCGACCAGTTGGCGGGGCACCTCGCCACCACGGCCAAGATGCTCGACAACCTGTTCGGCGATATTCAGCACGGCAACGAGCACGTCAAGGCGATCAAGGACATCGAGCACAAGGCCGACCTGCTGACCGCGACGGTCAATCAGCGAATCGACAAGAGCTTCATCACCCCGATCGATCGCGAGGACATCCACACGCTGGCCTCGCGCCTGGATGACGTGATCGACCTGCTCGACGGTGCGGCGCGGCGCTTCGAGATGCTGCACATCACGCAGGTCCTGCCGCCGGCGAAACAGCTCACGGGCGTGCTGTGCCGGGCGGCCAACGAGATTCAGGCGGCCGTCGCCGAGATGCGACAGCCGCCCGCCGTGAACCAGCACGTCGCGCTCATCAAACACCTCGAGGAGGAGGGCGACGCGATCTACCAGGAGGCGGTCGGAGCGCTGTTCGCGGGAAACCCGAATCCCCTCGAGGTGCTGAAATGGAAGGAGATGTACGACACCCTCGAGGGCGCGATCGACAGCTGCATGGGTGTCGCTCAGGTACTGCAAAGCATCTCGCTCAAGAACGCGTGACGGCACGCCCCCGGTGATCGCCTACGTCGTCGCGATCGTCCTGATCGCGTTCATCTTCGATTTCAGCAACGGCTTCCACGACTCGGCGAATTCGATCGCCACGATCGTGGGCACGCGTGTTCTGAGCCCGCTGGCCGCGGTGATCTGGGCGGCCGTGTTCAACTTTGCCGCCGCCTTCACCGGCTCGCTTGCCGTGGCCAAGGCAGTCGGCGGCGGAATGATCGAGCAGAGCATCGTCAACCCCAACGTGATCCTCGGCGGTCTCCTCGGCGCGATCGTCTGGAACATCATCACCTGGTACAGCGGCATCCCCTCCAGCTCGTCGCACGCGCTCATTGGCGGCTACGCGGGGGCGGCCGTGGCACGGGGCGGGTTGGCGGCGATCACGTGGGGCACGAAGTGGACGCAGACGCTCTCCTTCATCGTGATCTCGCCAGTCGTGGGCATGCTCGCCGGATACCTGCTGATGGTCGCCGTGTTCTGGATCTTCCACCGTCTCTCCGCCGCCCGCGTCGATCGCGTGTACCGGCCGGCACAGCTACTCAGCTCGGCGCTGCTGTCGTACTCGCACGGCGGCAACGACGCGCAGAAGACGATGGGTGTCGTGGTCGGCCTGCTCGTCTCGGTGAACGGCGCGTTCGCCAATCAGCCCGGCTGGTTGCACGCGCTCTACCTGCCCGACAACAAGACCATTCCTCATTGGCTGGAGATCGGCGCCTACTCGGCGATCTCGCTCGGGACGCTCTTCGGCGGGTGGCGCATCGTCCACACGATGGGCCAGCGAATCACCAAGCTGCGACCGGTGAGCGGCTTTTGCGCCGAGACCGGCGGCGCGGCCGCGATCATGCTCGCGACGCATTTCGGGATTCCGGTGAGCACGACCCACACCATCACCGGCTCGATCGTCGGCGTTGGCGCGACGCAGCGAACGTCAGCGGTGCGGTGGGGCATCGCGGGACGGATCGTGTGGGCGTGGCTGCTGACGATACCCGCCTCCGCGATCATGGCCGCGCTGATGTACTGGGCGTTGGCGAGGGTGATGCGGTTCTAGCCCCGTGCGGGCGATCGAAAATCAGGGCTGACCCGAAATGCTGGGGAGAGGTCAAGACGGGCCCGACGACAGACGGCCGACATCCGACATCAGACGGCAGACTGTGACGCCAGACAACGGCGTTTGACGTCGAGCGGTACCGTGCAACGCCTGGTGTTCCCAGCTACCGCCGTTGTCTGATGTCGGAAGTCGGAAGTCTGCCGTCCGTCGTCGGGTGGCGCGCCGACGGCAGCCACCCGCCACGAAGCCAGCCCGACAGCCGTGCCGCCCCTTGCCGTTCGCCGTCTCTACGCCGACACGGCTTCCGGCTCCACGACCTCCACCGGCAGTCGCGCGAGCTTGGCCAGGAGATCCGCCTTTCTGCTCGCGCCCCACACCTCCAGTCGAACGCTCGCACTCGGATCGGACGGCACCGGTGTCAGCTTGATCGCGCGCTGCGTCCAGCGTACGCGCACCGTGCCGACGGCGCACGCGTGCCCACGATCGAATCCGTCGGCCACGCGGAGCAGGGCGGCGAGGCGGCGAATCCGGCGACGCGAGGTCTTGTCGAGCGCGCCGAAGTTCGAGTGCGACCGCTTGGGCGGCGACCCTCTGTGGTAGCGCGCCACATTGGCGATCACGACTTGTTCGGTTGGCTCCATGCCCAGGAGGTCGGCATGCAGCACGAGATGGTACGTGTGCTTGTGGTGCCGCTCGTGGCTGATGTGGTAGCCGGAGTCGTGGAGGAGCGCCGCGTCGGCGAGCGTCTGGCGATCCTCCGGCGCGCAGCCGAGGCGTTCGCCGAGCGCGTCGAACAGCGCGAGCGCGAGATGCTGTACGTGTGAGGAGTGCGGCTGTTCGACGCGACACTTGAGCGCCAGCTCGCGAACCGAGCGCGCGCGCGCGTCGCCCGCGTCCACGGCTGTCGGCGCGACGCGCGCCGCCTCGAGCAACAGGCCTTCGCGAATGCCATACCGCGACACGACGACGTCGCGCGCGTCGAGCCGCCGGAGCACCTCCACGGCGACGGCGATTCCGGCGATGATGATGTCGGCCCGCTCCGGGTTCAGCCCCGGCACCTCGCGCCGCCGCTCCGGCGACATCTCGACGAGGCGGTCGAGGATGTGCTTCAGGTCGGACCGCGGCACGCGGGTGCCGTGAACGCTGGGCGCGGTCACGACGCCTTCGCGCGCGAGGTAGATCCCGGCGAGGTTGGTGAACGTCCCGCCGGAGCCGATGAGCTGCGCGCCGTGCCAATCGCGGCGCGACAAGTGCTCGCGGATCCGTTCTCGCACGGCCCGCCGCAGACGACGCACGCGGCGCGACGTGATTCCCTTGGCGAAGAATTCCTCGGTGAGCCGGATCGCGCCGAACGGCAGCGACATCAGATGCTCTACGACACCATCGGCGCTGAGCGCGAGCTCGAGCGAGCCTCCGCCAATATCCAGTATGACGGCCCGCCCAGTGCCCAGGTCGAAGTGCGCCGCGGCGCTTCGGAAGCTGAGCCGCGCTTCCTCCCTCCCGTCGAGCACGCGCACCGGCCGTCCGGTCACGCGTTCGACATCGCCGACGAACGTGTCCGCGTTCGCGGCATCACGCACGGCGCTCGTCGCCACGACATCGATTCGCTCGGCGCCGAGCTGGCGGGCGAGCGTTGCCATGCGCTCGACGGCTTCGATCGCCGCGCGCATGGATTCCTCCGCGAGAACGCCATGTTCGGCGAGGCCGGCGGCGAGACGCGGCGCCGCTTTCATCTCGTCGACGACCGTGATCGCCCCGTCGGGCGAGACGTCGGCGACGATCTGGCGGACCGAGTTCGAGCCGATGTCGATCGCGGCGACGCGGCGCGTGCGGTCGGCTGAGCTCACGCGCCGTTCTGAGGCATCGCGGCCAACCGCCGCTGGATCTTGGCGACGATCATCTCGATCGCGATCGCGTTGTGGCCACCGCGCGGTACGATGACGTCGGCGTAGCGCTTGGTGGGCTCGACGAACTGGAGGTGCATCGGCTGCACGGTGCTCAGGTACTGGTCGAGGACCTCGGTGAGCGAGCGTCCGCGCTTGGCCGTGTCACGGCGGATGCGCCGGATCAGCCGAATGTCGGGATCGGCGTCGACGAACACCTTCACCTCGCACAACTCGCGAACGCGGGCGTCGCTGAACAGCAGAATGCCGTCCACGACCACCACGTGCGCCGGCGGCACCACGACGGTTTGCTGGGTCCGGACGTGATTCACGAAATCGTAGACCGGCTTCTCGACTGATTCACCCACGGCCAGCCGCTCGAGCTGTTGGGTGAGCAATGGCCAGTCGAAGGCGTCGGGATGGTCCCAGTTGATGGCCCGACGCTCCGCGAGAGGCAGGTGCGAGAAGTTGAGGTAGTACGCGTCCATGTCGATGAACGCGACCGATTCGGTGTGAAGTGCCTGCGCGACGTTTCGGGCGACAGTCGATTTGCCCGATCCCGTGCCCCCGGCGATGCCGATGATGAGTGGCTTCACGCCGACAATCTGGTATCCAGTCCTGAGCGGACGCTAGCTTCCGGACATGCGATTTCGAAGCCCGCTCGCGATCGGCGCGCTCGCCGCGTCGACGTGCACCTCCGTGACCCTGCTGCCATCGACCGCGCCGGTGGACCTGGTCGTGGCCGCAACGACGGACGTCCACGGCCGCGTCCGCGGCTGGGACTACTACGCGGACGCGCCTGATTCGGTTCGCGGCCTCGCGCGCGCGGCGACGATCATCGATTCCCTCCGCAAGGTCTCGCCGGTGCTGCCGATCGTCGTGGACGCCGGCGACTTTCTGCAGGGCAACCCGATGGCGTACGTCGCCGCGCGGGTCGATACGACGATGCCGAATCCGATCATTGCGGCGATGAACGTCATCCAATATGACGCGGTCACGATCGGAAACCACGAGTTCAACTACGGGCTGGCCGCGCTCACGCGCGCCATGCGCCAGGCCGAATTCACGATGCTCGCCGCAAATGCCCGACGCCCGGACGGCAGTCCGCGGTTTGCGAGTTGGGCGGTGTCGACGCGGCACGGCATCAAGGTCGCGATCGTGGGCGCGACGACGCCCGGCTCGATGATCTGGGACCGCGACAACCTTGCCGGCCAGGTCGTGATTCGCGACATCGTTCCCGACGTGCGAGCCGCGGTGCGCGACGCGCGCAACGCGGGAGCGGCGGTCGTCATCGCGGTCGTGCATTCGGGTCTCAACGAGCCGTCGGCGTACGACACCACGGCGACGGGGATCGGCAGTGACAACGTTGCGGCGCGCCTGGCGCACGAGGTGCCGGGGATCGATCTCGTGGTGTACGGCCACTCGCACAAGCAGATGGCCGATACCGTGATCGGCTCGACGCTCCTCATGCAGCCGAAGAACTGGGCGACGAGCGTTGCCGTGGCGCACCTGGGTCTGACACGTCAGAATGGCCGCTGGAGGGTGATCTCGAGGCGCAGCTCGATCGTTCAGGCGGCGCGTCACCGCGAGAGTCCGCAGATCATGGCCGTGACGCAGGAAGGCCATCGCGCCACCCTGCGCTACGCCTCGGCGCCGATCGGCACGACGCCCGTCGCGTGGCGCGCAGACTCGGCACGCGTGGTCGATACTCCGCTGATCGATTTCATCCTCGAGGTGGAGCGGCGCGCATCGGGCTCCCAGCTCGCCTCCACGCCGGCGTATTCGCTCGACGCCTCGCTCGCCGCCGGACCGATCACCGTCGCGCGGCTCTCGGCGCTGTATCCGTATGACAACACGCTGCGCGCCATTCGCATTTCCGGGGCGGAGCTTCGAGAGTATCTGGAGCAAAGCGCGCGCTACTTCCGCCGCCGCGACGACGGATCGATCGGAGTGGATCCGACGATTCCAGGTTACAACTACGACATCGTTGCCGGCGTGGACTACACGATCGACGTCTCGCGGCCGCTCGGCGACCGCATCACCACCCTCACGTACCAGGGTCGGCCGGTGGCACCGACCGATACGTTCACGATGGCGCTCAACAACTATCGCCAGGGCGGCGGCGGCGGCTTCGCGATGCTCCAGGGTGCGCCGGTCGTGTACGATGGCCAGGCGGAGATACGCGACCTGCTGATCGACGCCGTGCGAAGCAAGGGCGCGTTGATCCCGGCCGATTATTTTCATCCAAACTGGCGGATCATCCCGGCTTCCGCGATCGGCCAAGTCCTCATGAGTCCCCGGTGAACCAGTCGACCATTCCTGTCTTCGTGAACGCGACGCGGGTCGAAGTCCCCGCCGGCGCGACGGCCCTCGACGCCGTGCGCGCTTGGAGCGCCGACGCCGCAAGCGAAGTGAACGCCGGCGGCCGGTCGATCGTCGACAGCCGCGGCTTGCCACTCGATGCCGCGGCACCGATGAGCGCCGGATCGATCCTTCGCCTGGTCGCCAGGCGCGACCGCGCGAGCGAGGACGACGCGTCGCATTGAGCACGATGCCGATCATCCATTCGGAGTTGCTGCGCCGTCTGCCCAAGGCGGAGCTGCACTGCCATCTCGACGGCTCGGTGCGACCGGAAACGCTTCTGGAGCTCGCCCGCGAGTACCGCCAGCCGGTCCCGCGCGACGACGCGGAGGCGCTGCGCGAGTACATGCGTGTCGACGACGCGCGAAGCCTCGAGGATTATCTGTCGCGCTTCGACGTCACGTTGGGCGTGATGCAGACGGGCGCCGCGCTCGAGCGCATCGCCTACGAGCTGTCGATCGACGCGGCGCGCGACGGCGTTCGCTACCTCGAGGTGCGATACGCCCCGGTGCTCAACACGCGGCATGGGCTCTCGCTCGGCGAAGCCGTGGAGGCACCGCTGCGCGGGCTGGAGCGCGCGGAGCGCGAGGGTGGTACGACCGCGCGAGTCATCGTCTGCGGACTCCGCCATCTCACGCCCGAGGCGACGCTGGAGTTGGCGCGCCTGGCGGTGGCGTATCGGCACCGTGGGGTCGTCGGATTCGACCTGGCTGGGGGAGAGCTCGGCAATCCCGCCTCCGTGCACGCGCCGGCGTTCGCGTACGCTCGCGAGCACGACCTCGCGTGCACCTGCCACGCCGGCGAGGGCGCCGACGCATCGTACGTGCGAGAGGCGGTGCACGTCTGCGGCGCGCATCGCATCGGGCACGCGACGCGTCTCTACGAAGACGAATCCTTGATGCAGTACGTGAACGACCGGCGGATCGCGCTCGAGATCTGCTTGACGAGCAACGTGCAGACGCGCGCCGTCGAGTCGTACCAGGAACACCCGTTGCGCAGATATTTCGATCGCGGAATGAACGTGGTGCTCAATACGGACAATCGGTTGATGAGCGGCACGACGCTGACCGATGAGTATCTGCACGCGGCGAGTGGGCTTGGCTTCACCTTCGACGAGCTCGCCGAGATTGCGCTGAACGGATTCAGCAGCGCGTTTCTGCCCTGGGAAGAACGTCAGCGGCTCCTCGACGGCGCGCGACGCGACATCGCGCTGCTTCGATCGGGCGAGGCCGCGTGACGCCGTTCGGCGCGACGGAAGCACGCGCTGCCGCGGACGTGATCCGATCGCGAGCAGGCGGCCTGACGCCGACCATCGCGATCATCCTCGGCTCGGGGCTTGGGCAACTGGCGCACGAGATCGAGGCGCGGGCTCGAATTCCGTATCGCGAGGTGCCGGGCTTTCCTCCGGCCACCGTTGCCGGTCACGCCGGCGAGTTGATCGTCGGAACGCTGTGCGACAAGCCGGTGATCGCATTTGCGGGGCGATTCCACGCGTACGAGGGTCACGACGTTCGACTCGCCGCCTTTCCGCCGCGCGTCGCCCACGCGCTCGGCGCCAAGACGCTGATCGTGTCGAATGCGGCAGGAGGGATCAATCGGCTGTGGCAGCCGGGCGAGCTCATGCTCATTCGCGATCACATCAATCTCATGTTTCGCAATCCGCTTTTTGGCCAGGCCGAGGACGGAGACCTGAGGTTCCCGGACATGTCGGAGCCGTACGACAGCGCGACGGCTTCGATCGCGAGAACAGTGGCGGCAGAGCAGGGGATTCTGCTCCGGGAAGGGGTTTACGCCGCGCTTCTCGGGCCGGCCTATGAAACGCCGGCCGAGGTGCGAATGCTCGAGTTCCTCGGCGCCGACGCGGTCGGGATGTCCACTGTGCCGGAAGTGATCGTGGCACGCGCAATCGGAATGCGCGTGCTCGGCATCAGCTGCATCACCAACCTGGCGTGCGGACTCACGGCGACGCCAATCACGCACGACGAGGTCCTCGAGACGACCGCGCGGGCGGCGACGCGGTTCGCATCGTTGGTGCGAGGAGTGGTGGCGCGGTTGCAGTGAGCGCGAACTCCTGCGAAGCGACCTTCGCGCGTGCCGATCCGCGTCGAGTGACGATACTCTAAATCGAGTCTGACCCCAATTAGCGTTCGCTGATTGGGGTCAGACTCGATTTGCAATGAAACGATCAGCGGCTCCGCGTGGCTGGCGGCGCGGGCTGGCTGCGCACGCGCGCCTTGAAATCCTGGAATGCGCGCGAGTCGCTCGTCAGCGTCCGGATGATCGATGGATTGATCTTCGCGATCTGATTCTGGGTGTCCTGGATCCGGCTCTCCTCGAGCGGGTGATCGGAGAACCAGGAGTCCAGCACCCCGGGCTGCGATTGCCGCTCGGCGAGCAGCTTCTGGAACATCTCCGGCATGCCGTTCGGATTGATGCCCGCCCGGACGAGCTCGTCGACGCCCGCGGCGTCGGCCTGCGCTTCGTCTTCCCGGCTGAACTTGGCGAAGATCGCGCTGCCGGCTACCTGGATGCCCGCCTGCCCGAGCCCCGAATTGCAGACACTCGTGAGCGCGCAGAGCACCCCCGCGCCCAGGTTGGCGCCCTGCATCTGCTCCATCTGTTTGACCGAGTGGCGCAGCACCACGTGTCCAATTTCGTGGGCGATCACGGACGCGAACTGGTCCATCCGGTCCGACCGCTCGGCGACGCCCCGGTTGACGTACACATACCCGCCGGGCAGCGCGAACGCGTTGAACTCGTTCGTGTTCACCATGTAAAAGTGCCATTCCAGATCGGCACGCGAAGTCACGCGGGCGAGTGAGTCGCCGAGGGCGTTCAGGTAGCGGTTAATCGCGTAGTCCTGAATGATCGGCAACTGTGCGTTAACCTGCTGTGCTTGCTCCGCGCCGAGCTGAACTTCCTGCTGCTGCGAAATGCCGCACGCGGCCGAAGTGCCGGCTATCGCGGTCATTGCCGCAAACGCAACGAGTCGTCTCATGTTAGCTATCCCTATCCGACTGAAGGATTCGGCGGAGCCGAAAGGCAAGACATATTCCCGATGAAGCTTCTAACCCTCGCTCGCGACCTCCGGCGTCGGAAAGCACGTGAGCGACACCAGCTGTTCGTGGCCGAAGGAGCCCGAACCGTCGAGGAACTGCTGCGCTCGTCCCTCCAAGTTCGCGGCGTGCTCATCGGCCCGCAATTCGACGGCAATCCGCGAGCCGACACGATTCGAAGCGAGATCGCGAGCCGCGCAGTGCCGTTCGAAGACGTCAGCGAACGCGATTTCGAAACGGCTGCCGAGACCGAAACTCCACAGGGAATCCTGGCTGTGGGGGTCGTTCCGGATCGGAGGCTCGCCGGGCTTCCCAATGGCGACAGTTTTTTGCTCCTGGTCCTCGATGGTGTGCAGGACCCGGGCAATGTAGGTACAATCGTGCGCACTGCGGCCGCGCTCGGCGTCACGGCCACACTGGCCCTGCCCGGGACGGTTGACCTCTGGAACGCTAAAGTCGTCCGTAGCGGGATGGGCGGACACTTCCACCACACCTGCCTGTCTATTACCTGGGACGAGCTCGACGCGTTCCGCTCGGATCGAGGGCTAGCGATCTGGGCGGCCGACGCGGCGGGCGAGCCCCTCGGCGGTTTCGAACGAGCAACCCGCCTGGCGCTCGTCGTCGGCAACGAAGGCGCTGGGTTGTCCACGCAGTCGAGGGCGCGTGCGGACCGGCTGGTATCGCTGCCGATTGGCGAGGCAGTCGAGTCGCTGAATGTGGCTGTCGCAGCGGGTATTCTTCTATACGAGCTTCGTCGGAGATGATTCTGGATTCCTCCGTGTTCGCACAACTCTACGCGTTCATCATCGGAGCGTGCATCGGCTCCTTTCTGAACGTGTGTATCGTGCGCTGGCCGCGCGAAAAGTCGGTGCTGCGCCCACGTTCGCGATGCCCGCAGTGCGGGAATCAGCTCGCGTGGTTCGAGAACGTGCCGATCGTGAGCTGGCTCGCGCTGCGCGGCCGCTGTCGCTGTTGCGATGAACGGATCTCGGTGATGTACCCGATCATCGAGCTGGTGGTAGGCCTCGGCTGGATGCTCTCCGTGCAGTACTTCGGCCCCTCGTTCACGGCGTTCCGCGTCGCCGTGTTCGGCACCGTGTTGCTGGGCGTCGCGACGACGGACGCGAAGCACTATCTGATTCCGGACGGCTTCACGCTCTTTGGCCTTGTCTTCGCGCTCGCGACGGCGGTGATTGCCTTTTTCCGCGGCGAAACCCAGGTGTTCGCCACGCCGTACGACGCACTTGTAGGCGCGTGTGCGGGCGCGGGGATGATTGCAATCGTTGGCTGGCTCGGCGAAGTGGTGACGAAGCGCGAGGCGATGGGGCTGGGCGATGTGACGTTGATGGCGTTCGTGGGCGCCGCGGTAGGTCCGACGCGCGCGCTGATCACGATCTTCCTCGGCGCCACCCTCGGTGCGATCTCGTTCGCCGGCGTCGTACTTCCGGTCGTACTCGTGCGACGCGGGCATGCGCGCGAGCAGACAGAGCTTGCACTCGGTTCGACACCATTCGAGGCACCGCTGGTCCCCTTCGGTGTATTCCTTGCGCCGGCTGCGCTGCTCACGTTGTTTTGGGGAGATGCGCT
>DATJHY010000230.1:0-4629 GCA_035493635.1 Gemmatimonadaceae bacterium | reverse complement strand
GCGAGCTTTTCCGGGATGCGCAGTCGCGCCACGCCGAGCGGCGCGCCGTTCTCTCCTTCTTCCACGTCGTAGTGAATCTCCACCTCGCGGCCGCGGATTGAGACCGTCGACGGGAGCGCGGCGTATCGCTCGCGGACTTCGCGCGGGACGATCCGGTCGGCGTCGACGTCGAGATGCACACGGCGAAAATCCGTCATCGAACCGACGCCGGCGAGTTGTTGCTCGTACAGCGACACCAGATCGGCGAAGTTCAGTCGCGGCGTCGTCCCGCCCGAGCGGCGATAGGTCTCGCGAACGGCGTCGATCGCTTCCTGGTTTCGACGCGCGCCCGGATGCCTGGCTTCGCCGCGGGCCAGCGCCTCGGCGAGCGCGTGCCGTGCGCGATCGGCGTGTTCAGGGGGGAACTCGTCGATGGGCTCGATCTCGCGCTCCAGCTCGAAGCCGTGATACTCGACGCGCCGCCGAATCACCAGCGGCGCGCGGCGGCTGTCGGCGGAGTACACGATCTCGCCTTCCGTGACCGTCGCGAACGGCCGAATGACGTCGTACGGGATCTGCGTGCCTTCGATCGACGCGCGCGGGTTGCCGAACTTGTCGGCGAAGTAACGCAGCTCGCCGGCGATCGGGCCCCAGCTTCCGCACACGCTCGTCTTGGAGACGCGAGCCTCGTCTCCCCACGCCGTTTGCTCGTCGATCACGAGCGTGAACGGCATGTAGCCCGCGAGCAGAGTCTGAAATGCGCGCAGCGTCGACTCGCCGGCGTTGGGCATGCTCGACGGAAGTGGCAGTTCCACCGCGCGGTACACGCTCGCCATGCCGAGCGCCGCATCCTCGATCGACTTGACCAGCGCGCCCCGTCGTTCCGCCCACCGCTCGATGCGCTCCTCGTCGAACACGTGCCGCGGCAGACCGTACACTGTCCCCATGCGACCGGCGTACTGATACGCCTCGGCGTAGAGATTGTACGCCGTGAGATGATCGCTCCCTGGAACGATCAGTCCATCCAGATCCCGCTCGTCGCGCGTCATTCGGTGCAGCGACTCGATCGAGGCCATGACCGCGAGCTGCGGGATCAGCTCGTCGTCGGCGTGCACGAGCAGCTCCGCCCACGCGCGCTCGACAGGCATCGCTTCCACGAGGCGGCCGTAGGACGTGAGCCGCCCGCGCTCGACGATACCGCGCTCCTCCAGCAGCTCGAGCGCCTGGCGGTAGGCTACTCGATCGAGCGGAACCGGCAGCTCGAGCTCGTCCGCCCGCACGCCGAGCGCGGCGCACGTGATCGCGACGCGCTCCGAGTCGCCGGCGAGCTGGAACTCCGGTTCCGTGGGCTGCAGCTGCGAAAACTGGATGTCGCGGTCCGACAGGATGAAGACGCGGCCGTTCTCCACGCGCCCGTGCACGCGCCCGGCCATCTGCAGGATCTCGTTCGCGCCGAGGTGCTCCTGTGTCAGCACGTTGCGGCCGCGATCGATCGCGTTGAAGAACTTCACGTCGTCGATGATCACCGTGTCGAGCCCACGCACGTTGAGCGCGCTCTGGCCCGCCGCGGTCATGGCAAGAAAGAACGGTTTCTGCTCGCCGCCCTCGAGGAAGGGCCGGATCGTGCGTATCGGCTCGCCGCCGTGGTAGAACGCCGTGTTGACACGCGGCGAGAGACGCCGCACGTGTTCGGCTGCATCCTCCACTCCGCGGCGTGTCGGCACGAACAGCGCGACGCCGCGCTTCTGTTTTGCGAGCTGTCGCAAAAAGGCGTCGTCGAGGAACTCGAGCGGGCCCTTGTTCACCACGCGGACCTGCGCCGCCTTGTTCGGATCGAAGTCGTAGACCTCCAGCACATCCGCCGAATCGAGGTACTTGGCGTAGAACGACGGATTCACCGTGGCCGACAACCACACGAAGCGGCATCCCACTCGCTTGCCCAGCGCCAGGCACAACTCGAGCTCCGCCGACGTCTGATGGATCTCGTCGACGATGATCGTGTCGGTGGCGAGGATGTCGCCCTCCTCGAACCAGCGTCGCGCGATCCCGGTGGTGACGATGATGACGTTCCAGGTCGGCGTTTCAGGCGTAGCTTCGCGCTCGCGATTCACGACGCCCACTTTCAGCTCAGTGGTGCCGAGGATTTCCTCCGAGATCGGCCGGATCGCGAGGGTCTTACCGGTGCCCGTGCCGGCGACGATTCCGAAGCCGCGCCGCGACGCCGCGAGCTCGCGCACCCGCGCGCCGTAGCTCCGCTCGAGAAAGGTCTCGATGTGCAATTGCACCGCGAGCTCGATCGTCTCGCAGGCCGCGCGCGTTGGCGCAATGACGATCACGCGTCCCGTCGGCGGCTCCGACTGGACGAACGGATCGTGCTCGGGGATGTATGGATCGTGAACGGAGCGGATCACGCTGGCGCGTAGAGCAAGGAGGAGACCGCCGCCAGCCGTGTGATCACGCGATCACTCCGGCGGGCGCTTGGGAAGGACCGGCGGCGGTTTCACGTTCGTGAAGCCTTTTGCCGTGGGCGGGAGCTTGGCGCTGTCGACGCCCTTGGCCTTGTTGGTGTCCGTGAAGTCGTCGCCGAAGATAACGCGTCCGTTCGACGGGCGATTCTTGACCGCCGTCTGGCAATCGGTCGCTGCAGGCTGCTGTGCGGGGGGAACGCCGTCGATCCAGATGCGGCACATCCCACGCGGCGGTCGGGCGGTCGCTGGGACCTCCGATCGCTTCTTTGCGCTGTCCCTGGCCTGCTGAGCCATAGCCGGCTCGGCAGCCCACAAAACCAGCCCGCTCGCAAGCACTACGACCAACTGCTTCATCACTCCTCCATGTGCCGCCGGTCAACCGGTCGGCGACCCTCTGGAAGGCAGGGCCGGTGCCATGCGAATTCACAGGTCTGAAGCACGGAAGACTAACGATTGCAACAACTTAAAGGAAACACTGTATACATTTCCCGGCCTTGTGTGTCCCTGGGACTGGAAGCCGGTGTCCGCGTGCGGGGACGCCAGGAAGACGCACGAACGTGCTGGTCAGTCGCCAAAGCTGATACCCGTCTCGCGCGCGGTGAGTACCACATCGTGGCTCGGGTCGACCCGTTTGGGTTCGCGAAGGGCCTCCTCGATTGGAACGGTCACGATGTGCGGCGACTGGAGCGCGACCATGTGGCCCCACTTCTCCGCGGCGACGGCGCGCACCGCGGCACCGCCGAAGCGGGTCGCGAGCAGCCGGTCGTACCCGGTCGGCATGCCGCCGCGTTGCAGATGGCCGAGGACGAGCGACCGTGTCTCCTTGCCCGTGAGGCGCTGAATCTCGCGCGCGATCGGCTCGCAGACGCCCCCAAGCCGCCGCGCCTGCCCGGGCAGCGACTCGCCGACGAGCGATACGGAGCCGCCTTTCGGGAACGCGCCTTCGGCAACGACGACGATCGAGAAATGCCGGCCCGCACGATCACGCGACATGATCTTCTCGCACACTTTCGCGATGTCGTATGGAATTTCCGGAATGAGTATTACGTCCGCGGTTCCGGCAACGCCTGCATGCAGAGCGATGAATCCGGCATCGCGGCCCATCACCTCGATTACGATCACGCGGTCGTGGGATTCGGCCGTGGTGTGCAGCTTGTCGATCGCCTCGATGGCCGTGTTGACGGCGGTGTCGAACCCGAACGTCGTGATCGTCCCCGCGACGTCATTGTCGATTGTCTTGGGCACGCCGACGATCTTCATGCCTTTGTCGCAGAGGAGCTTCGCGATGGTGAGCGACCCGTCGCCGCCGATCGAGATGAGGGCGTCGATCCCCAGGCGCCGCGCATTGGCGATCAGTTCGTCCGACCGATCCGCTTCGACCATCGTGCCGTCGGGTTGGCGGTGCGGATAGTGGAACGGGTTCCCCCGGTTGGTCGTACGAAGGATCGTTCCGCCCAGATGTGCGATGCCACGGACCGAGTCGCGCGTCAGCGGAATCACCTCGTCTTCGCCCATGAGGCCCGCGTAGCCGCGCTTGATTCCGAGTACCTCCCATCCGCGGTTGATCGCGCAAAGCACGGCGGCGCGGATTACGGCGTTGAGGCCGGGCGCGTCGCCGCCGCCCGTCGAGATCGCGATTCTCATGTCCGCGCGGGCGGGTCGTTGCGCATCACGCTGCGGTTCGCGTCACCCGCGCCGCCGCTGCTCGAGCAGGCCAACCACCTCGCCGGGCGCGGCGTGCCGTTTGACCTTCGACTTTTCGAACACCGCGACCCCGTCGGCGACGACCTCGAAGCGTCCACCACTCGACGGCACGAGCTGGATCTCAGCTTCCGGGAACCGCTCACGAATCTCGGCCGCCAGCCTGACGGCCCGAGGCTCGTAGCTTCACATCGTGCAGTATTCAATGGTGATTGTCATGAACGGTTCGAGTCCGATGATTCCAACGGAGGGCGCCGCGATTCACCACAAAACTTAGCCGCCGCCGAGCCGGCGAGAGCATCGTGTGCATTTCGCCATCGGTGCGGCGTGGAAAGCTCGGGCGGTTGGAACGCGGATTGACGCAGACGAAGCGGATGTGACCGATCGCCCCACGTGCGCGACAACGCCGCTCGCCACGAGCCCGGACGAACCTTTCTTTGTGACAGCCGCTCGAGACGCCACCAATGGCGTCTCGAGCGGC